>JANYBS010000136.1 GCA_025360715.1 Candidatus Eiseniibacteriota bacterium | reverse complement strand
ACGCCCGTCCACAGAAGGACCAGAGTATCAGCGCGGCGCTTGCACGCGGTCAACGACGGAATGTGCGCGGACGGATTGTGCGCCGGCTGCCCGTGGTGCCACACGCGTTCATCGCGGCGCCTGCTAGAGTGGCGCCATGTGCGCCTATCCCCTGCTCCCGCCCCAGCCTTGCTCCGTGGACGAGGCCGCCGCACGTCCCGCCGGCTGGATCGTGCTCGACGCCCGTGACGAAGTAGCGTTCGCGCGCGGCCATCTGCGCGGGGCCGGGCGCATGAGCACCTCCGAGTACGCGCTCCGCCGCGCCGAACTGCCGCCGCGAGAGGCGCATGTGCTCGTGGTGCACGAGAGCGAGCCCGACGCGCGCGAAGCGGCAGAGGCCCTGGCCGCGCTCAACTATCGCGCGGTGCGCTGGCTCGCTGCGCCTCTTGCGGCGCTCGCGGACGGCCTGACCGACACCGCGCCAGCAGCGCTGCTCTGGCGGCCCTCGGAGTTCCTGTATCGCATCGTGCCGCACATCGCGCCGCAACTGTCGCCCGGTCGCGCGCTCGACCTGGCATGCGGCTCCAGCCGCGAGGGCGTGCACCTGGCGCTGCGCGGCTGGCAGGTCGACGCGTGGGACCATGATGACATCGCGCTCGCTCGTGCGAACGCTTTCGCCGCTCGCCACGGTGTGACGCTCGGCACGCGCAAAGTCGATCTCGAAGCCGGCCCGGTGCCGCCGGGCGAGGGCTGGGACCTGGTGATGGTGTTTCGGTTCCTCTACCGCCCGCTCTTGCCGTGGATCGCGCTGGCCGTGCGGCCGGGCGGGTCGCTCGTCTATGAGACATTCCGCGCGGGCCAGGAGGTCTTTGGACACCCTCGGCACCCTCGCTTCCTGCTGCAGCGCGGCGAACTCGCCGCAGCGTTTCCAGGCTGGAGCAGCGAAGCCGCCGAGGACACCGCGCCCGCGGGTGGTCCCTACATGGCGCGGCTCTGGCTGCGGCGTCCGCTCTAAAGGGGGCAACCCTGAGGACACAGCGCGGGCGCAGGCACTGCACCGATGCACTCCGCCCGGTGCAGCGGTCGCGAGAAGATCGCGCCGAGCTGCTGACTGACCGCACCGCTTCCCGGTTGCGATCAGAGCTTCTTGACCACCACCACATTGCAGTCCGCGTGCGAGACGACATATGACGCGACGCTGCCGAGCACCAGCTTGGCAAGTCCGGTGCGGCCGTGCGAGCCGACCACGATGAGCTCCGCGCCTTCTGCGCGCGCGACATCCACCAGCACCTCGCGCGCATCGCCCTGCAGCACCTTGGCCACGGTCTCGAGACCAGACTCGTGCAGTTCCCGCTCGGCGCGCATCGTGAGTTCTTCGTGATGACGCGTCAGCTCCTCGACGAGTTCGGCCGGGTACGGCACCGCGGGCGCATACACCTCGGCGTACGCCGTGACCGGGGCACGCACTGCCGAGACCACGATCACCTTGGTCGCGGTAGGCCAGTTCTGCTGACGGATCCAGCACAGGGCTGCCTGCGCATGGGGCGAATCATCGAATCCCAAGACGATCTTCATGACCACCTCCCCGCTGCGCACGCGCAGCGCACACGCTCACTGCCGCATCACGCGTGCCAGCATCGTGGCAGCAGCGTGGCACTTGGCGACCGCGCCGAATCCTCGCGCAGGCGCCGCGTTTCGCGACTTGCGCGGCAAGCGCGCCGGCGGCTGCGCTCAGATTTATTCCGCCAAGCTGGCAGTGGCTCTGACAGCGTGGCGGGCGGGTGCAGATTTCCACCTTGCCGGAATGACATTGCGTTGACCCTCGCCGAGCGCGCCCTCTACACTTTTCGTGTGTCTTCATGCTGTGGCGCCCCTTGCGCCCGGCCCACCCTCGAGGGATCTTCCATGCGTTCGAACACCCTGTGGACCGCGCTACCGCTCGCGGCACTGCTGGCTCTCGCTCCTGTCTGGGCAGCCGCGGCGACGGCGCCCCTGTCGCTACGCGCCAAGGCGCTGCTCACCGACGCGAAGGCATGGAAGTCCACCTCGGTCGTGGCCGTCGGGCAGGTCCATGGCGGCGCGAGCCCGCTGCAGAGCGCCGGCAACATCCTGGCGTTCTACTGCGACCCCACCGCCGAGGACGTGACGTTGCGCGTGAGCCTCGTGGCGCCCATGGGCATCATCGACGGTGCCGACCATTTCACCGAGAACGGCATACGCGTCGCCGTACTGCTCGATGAAGGCGCCGGCGCCAACACGAACATGCCCTCGCCACTTCACGGCACGGCACCGATCGCGTGGGATCGCATCGTGCTGCTGGGTGCGTCCGGCGCGGCAGCCGCGACGAACGCGCAGGCATCACCGGCCGCTCTGGGCGCGCGCTTCGCATCGCACCTCGACCGTGGCTGGCTCGCAGCCGCACTGCCCGCCGATGGCGCCGCGCCTGTGCGCGCAGCGATCGTGACCTTCACCCCGGACGGCACGGTGCTCGACCAACTCGTCGCGCCGCTCGGTGGCCAGCAGGCGAACGTCTACACGGCGAACGTGGCGTTCGTGCACCACGGCAATCAGGGACTCGCCTACTCCGACGTCTTCCACGGCCGCTCCGGCGCCGAGGCCTCGAGCGGGTTTGACGAAGTCCTCAAGGTGCACGAGGCGAACAACGTCCCCGGCAACTTCCACCTTGCCTCGCTGTTGCAGACCGCGGCCGAGTGGAACCACCAGAACGGTGACGCGCTGGATTTCAATGGCTGGCTGCGCGCGGGAGTCACCGCGGGCTGGGCGGACATGGTCTCGTCGGCCTACGGCCAGCCGATCATGCCGTTCTTGCAAGGCTCCATGAATGACTGGGCCATCGACCGCGACGTGGCCATGGTCACCACGCGCTATAACTATGCGCCGCATGTGGCGTGGGTACCCGAACGCACGTTCCTCGATCCGAGCACCTACCCGAACGCCGGCGTCATCGACTGGTCCGGCGCGCACTGGCAGGCGCACGGCATCAACGGCGTGATCGTGGATGACTCGCCGCACTGCAATGGTCACAACAGCCACCAGATCCATTTTCTGCAAGGCAACGGCCTGCGGCTGATCCCGCGCGACGGCAACTTCACCGGCAAGCTTCACACCGGCGACGGTGCGGGCGCGCTCGCGGTACTCACGGGCGAAGCCGGCTCGGGCAACGGCCAGTTCCGCTTGGTGGTCTACGCCGACGACTGGGAGATGGCCGCCGGCGTCGGCGGCTGGGAGACAACGTTCCCGAACGCGCAGACGACCTACCAGTGGATGATCCAGAAGTGCGCGACCGAGAGCGCGTGGCTGCACACGTGGAAGCTCGACCCCGCGCTGAACAACCCGGACTTCAACGGCGACACATTCAAGCCCACGTACGGCACGTATTACGGCATCGGCGATGTGAACGGGTACGGCGGCAACAACAACGCGTGGTACAGCGACTGGGCCGGCTACGTGCCGTACTCCACCGGCGGCAATGGCAGCGGCGCCTGCGGCGGCAACGGCAGCTGCAAGAACCATGGCCAGATCTGGAGCGACGCGAATCTCGCCTTGGGCAACGCGCCCAACAACAACATCCGCGAAGCCGGCTACTACGTGATGATGGCGAACCTGCACGAGACCGCGTGGCACGATGCGCTGGGCGGCGCGCTCAGCGGCTGGGAGCGCCAGTACTCCTCGCACATCAAGAACGCCCGTCCGTACGCCGAGGCGGCGCGCTGGGCCGGCGGCCTGTACGCCACCCCCACCGGCGCGTTTCTGAGCGACATCGATGGCGATGGGCAGAACGAGATGATCGTCTACAACGATCGCATCTTCGCCGTGTTCGAATCGATCGGCGGCCGCTGCACGCAACTCTTCGCCAAGGGCTCGAACTACAACTATTCCGTGATCGGCGTGGACGACGCCTACTGGGCCGGCACCGAAGGCGACTACAACGACGTGAACCACATCGCCGGCCTCTCCGATGTGGGGCCCAATTACCAGAACGACCTGTATGCGATGAATGTGGACGTGGCCTCGGGCAGCACCGTGCAGGCCACCTTCACCCATGGCAGCATGAAGAAGACCGTCAAGCTCAGCTTGGGCCAGCCCTATCTGGATTGTGTCTACAAGGTGGGCGCGACCACGCAGTACATCCAGAGCGGCTTCACGCCGGATCTGGTCGATTTGCTCTATAACGCGCACATGGATCGCGTCTGGGGCGGCAATAACAAGACTTACGCCGGCCAGCGCAATCCCAATACGGGCGCGACCGCGGCCTACGTGCTGGGCAACGGCGGCGCGCAGCACAACATCAACTTCGCCACGACGCTCTCGAAGATCGACGAGATCCAGGGCGCGCAGAAGTTCGAGTTCTATCTCTACGGCGGCTACGCGTCGCCGCCCGACAGCACTGGGCATGTGGCGGAACTCGATGCGCTCTCGAGCGGCCTGAGCGACCAGTTGCCGCCCGAGCCGGTGAGCGGCACGTACTTTCCCGCCACGAAGCAGCTCACGCTGACCTTCGACGAGCCGGTGCAGGCCGCAAGCGTCGTGCTGGGCAGCATCGCGCTCGATGACAACAATAATGGCGGCGCCGAGGTCACGCTGGGCGCGGGTTGCGCGGTGAGCACGGTCGGCAACTCTTCCACACTCACGATCAGCGTCTCGACCGCGATCCACAACGCGATCGTCGCACTGCCCGACCACAACCAGATGCGCCTGCTGCTTGCCGCCGGCGCGGTCAAGGACGCCGCGGGCAACAACGTGCTGGCGCTTACGAACACCGGCAACGTCTTCGTGTCGTACGGCCCGCCCACGCTCATCACACTCGATGGCCGCTTCGACCCGAGCGAGTGGCCCACGTGCACGGTGGCCGTGGCGGACTCGTTCGACTCGCAGTGGAACGCGAGTTCGAGCAACATCACCAACGAGATCCAGACGATCACCGCGACCTGGGACAGCACGTACCTGTATCTCGGCATGCGCGGCGTCGTCACTGCCAACTCGTGGATCCTCTACCTGGACACCGATCCGGGCGGCCCGAACGGCCAGAGCGACCTGCGCAATATCAATGCGTGGGCGCGTGGAGCGCAGTTCACGGCGCCAGGCTTCAAGCCTGACTGGGAGCTGGGTGCCTACCAGCATCAAGGCGCGTTCGACAGCCAGTCATTCTTCAAGATCCTCTCGGCGACGACCACCGCGAACTATTCCGACTCGATCCTCAAGGCTTTCGACCCGAATCACAATTTCGGATTGAACGGCGGCAGCGAGCTCGCGATCCCGTGGAGCGTGCTCTATGGCCTGGGCGCCGGGCGCGTGCCGTCGCACGCCTCGCTCGGCGTGGTGGGCTCGCTTGCTTACGACCCCGAGCCCGCGGGCCGCCTGGGCGGCGATCAGGCGCCGAGCAATATCAGCGCCGTCGCGCCGATCCTGGATAACCGCACGCTGGTCTCGATCGATGCCAACGGCGATGGCTATCCCGATCCCATCGACCGCACGGCGCCCGCGCTGGTCTCGGCGGTGCCTGCGCCCAACGACACGGTCATCACGCTGCAGTTCAACGAGGCGCTCTACGCCGCCACGGCGAACCAAGCTTCCCGGTACACCGTCTACCAGAGCGGAAACCCGACGGCCACGCTCACGGTGAAGAGCGCCACGCTGCAGCCGGGCGGCACGCAGGTCGCGCTCGTCGTCTCGCCCATGGCCTATGTACCCTACTCGGTCGCGGCCAACGGCATCTCGGATGCGAGCTGCTTCCACAATGCCGGGCAGACGACGACGGCGTTCCAAGGCCCGCCGGTCGCGGTCGACCCCACGGCCGCGACGCCGCACACGCTGGAACTGGCAACCCCGTGGCCGAACCCGTCGGCGAACGGGCGCGTCACCTTCGAGTATCGCTTGCCCGGTGGCAAGAGCGACGGGCACGTCGCGCTTCGGCTGTTCGATCTGGGCGGCCGGCAGGTGCGCACGCTCGTCGATGGCGAGCAGGCTCCGGGCGTTTACCGGATCGCGTTCGATGGTAGCGATGAACGCGGCCGGCATCTTGCGCCGGGTCTGTATTTCGTGCGAGTCTCCGCGGGCGCTTCGCAACAAACCAAGCGACTCGTGATCATGCCCTGACGCGGCGGCTGCCCTTGCCGCTGGAATCCGAAGCGGCGCGCGGTCGAACGCGCGCCGCTTCGCTTTTTGAAGTCCCGCGCCGCTCCCGCGGCCGCCCTGACCGGAGGACTCCGATGACGTCCCGCTCCCTTGCCCGCCTCGTCGTGGTGACGCTCTCTGCCCTGCTCCTCCTGACCGGTTGCGCGGGCAAGAAGGAGAGCGCGGGCCCGAAGAAGATCGTGATCTGGATGCAGATGGACCCCGAGGAGCGCACGCGTTTCACCAAGAATGTCGCCGCCTATGAAAAGGCGCATCCCGGCGTGACGATCGAGAGCGTGCCCTACGACACCGAGAACCTGCGCCAGCAGTACCAGACGGCAGCCGGTGGCGGCGCCGGCCCGCAGATCATCTTCGGCCCGTCCGACCAGGTCGGCCCGCTCTCCCAGCTCGAGCTCATCAAGCCGCTCGATGCTGCCTTGCCGAAGGGCTTCTTCGACCGGTTCGTGCCGCAATCGCTCGACACGCTCAACGGCCACCTGTGGGCCGCGCCCGATCAGGTCGGCAACCACCTGATGCTCGTCTACAACAAGAAGCTCGTGCCGGTGCCGCCGCGCACCGCCGCCGAGTTCCTGGCGACCGCGAAGACGCTCACGCACGACGGCTCGTATGGTTTTGCGATGAACGTGAGTGAGCCCTATTGGCTGGCGCCATTCCTCACCGGCTTCGGCGGTTGGGTGATGGACGACAAGAGCATCCCCACGCTCGACACGCAGCCCATGCGCGATGCGCTCGCTTACCTGGCCGACCTCAAAAACGCCCAGGGCATCATGCCCAAGGAGAGCGACTACCAGATCGCCGAGACGCTTTTCAAAGAGGGCAAGGCCGCGATGATCATCAACGGTCCGTGGTCATGGTCCAGCTACCGCAAGGCCGGCATCGATCTGGGTGTGGCACCGATCTGGGCGCTGCCCAACGGCAATCCGGGCCGGCCGATGACCGCAAGCAAAGGCTACTCGATCAACGTGAACGTGAAGGACGCCGAGATGGCGACCGTGACGGACGTGATCTCGTACCTCACCTCGGCGGAGGCCGAGCTGCTCGACGCCGTCTCGCTGGGTGTCCTGCCGAGCGACAAGAGGGCGTGGATGGATGCGTCGATCCAGAACGACCCCATCTTGAAAGCGTCGCAAGCCGGCTTCGACGGCGGCAAACGCATGCCGGTCGTGCCCGAGATGCGCGTGATCTGGGACACGATGCGCCCGGGCCTGCAGAAGGTCATGAACGGCTCGCAGAAGCCCGCCGACGCGGCCAAGGAGATGCAGGCCGCGGCCGTGCAACAGATCGCCGGCATGAAGCACTGAGGATCTGATGCTCCGCGCCAGCCGGTCCTTTCCTTATAAGTTGTTGCTGCCCGCGATCGTGGTCATGCTCGCGGTGGTGCTCTTCCCGCTCAGTTACAACTTCTGGCTCGCGTTCCGGAACATGAGTCTCTACCACTTCCGGAACCACCAGTTCGTGGGCCTTGAGAACTTCCGGCTCATCCTCGCCGAGCCGGTGTTCTACCAGATGCTCGGCAAGTCGCTCATCTGGACGAGCGTGAACATCATCGGCCACGTCACGATCGGCGTGCTGCTCGCGGTGCTGCTCAACGGCCCGGTGAAGGGGAAGACGTTCTTCCGAACGATCCTGATCCTGCCGTGGGCCATGCCGCAGTACATCTCGGCGCTCACGTGGCGCGGCATGTTCAACTACGAATACGGCGCGGTGAACCTGATTCTCAAGCAGTGGCTGCACCTGCCGCCCGTGCCGTGGCTATCGGACCCGTTCTGGGCGTTCGTGGCGCCGATCATCACCAACCTGTGGCTCGGCTTCCCGTTCATGATGGTCGTCGCGCTGGGCGGGCTCACGAGCATCCCTGGCGAGCTCTATGAAGCCGCCGACCTGGACGGCGCGAGCAGTTGGCAGAAGTTCCGCGAGATCACCGTGCCCTCGCTCATGCCCGTACTGATCCCGGCGATCCTGCTGGGCACCATCTGGACCTTCAATAACACGCTCGTGGTCTGGCTGGTCTCCAATGGCGGTCAGCCGGCGGATTCCACGCACATCCTGGTCACCTACATCTACAAGGTCGCCTTCACCTATTCGCGCTATTCGTACGCGGCTGCATTCTCGGTGGTCGTGTTCATCCTGCTGCTCGGGTTCGTCATCCAGGTGATGCGGCAGACCGCCGCGCAGGAGAAGTCCGCATGAACACCCCTCGCGCCGACCGCTGGACACTTGCACGCGTGATCACGCACTTGTTCCTGGCGCTGTTCGCACTTGCGACCATCTACCCGATCCTCTCGATCATCACGATCTCGCTGCGGCCGTCCGATCAGTTGTATTCCACGAGCCTCGCCATCATCCCGCCGGGCGCGTCACTCAAGGCCTATCACGCGATGTTGTTCGAGAAGCCATTCCTGACGTGGATGCTCAACTCCTTCGTGGTCTCGGTCGCGGTCACGATCCTGGGCGTCACGCTGGCCTCCACGTCCGCCTATGCGTTCTCGCGTTACCGGTTCCCGGGCCGCGGCTCGGGCCTGTACCTGTTCCTGATCACGCAGATGTTCCCGGCGACGATGACCATGCTGCCGCTCTACGTGCTCATGAAGAACCTGCACCTGCTCGATACATTCGCGGGACTCGTCGTGGCCTACACCGCCACCGCGCTCCCCTTCTGCGTGTGGACCATGCGCGGCTACTACGACACGATCCCCGTCGAGCTCGAACAGGCGGCGCTCATCGACGGCTGTTCGCCGTGGCAGGCGTTCTACAGGATCACGCTGCCCCTGGCCGCCCCCGCGCTCTCGATCACCGCGCTGTTTTCGTTCATGGCGGCATGGTCGGAGTTTCTCGTCGCCCGCATCGTGATCTCGCGCCAGGAGCTCTACACCCTGCCGCTGGGACTCGAGAGCCTGGCGGGCCAGTTCCAGACCGAGTGGGCGAACTACGCCGCGGGAAGCCTGCTGGTGTGCGTCCCGGTCATGGTGCTCTTCGTGGCCCTGAACCGCTACATCGTGAGCGGGCTGTCGCTGGGCGGCGTGAAGGGCTGAACACCCGGCGGAAAGCGGGGCGCGCCAACAAAATCGGG
>JANYBS010000089.1 GCA_025360715.1 Candidatus Eiseniibacteriota bacterium | reverse complement strand
CGCGTGGTGTTCACGGGCGAGCTCAAGCCGTGGGTCACCGGAAAAGACATCGTGCTCGAGCTGCTGCGCCGCTGGGGTGCCAAGCAGTCGCAGGGCATGAGTGTGGAGTTCGTCGATGCCGGCAAGCAACTGCCCATCGCGTACCGCAACACGATCTGCAACATGATGGCCGAGGCCGAGAGCTTCAACGGCATCTTCGCGCCCGACGACATCACGAACGCATGGTTCGACGCCAAGGGCATGACGGGTCTGCCGTACCCGCGCATCGCGCCGGGCGCGCAGGCCGCGTACGAGATCGATGAAGTGCTCGAACTCTCGAGCGTGCAGCCGATGATCGCGAAGCCCTTCAGCCCCGGCAATGCCTTCGCAGCCGACGAGGTTGCAAAAGAACGGCTCACGTTCGATGTGGCGATGATCGGCTCGTGCACGAACGGCAGCTACGACGATCTGCTATCCGGTGCACTGGTGATCCGGGCGGCCGCAGGCCGCGGCTACGTCAAAGCCGTGAAGCCGTTCGTGATCTTCCCGGGCTCCGGCGGCGTGAAGGAGCGCATCGAGCATCCTGATCCGCGCCTGGATGGCCAGAGCATCGCGAACGTGTTCCGCTCGGTCGGCGGCGAGATCCGCCAGAGCTGGTGCGGGCCGTGCTTTGGGCAGGGGCCGGACTCGCTCAAGCCGGGGCAGAAGGCGATCACCACGTTCAACCGCAACTGGACGAACCGCATGGGACTGGGCGGTGAAGGCTACCTGGCAAGCCCGAGCGTCGTCGCGGCGAGCGCGTTGCTCGGCTACATGGCTCCGCCCAGCGAGCTGGGCCTGGCGTGGGAACCCGAGGCGTTCGCGGTCTAGCAGCGCCCCGCAGCGCCCCGCAGCGTCCCTGCGTTCAGGCGGCGAGCTTCGTGGGCGCCTGTAGCGCTTCGCGCACGGTGGCGCCGATCGCGGCACTCGTGAACGGCTTCTGCACGAAACAGGTGCCCGGCTCGAGCACGCCATGCGGGGCGATGATGTTGTCGGTGTATCCCGACATGTACACGACGCGCAGACCTGTGATGCGCTCGCGCAAGCGCTCCTGCAATTCACGGCCGCTCATGCCGGTCAGTATCACGTCGGTGATCAACAGGTCGAACGTGAGCGCGCTCGAGTCCACGAGCGCGAGGGCCTGCTCACCGGACTCCGCCGCGGTGACGCGGTAGCCCTGCGCCTCCATCAAGCGCTTTGTGAGCTCGCGCACCGAGGGTTCGTCCTCGACCAGCAAGATGTGCTGCGAGCCGCCTTGGGGCTCTGCCGCATGGGATTCCACAGCCGGTGCGGCAACCGCAGCAGCGTCGATCAACGGCAGGTAAACGCGGAATGTGGTTCCCGCACCGACCTGGGAGATGAGGTCGATGAACCCGCCGCTTTGGTGCACGATGCCGTAGGTGGTCGCCAACCCCAAGCCGGTGCCGCGCCCGAGCTCCTTGGTGGTGAAGAAGGGCTCGAACACGTGCTCCATGAGCTCCGGTGCGATGCCGGTACCGTGATCGCGGACTTGCAGACAGCGGTATGGCCCGGGCTGCACGCCGGCCGCGCGCGCGCGGTCCTCGCTCACGTGGAACGGGAACGTCTCGATCTCGAGGCGGCCACCCAGCGGCATCGCGTCGCGCGCGTTGACCGCTAGGTTGATCAGGACCTGCTCGATCTGCGTGGGATCGGCGAGCACAGTCGACTCGCCTTCGGAACAGGTGAGGCTGAGCTCGATGTCTTCGCCGAGCAGCGGCTGGAGCATCTGCAGCGAGCCTTCGACCAGCTGATCCAGATCGCACGGCAATGGCGTGATCACCTGGCGGCGGCTGAACGCCAACAGCTGTGACGTGAGCCGCGCCGCGCGCTTGGCGGAGTGGCGGATCTCGTCCAGGTCGCGGCCCAGCTGCTCGTCGACACTCGGACGGCTCTGCGCCAGATCCGTCATTCCCAGGATGACCGTGAGGATGTTGTTGAAGTCGTGCGCCACACCGCCGGCGAGCCGACCCACGGCCTCGAGCCGCGAGGAGTGGCGCAACTGCTCCTCCAATAGTTGGCGCTGGCGTTCAGCCGCGTTGCGCTCGGTCACGTCACGCACGACGGCTTGGAGCAGGTTGCCTGTGGGCAATTGCACCCGATCGAGCCGGACTTCGGCTTCGAAGACAGTGCCGTCTGCGCGCCGGTGGTTCCAAGGGAACAACTGGCTCTCGCCCGCGAATGCGCGCTCCAGGATCTGCGGAGCTCTCTCCGCGGTACGAGCCCCGTCGGCTTGCCGTTCGGGAGAGAGGTCCATGGGCGTCAGCCGGCAGAGTTCCTCGCGCGACATCCGGAACATGCGCTCGGCCGCGGCATTGCACGCCACGAAACGCGGCCCATCCATGACCAGGATGCCGTCGGTCGCCGACTCGAACAGGGTATGGAATTGCGACTCCGCATCACGCAGCCGCGCTTCTTCGCGGAACATCAGGTGCTGCCGCGCGAGCGCGAGCACGATCACGAGGCCAGCGCCGTAGGTGGCGCACGCCGTGACGAGCGCCGAAGTGGGCTGAGCATTCACGATGGTCACGGCCGCCGCGGCCGCGATCACCACCAGCGTCGGCAGCGCATGCAACGCGCTCTGCATGTGTTGCTTCCACCGCTGTGTGCGGATCGCCGTGGCGTCCCATGTCATGGCGGCAACGCCCGCGGCGAGTGCTGCGGCCGAGAAACATGCATTGAAAAGTGTACCGGTGCCCAGTGCGTTCGATAGCGTGAGCGCGTTCCAGCGCAGCCACAGCAAGCCGTTCGCTGACATCGCTGCGAACAGAAGGACACTTCCGAATGCCGGCCGCAGACGCAGCGTGAGAAACACCATGAAGGCCAGGCCTGCCGCTGCGAACATGCCCACGGGGTAGAGCACGAGCACGGTCAGTTGTAGCAGGCTCGAGTCGTGCCGCAGCGGCAGATAGAGCGCAAGGATGAGTGCGATGCTCGCGACCGTGAAAGCGCCAGCGTCCAGCATGGCCGAGCGCAGGACGCCACCGGAGATGCGCGCGCGCATCGCTTCGATGAGGCCGGCAGCCACGGCGGGTCCAAGCAGGAGATAGAGCGCGTCGGACGGTCCGGGAAACGGATTCCATCCGGCTGCGACCTGGATGTCCCAGAGCACCTGGCCCGCGGCATAGGCACTCAGGCCCCAGGCGAACCAGCGCCGAGTGCGCACGGTGCCCGCGTCAGCGACCGACACGCCGATCCACGCGAGCCACGCCGCAGCCGAATAGGACACGGTCCAGTGGACGTTGTCGAGCACCGTACGCAGCCGGGCGTCGTGCACGAACGACATGCTGCCCAGCGCGCCGGCACACAGAGCAGCCGCAGGCAGCAGCACGCGCGTGAACGCGGTGCGGACCGCCTGTGCTTGTCGTGCCGCGGGGCTCGCGGCGATAGGCGCCGGTTCGTGCATGGTCCTCCGTCACTCACGGGCCCGCGCGCAAGGGGGGCGCACAACGGGCTACTCATCGAGTATCGGATGGAACCGCAAGCGCTCGACCCCTGCTCAGGAGAACGAGGCCGATTTTGATGTCGCCGGCGTAGATGACGGCAATCCGATGAGTTCGCGCCCGTCCCAAGGCCTCACTTCAACGCAGGCGAGCCGTTGTCGACCAGGCGTCTGTAGCGTTCGATCTGTTCGCCCAGCATGCCGTTCACCGGAGCCGCGATCTTGTCGAGGCCGCCCTTCAGGTAGCCGCCGACGCTGTAGGTCATGTCCACCACCGTGGAATCGCCCTGCGCCTTGAGCGCGAAAGTGAGCGCGCCCGCCACGCCGGAGCCCTGCAGAGGCCCGAGCGCACCGGCCATGCGGAGTACCTCGGGCTTGCCGGCGTACACGATCGCAAGATGCTGCACACCGCCGTTCGCGAGCTTCTCGCAGAAACAGCCGCCAGGACGCACGTCCATCGACAGGTTCTTCGCGTCGCCCGACCACGTGTGATCCGGACTCCACCAGAGGCTCGGAGTGACGAGCGCGTCCCACGCGCGCGCGGGAGCGGCATGGACGGTCACGCGGTGGTGGACGAGAAATCCTCCCGGCGTAACGTCATCGACGGCGGCGAAGGCAGGGATCGCCGCAAGCAGCGACCCTAGCAAGACGGCGCGGCGCAGCATGAGACCTCCTTGGAAGCGGGATGTCGGGCAATAAGAACGTGCGTGTGCGCGTGCATCGCACCCGCGCGAGTGAGACGACGGATCACTTGCGGACGGCTTCAAGTTCCTTCTGCTCAGCCTCCCACCAGAACGAACCGCGCGCCCTCTTGCGCGGCGCGATCTCGTTCATGGTGGCGGTCTCGTAGAGCCGGCCATCGAGCATGACCATGGTCAGGCTGTGCGTGTCGCGGATGTCGACGAGCGGGTTCTTGTCCATGATCACCAGGTCCGCCAGCTTGCCGGGCTCGAGCGAGCCGATGTCGTGGTCATACCCCAGGTACGCGGCGCCGCCGATCGTGGCGCACTTGAGCGCCTCGTGGGGCGTCATGCCACCCTGCACCATGCTCCAGATGTCCCAGTGGGCGCCCAGTCCCTCGCGCTGGCCGTGCGCGCCCATCTGGATGCTCACGCCCGCCTTGTGGAGCTTGTTGGCTTCTTCGGCCACCGCGATGTGATTCCATTCGTCGTCGGGCGCGGTCTGTGGGCGGCGAGCGCGCGCATCGAGTACGCGCCGCGGCACGTACTTGGTGAGCAGCGTGTCGGCCCAGACCTGTGTCTTGGCATACCAATAGTGCTCGCCGTCGAGGCCGCCGTACGCCACGTTGAACGTGGGCGTCCAGCCGACCTTCGTCTGGCTCCACAGCTGCACCACGTCGTCGTACACGCGCTCGACGGGCAGCGCGTGTTCCACGCCTGTGTGGCCGTCGATCACCATCGTCATGTTGTGCGGATAGAGCGCGCCGCCCTCGGGCACCACGTTCATGCCCAGCTGCCGCGCGGCTTCCAGCACCTCCTGGCGCTGCTCGCGGCGAGGCTGGTTATAGCTCTTCACGCTATTCGCGCCATACGCCTGCATGCGCCGCAGGTGCATCATCGCGTCGCCCAGGCTGTCGACATCGGCGTGAAAGTCGCCTTTGGCGCCATACAAGATGGTGCCGGTCGAGAAGATGTGCGGCGCTACCACGCTGCCCGCGCGCTGCATCTCGCCCTGCGTGAAGATCTCGCCCGAGTCGTTCGAGGGGTCATGCAGCGTGGTCACGCCGAACGCGAGCGAGGCATAGTCGATCCACGAGCGCTGCGGGATCAACTCGTCGCTGCCCATGCCGCCGTGCCAGTGCACGTCGACGAACCCTGGCGTGATCGTCTTGCCGCGCACATCGATCACCTGCGCGCCGGCCGGCACCGTGACGCTGCTGCGCGGGCCGATCGCGGTGATGCGGCCGTCTCGCTCGACGATGGTGCCGTCCTCGACGACCTCGTCACCCTTCATGGTCACCAGACGCGCGCCGGTGAGCGCGATCACGCCCTTCGCTTGATCGCATGCGTAGCGGAAGCCGATCGCTTGCTTCGTGGCCGGCGTGCCCGCGAGCGAATCCGGCGCGCCGGGCGCGAACGTGAACAGGTCCTTGAGCGCGCGCGTGTAGAGTGTGGCGCCGAGCGACCAGTGCAGCGACTGCGAGTCGCCCGCCCACGTCAGGAAGTCGCCGGTATCGGATGAGAGAAGCTTGACCGGCGCGGCGCCGGAGCTTGGCCCCACGTCCACCGGGCGGCCCGCGTACACGAAGGGCATCACCCACGCCTTGTACTTCTCGCGGAACGCGATCCAGCGCTCATCGGGCGAGAGGCGCGCCTCGGTGAAATACACGCCCTTCAGGTGCGTGTGCACATCGGCGCCGTTCAGGTCGACGCTCACGAGCGAGCGCTCGTCATCATCGGCGCCCGCGGTGCGCACCAGGAACACGCGATCGTTACGCGCGCCGAAGTGCGGCGCGGCACCGTCCTGCGTGATGAGCGCCGAGGCGCCGCCATTCGCCGGCACGCGGTAGATGCCAGGACCGCGCGACCACTGCGGCGAGAACAGGCCGCCCAACTGCGTGGCGCGATACACGACCGTGTTGCCGTCGGGCGAGAAGCACGGCTCCACGTAGTCGCCGGGATGCGACGTGACCACTCGGCCCGCACCGCCTGTGGAGGGCACGACGCGGATGCTGCCGAGCGCATCGTCATTCCACGTGGCATACACGATCGAGCGGCCATCGCGCGACCACGACGGATAGAACTCGAAGTGGTCGCTCTGCGTGGTCAAGCGCTTGGGCGCGCCGTTCGGCAGCGCCTTCACGAACAGGTAGCCGAGCGCCGAGTACACCACACGGTCGCCCTGCGGCGAGACGCCGACCCAGCGCAGCATGTGCGCGTCGGCCGAATCCGGACGCACCGCCACAGCGAAGCGCACGGCGTCGGTGATGCGGCGCGTGTCCTTCACATGGAACGGGATGTCGGAGGCCACGTGCGTGGCCACGTCGACGCGATGGATGCCGCCCTTGGCCCAGAACACGATCGTGCGCGAATCGCGGCTCCACGCGATGCCCGGATACACGCCGTGCACCGCCCAGACCTCCTGCATGTCGCGTTCCATGGGAGAGTGCACCGGATGCTCGGCGCCCGAGGCGATGTCCATCACGTACAGCACGCTCTGGCCGCGCACGCGGCGGATGAACGCGAGGCTCTTGCCGTCGGGAGACGGCGTGGGGCGGATGGCGCCGCCGGCACCGCCTTCGACCTGCGTGATCTCGCCGCTCTCGCGATCGAGCCGGCGGATCACATAGATCTGGCCATTGCCGTCCTTGTTGTAATCGAATGACGGACCCGGCGTGGCATCCATGCTCCAGTACAGGTAGCGGCCATCGGGCGAGAAGGCCGGCTCGCCTTCGTCCTTCTGGTCCGTGCGACGCTTGGTCATCTGTACGCCGTCGCTGCCCATCCAATGGTAGAGCCAGATCTCGCCCGCGCCGGCCGAGCGTGTGGACGTGAAGTGCTTACGCACGGCGATGTACTGGCCGTCGGGTGTCCAGACCGGGCTGTTCACCAGGCGAAAGCTCTCGTGCGTCACCTGCCGCGGGTGCGAACCATCGCGGTCCATGACCCAGATGTTGTCACCGCCCGCGCGGTCGCTCGTGAATGCGATGTGCTTGCCGTCGGGGCTGTAGCGCGGCTGCTCGTCCCACGCGAGGCCGCTCGTGAGAGCCTTGGCTTCACCGCCCGTGGCCGGGATCACGTAGAGGTCGCCCATGAGATCGAACACGATCTCCTTGCCGTCCGGGCTCAAGTCCACGCTCATCCATGTGCCCGTGCGCGTATCGATCGTCACATCACGGTGCGGCCCGGGCGGGTTGTTCACGTCCCACTTGCCATCAGGCTTGGTGGCCGGCGGGTTCGCGCCATTGCCCACCATGAGGAATGACACCCCGTCCATGGACTTCGGCGTGCGGTCGTCGGGGTCGCCGCCGTCGGCGCGGGCGGCGAGCGGGCAGCATGCGAGCAGGGTCAGCAGCGAGAGTGCAGCGAACACGAGCAGGGCAGCAGACGGCAAGCGGCGTGGGAGCATCCGGGTCCTCGGTGGCGGGAGTGGGGGGACGGCGAGGCGCAAGCGCGGCGGACGATACACGCCCCTGCGAGCCGGGCAAGAGGGCAGTTGTCGGGCGCGTCGCCGGCTGGCGCGGGCGCGGGGGTAAGCCGATGACCCCGGCTGGCTCAGCGCGGCAAGACAGTTCACGCCCAGTGCAGTTAGACTAGTCTCCGCTCAGCCGTGGGGCGGTCGTGGTCGGCCGTCCCTGTTCCCGACCCGGAAGGAACCTGCCGAACCTCATGTCGCCGGAGACATTCGTTCCCGATCTGGACGATGCGCGCGTGTTGGCCGCGCATGAGCGCGTCCTGCGGCAGGCGTTGACGATCCGGTACACCGAACTGCGGCTGCTGCATCTGTTCTCCGAGGGCAAGCTCTTCGGCACTGTTCACACGTGCATCGGCCAGGAGTTCACCGGGCCTGCCATCGCTGCGTATCTCGAAGAGGGCGACACGTGGTTCTCGAACCACCGCTGCCACGGGCACTTCCTGGCGTACTGCGATGAGGTCGATGGGCTTATCGCCGAGGTCATGGGCCGCGACAGCGGCGTGTGCGGCGGTCTGGGCGGCAGCCAGCATCTGCAGCACAAGCGCTTCTTCTCGAACGGCGTGCAAGGCGGCATCGCCCCTGTCGCGACGGGCCTTGGATTGGCGCACCAGCTCGACAAGCACGACGCCATCTCGGTCGTATGCATCGGCGACGGCACACTTGGTGAAGGCGTGCTCTACGAGAGCCTGAACATCGCCTCGCGCTGGGACCTGCCGCTGCTGATTGTGCTCGAGGACAATGGCTACGCGCAGTCCACCGCGCGGACCCAGACGCTCGCAGGCGACGTCGAGGCGCGCTTCCAAGCGTTCGGGATCGGCACGTCGCGCAGCGCCACGTGGCAGTGGGACGAACTGGTCACCGGCATGGGAGCGAGCGTCGCGCGCGTGCGCACGAGCGGCCGCCCGCACTGCCATGTCGTGCAGACCTACCGCCTGCGCGCACACTCCAAGGGCGACGACGACCGCGCGCCCGCCGAGATCGCGGCTTACGAGGAGCGCGATCCCTTGAACCTGCTGCTCGCGCGGTACGCCGATCACGCGTGGGTGCGAACCACGCTCGCGCAGATCGACGAGCGCCTGGCGCAGGCCGTGAAGCGCGCCGACGCTGCTCCCTACGGCGCCATGCCCGCGCTGCCGCCGCGCGCGGCCGCACCAGTGTGGTCGAAGGTGGCGTTCGAGAAGCAGCGCGTGGTCACGTCGGTGCGCGATGCGCTCGAGCGCGCGCTTGCCGAGGACCCGCGCACGATCGTGTTCGGCGAGGACGTGGAATCACCCTATGGTGGCGCGTTCAAAGCCACCGCGGAGTTGAGCGCGCGGTTTCCAGGCCGCGTGCGCAACGCGCCCATCTCAGAAGCCGCGATCATTGGCGTGGGCAATGGCCTCGCGCTCGCGGGCTACCGGCCGTACGCCGAGATCATGTTCGGCGATTTCTTGTCGCTGGCGACGGATCAGTGGATCAATCACGCGGCCAAGTTCGCGGGCATGTACCGCCATCAAGTGACGGTACCGCTCACGGTACGCACGCCCATGGGCGGCCATCGTGGTTACGGTCCCACCCACAGCCAGAGCCTGGAGCGCTTGTTCGTGGGCGCGCCGGGCACGCGCGTGCTGGCGCTGCATCACCGCATGAGCCCGGCGGCGCTGTATGCCGCGCTGCGAAAGGCGGAGCCGCTGCCGACGCTCGTCGTGGAGAACAAGCTGCTCTACGCGTGTCAGGCCGACGCCGCGCCGCCGCCGGGCTTCCAGCTGTTGCAGGACAGCGCGGGATTCCCCACGTCGCGGCTCCAGCCCGAAGGGCCGGCCGACGTGACGCTGGTCGTGATCGGCGGGCTGTCGGTGGAAGCCGAGCGCGCGGTGTTGCACGTGCTCGAAGAAGACGAGTTGCTGGTGGACCTGTTCCTGCCCACGCAACTCTATCCGTTCGACGCGACATTCTTGGCCGAAAGCCTGATGCAGACGAGGCGCCTGGTCGTGGCCGAGGAAGGCCAGGGCTTCGCCGGCCTGGGCAGCGAGATCCTGGCTCAGGTCGCCGAACTCGCGCTGCCGCATGCGGTGCGTGTGGCGCGCGTGAGCGCGGCGCCGGTTCCGATCCCGTCGGCGCGGCCGCTCGAAGCACAAGCGCTGCCCACGGCCGAGTCGATCATCCAGAAGATCCGGGAGGTGACACGTGGCTGAGCCCGCGTCGGTGTTGGTGCCCAGGGAGAACGTGAACGACGACATCGTGACGCTCGTGCGCTGGCACGCGGCGCCGGGTGAGCGCGTGCGCGCCGGGCAGTTGCTGTTCGAGATCGAGACCGCCAAGACGGTCTACACGATCGAGGCCGAGGTGGAGGGCTACGTCGAGATCGTCTGCCCGGCGGGCGAGGAGATCGCGGTCGGCGAGCTGGCCGCGCGTATCCACGACACACCGTTCGCGGTGGTCGTGCCGCCGCCCGCTGCGCCCGCGGTTGGCGCGAGCAGCGCCGCCAGCGGCGGCAACGGTGCCCAGGTCATCACCAAGAAGGCCCGCGCGCTCATCGACGAGAAGGGCCTCGACGTGGCGTTATTCAAGCACCTGGCGATCGTCCGCGAGAGCGACGTGCAGCAGGCGCTCGAGCACGGCGCGAAGGCAGGCGTGGGGTCGACGCAAGCCGGGCACCCCTCAAACGCGTCGAATACCGTCCCGTCAGCCACTTCAGGCGCGGCCGGAGGCCGCATCGGCGCGCTAAAGGACGTATTCGTCTCCTCCCGCGAGCGCGGCACGAATCCCTTCACGCTCGCGCTGAATTATCTCTTTCGCAACTACCTCCTCGGCCTGCTCGTGCGCATCGCCCCGCGCGGCGTGATCCTGGTGCTGCATCGCATGCGTGGCGTCAAGATGGGCAGCGGCGTGTTCATCGATCCCACCGCGATCGTCGAGACCGCGTATCCCGAGAACATCACCATCGGCAATGATGTGCGCATCGCGGCGGGCTCGGTGATCATGACTCACCTCAAGGCGCCGCATCACCTGCGCGAGACCGGCCTGATCCCGAACCTCGTCAAAGAGGTGGTGCTCGAAGACAGCTGCTTCATCGGCATCAACGCCGTCGTCATGCCCGGCGTGCGCGTGGGCAAGGCGAGCGTGGTGATCAGTGGCTCGGTCGTCTTCTCGGACGTGCCGCCCTACACGATGGTGCAGGGCAATCCCGCAAGGGTGATCAAGCGCTTTCCCCGGCCCGACCGCGCGCAGGGCTGACGCGTGAGCGATCGCACGGCAGGCCCGCTGAATGCATTCTGCGTGGACACTGAAGAATGGTTCCATGTGTGCGCCGTCGAGACGCCGTGGGCGGATCCGTCCACGTGGAATGCGGCGCCCTCGCGCGTGGAACGTGACACCGATGTGATCCTGCAGCTGCTCAGTGACGCAGGCGCCAAGGGCACGTTCCCCACGCTCGGCTGGATCGCGGAGCGCTACCCGCAGATGGTGCGGCGTATCGCCGATCAAGGCCACGAGGTGGGCTGCCATGGTTATCACCATCATCTCGTCTATGAACAGACGCCGCAGGCGTTCCGCGCCGAGATCGATCGCGCCAAGAAATTGCTCGAAGATGTCTCGGGCCAGAGCGTGGTCACGTTCCGCGCGCCGGGGTTCTCGATCACGCGCGAGGCCTTCTGGGCGTATCCGATATTGGCCGAGCTGGGCTTCACCATCGATACGTCGATCGTGCCGGCCGCTCGCACGCACGGCGGCGTAGCGGGCTTCTCGCGCGACGCGTGCTGGCTCGAGACCGACCACGGCACGCTCACACTCTTCCCGGTCTCGGTCATGGACGTGGCCGGGCGCGCGATCCCGTTCTCGGGCGGCGGCTACTTGCGGCTGTTCCCGGACTCACTCACCGATGCCGGCTTCGCGCAGAATCACCGAGCGAGTCGCCCGGTCATGGCGTACATCCACCCGCGCGAGATCGACGTGGACCAGCCGCGCATGGCGCTGCCGTGGCTGCGCGGCTTCCAGTATTACGTCGGCATCGCGGACTGCGAGCGCAAGCTGCGCCGCATGCTCGCGCGCTACGCATTCGGCTCGTGCCAGGCGGTGCTCGCCGCGCATCCGCCGCGCGAGCGCTGGCGCTATCAAGCAAGCCAGATGACACGCGTGACCACCGCGGCCGGCGCATGAGCGGCGCCCGAGCGACCGCGTCGGCCACGTTCGCGTTCGACGCAGCGACGCGGGTGCTGACTCTGGACCCGCGCGAGGACGCATTCGTGCAGGCGCCCGCGCTCACGTATGCGCGCATGCATGCCGAAGCGCCGATGTTCTTCTGGCAGCAGTACGGCTACTGGTGCTTCGCCGCCCACGCCGATGTGAATGCGCTCTTGCGCGACAGGCGCTTCGGCCGGCAGGTCACGCAGGTGGTCTCTCGCGCCGAGCTGGGCTGGCCGGAGCCGCCCGCGCACCTGGCGAGCGTGACCGCGTTCGAGCGCCATTCGCTTTTGGAGCTTGAACCACCGGAGCACACGCGCATCCGTAGCCTCGTGAATCCGGCGTTCCTTGGCCGCGTCATCGAGAAGCTGCGGCCGCGGATCGCGCACGTGGCGAGCCAGTGCCTGGATGGCATCGCGCCGCAGGGCGAGGCGGATCTGCTGACGGCCTTCGCGATGCCGATCCCCGTGCGCGTGATCGCTGGCATGCTCGGCGTGCCGGAGTCCATGGCGCCGCAGCTGCTGGCATGGTCGCATGACATGGTGGCGATCTATCAGGCGCGGCGCGATGAGACGATCGAGCGCGAAGCCGCTCGCGCCACCGATGAGTTCTCGGCGTACGTGCGCGAGTTGCTGCGCACGCGTCGCGCAGATGCCGGCGCCGACGATCTGGTGGGCATGCTGCTCGACGCGCGCGAGAATGACGCAGGTCTCTCGGAAGCCGAGCTCATCTCGACGATCATCCTGCTGCTCAACGCCGGCCACGAGGCCACCGTGCACGCGCTAGGCAACGGCGTGAAGACACTGCTCGAGCGCGAGATCGATACGCAGCTCGCCTTCGCCGATCCCGCCGCCACGGCTACGTGTGTGGAGGAACTGCTGCGCTTCGATCCGCCGCTGCACCTGTTCACGCGCTATTGCTTAGAGCCCTGTGAGTTTCACAACACGCGCTTCGAGCGCGGGCAGAGAATTGGCCTGCTGTTGGGTGCTGCCAATGCGGATCCCGCGCGTTTCGAGGCGCCGCACGAGTTCCGGCCGCGCCGCGCGCCCAACCCACACGTGAGCTTCGGCGCGGGTATCCATTTCTGTGTGGGCGCGCCGCTGGCGCGGCTCGAGATGCAGATGGCGCTGCCGCTGCTATTCCAGCGCTTCCCGCGCTTGCGGCTGAATGGCCAGCCGCGCTACCGCGACACGTATCACTTTCACGGTCTCGAGGCGCTGCCGGTGACGTGGTGACGCCGCCGGCGAGTGAGCGACGCGCGTATCGCTATGTGGCGATCGGTGATAGTTCCACCGAAGGCATGGAGGACCGCGCGCCAGGCGGCGAGTTGCGCGGTTGGTCGTATCGGCTCGCGCAGCGGCTGCACGAGACACACGGCGGCCTGCTCTACGCGAACCTCGCCGTGCGCGGCAAGCGCACGCGCGAGGTTCGCGCCGAACAACTCGCGCCGGCGCTCGCGATGCAGCCGGACCTGCTGAGCGTCTTCGCGGGCACCAATGACCTGCTCGCGCCACGGTTCGATGCGCGCGTGGTCGCCGCGGACCTTGAAGCGATGTTCGCCGCTGGCATCGCGCATGGCGCGCGTGTGCTCACATTCACGCTGCCTGACCTGGCGCCCGTCATGCCGCTGGCGCGCGCACTCACGCCGCGCGTGCAGGCGCTGGCGCGCGAGGTGCGCGCGGCGGCCGCGCGTACCGGCGCGGTGCTGGTCGACTTCGCGCCTTATCCCGTCACCGTCGACACGCGCCTGTGGGCCGCCGATCGCATCCATGCGAACGCCGCTGGGCACGCGCGCATCGCTGCAGCGCTGGCGCACGCGCTGGCGCTGCCAGGCAGCGATGCGACCTGGCAGCAGCCGTTGCCGCCCATGCGCGCGGCCTCGCTCGGCGAACGCATCGCGGTGGAGTGGGCGTGGATGTGCGAGCATCTTGCTTCCTGGATCGCGGCCGGCTTGCGTGGTCAGCGCACGAGCGACGGGCGCCTCGCGCGGCGGCCAGAACTGTCACTCTGGAGTGCCGATGACGATGGCGGGAGGTAGTCGCACGCGGGTGAAGTGGCCTGCCGTCGCGGGCCTGCTGGCGCTCGGCGCAGTCGTCCGTGTGCAGGCTGCGCCCGCGCCCGTGCCGCCCGCGGGCTTTGAGCAGAGCGTGGTCGTGCGCGGGCTCGACAGCCCCGTGAGCATGGCGATCGCGCCCGATGGCCGCGTGTTCGTCTGCGAGCAGGCGGGTCGTATGCGCGTGATCCGCGGCGGCCAGCTGCTGCCGCGCGCGTTCGGCACGTTCCCGACGGTGGCGTTCGAGGAAGAGGGTCTGCTCGGCGTGGCCTTCAGTCCCACCTTCGCGCGCGATTCCCTCGTGTACGTGTGCTACACGGCGCAGGCGCCCGCGCGCCACAGCGTGATCGCGCGCGTGACCGCCGCCGGCGATTCCATGGTGCCGGGTTCGCTGCGCGTGCTGTTCGAGTGCGATGCGCAGAGCGCGCATCAGCACGTGGCCGGCGCATTGCGCTTCGGCCCCGACGGCATGCTCTACGCGAGCACGGGCGAGGGGCAGCTAGGCGAAGCGGCGCAGAGCTTGCGGTCCACCGCCGGCAAGATCCTGCGTATCACGCCGCAGGGGGGCGTCCCCGACGATGGCCCCTTCGCGCATATCGCCACCGGCCGCTATCGCGCGATCTGGGCGCGGGGCCTGCGCAACCCGTTCACGTTCGATATCCATCCGGGGACCGGGCGGATGTTCGTCAACGATGTGGGCGGGAGCAAGGCCGAGGAGATCGACGACGGCGTCGCCGGCGGTGACTACGGCTGGCCGCTGCACGAGGGCACCGCGCGCGACACCGCCTTCATGTCGCCCGTCTTCGCGTACAACCATACGGAAGGTTGCGCGATCACCGGTGGCGCCTGGTATGCGCCGCAACGTATGGCTTTCGGTCGCGAGTGGGAGGGCCGGTACTTCTTCGCCGACTACTGCCGGGGCGAGATCCGCTGGCTTGCGCCCGAAGCTCCGGCGCACGCGCACGTTTTCGCGCAGACGCTGCTGCCCGGTCCTGTGGATCTCCGCGTGAGCGCCGATGGCGCGCTGTACGTGCTCGTTCGCGGCGCGTCGTTGCCCACGGGCGGCCCGCACGACCCGCGCGGGGCGTTGCTGCGGCTCGCCCGGGCTCCTTCCCGGGGGCGCTGAACGCCCTTTCGGCAAGCCGGCAGGCGGGCTATGCTCGATGCGTGCGAGGAGCCGCCCTCGCCGTCTTCGTAAGGAGTTCCCGATGTGGCATCGCTTTCGCCGGGCCCTGCGTTTCATCCCGTCGCTGGTCGTCCTGGGGCTGATCTTCGCCGCTGCGGCCGGCATGCGATCGCAGAGCGTTCCGGACACGGCTGCGGCGCTGTGCGATCCCGTGGTCTCGAACACGAATGATGCGTACCTGCTGGCCGCGCAGTGGGGACTCACCCAGCCGTTCGACCCCACGACGAACGTGCAGTCGTGCAGCCTGCGGGTGATGACCGGCTACAACCACAACGATTTCCGAATCCTTGCTTGGGATGATGCCTTGGGCGCGCCCGATGCCAGCACGCCGGTCCTGCGCTACTTCAGCTACGACGCATCGCACATGCAGTACAACCACCTGCGAGTGGATCTCGGATCGCGCCCGGTCGTGACGAAACGGCTGGGCCGCGTCGCGGATCCGCCGCGAAGCCGGCTAGCGATCGACTTCTCGAATGCTTACTACTTCGCGAATGGTGAGCAGGTCTACTACGACCATGCGGGGCCGGCATCCGTTCCCGGGGCGCTCGAGTACTCCACCGTCACGGGCGTCCGGCAGCCGGTCGCGGGACCGCATCCGGTGATCTCCTTTGGCGTGTGTCCTGGAGATGCTGCCGCGCAGGCTCTGCTCCTCGCGCAGTGCGTGATGACGGCGAACGCGGCGCTCGACACGTCGTGGTTCGAGTTCTGCCAACCCTTCCAGGTGCCCGCAAATGTCTCGATGCAATTCGCCGAGTTCGCCCAAGATCCGCCGTTCGCGGACTCTTACGACTACTACGTGAACAATGGCTTGGTCCGGGTGCTCGACGTCGCTGCGGGCGGTGTCGGCTCAGGCACGCCGATAGGGGAAGCGCTCATGCCGGCGGCGTTCGACCCGTTGCCGCAGTGGACGTCGCATCTGGATTTCGATGTGCAGCCGTCGCTGCGATCGGGCCATGCCTACGCGCTTCTGGTGCGCACGAATCATCTGATGCGGCTTCGTGCGCGCGTGCTGTCGGGCGCCGAAAGCTCGGACTTCGTGAACGATATCGGCCCCCTGTGCGGACGTACGGGACCCGACGCGCCGTGGGTGCCGATCCCGGGGCGCGCGTTGAGCATGCGCATCATCGGCACGCCGCTCACGAGCGTCGACGTACCACAGCCGCCACTCGCGCCGGGCGCAGGGCTCAAGCTTTCGCTTTCGCCGAATCCCTCGCGCGGCGCCGTGTTCGCTTCGTGGAGCGGCGGATCGGGGCGCGCGAGCATCGACGTCCTCGATGCGCGCGGCCGGCGTGTGAGCGGCGCGACGTTGTCCGCTGCACGCAGCGGCCGCTGGCTCTGGAGTGGCGCATCGGCCGACGGCCGCGTTGCGCCTCCCGGGCTGTACTTCGTGCGCATGCGTGATGATGCAGGCGGAGCTGCAGTGCAACGCGTGACGGTGGTGCGATGAGCGCGCCTGGGAGGTTGCTGCGCGCGCTGCCGAGCCTGGGCGCGATGGCGTTGGTCTTCGCCGCGGCGGCTGGCATGCGCGGGGGCGCTTCGGGCGTGGCCGCAGCCGACTCTTGCGACAGCGCGCTCGTCTGCAGCCCCGCGAACGATGTGTTCCCGATGGCGCGGTACTGGGGCGTCGCGCAACCCTTCGATCCCACCACCAACGTCCAAGCTTGCAGCCTGCGAGTGCAACCGGTCTACAACGATCGAGCCGATGCGCGCATCGTCGTCTGGGACGCCGCGGCGCAGACGGCCGACGCGTCGAGCGTTCCGTTGCGATGGTTTCCGTACAGTATCTCGGCGCTCCAGATCAACCACCTGCGCGTCGACCTGGGCAGCCGTCCCGTCGTGACGAGGCGTGTGGGGCATCTGGCCGATCCTCCGGCCGCTCACTACGCGCTCGATCTGAACGGACCCTCGTTCCTGAGCGGCGGCGAGAGTATCTCGTACGATCACTCGGGTCCGCTCAGCATGCCTTCGGCGTGGACCTACCCGATCGCCACGCCCGCGGCCCGCGTGCCGCTGCCCGGCGCGCACCCCGTGCTCTCGTATGGCACGTGCGCGGGCGATGCGGCCACCCAGGCGCTCGTGCTCGGCCAGAGCGTGATGACCGCGAACAGTGTGCTGGATACGACGTGGTACGAGATCGCTCAGCGCGTGCGCGTGCCGGTCGCGCTGCAGTTGTCGTGGTGCGAGTTCGCGATGGACGATCCGCTCTCGGCGGATCTTGCCCGCCCCGCCGGTGTGGTGCAGATCGCGGACGGAGTCCAGGCGCTGCCGGTGGGCGTATTCGCGGCGACGGCGGCAGCGGCGACCTTCGGTCAGCCGCCAGCGCTGCCGCAGTGGGTCTCGCACACGGACTTCGACCAGCTTCCGGTACTCATGCCCGATCATGACTACTGGGTGCTGCTGCGAACGCTGCACGACTACAGTTTCCGTACCCGCGTGATCACCGGTGCCGAGAGCAGTGACTTCCAGAACGCCATCGGGCCTTTGTATGCGCGCAGGAGCGCGAATGGCGCGTGGACGCAAGTGCCGGCGCGCGCGTTGAGCATGCGACTCATCGGTACTCCGACGGGCGCCGTCGGGGTGGCGTCGCCGCCGATGGTGCCAGGCGCGCCCCTGCACCTGGTGCTCACCCCCGATCCCGCGCGCGGCCCGGTGCAGGCATCCTGGCGTGGGGGGGCGGGCCACCTCGACATCGAGGTACTCGATGCGCGCGGCCGCCGAATCTCGGGCGCGACTTCGGCCGACGCCGCGAGTGGCCACTGGCTCTGGAGCGGCGCGGGCGCCGATGGGCGCGCGGCACCGCCGGGTATCTATTTCGTGCGTGTGCGCGATCGCGATGGCAACAGTGCTGTGCAGCGCGTAGCGGTGGTCCGATAGCCCGCGCGCCGCTGTGGGCGGTTCGCCTGGCACTGGTATCGAGCGTGCTCGCGTTCCTGCCCGGGGCGCTCGACCCGTTCATGCCGCTCAAGGCGGCACTATTGCGGTTGCTCGGGCTGCCTTTGCTCGCATGGGCGCTGCTGGAGTGGGACGCGGATCGCCGGTCTCCGCAGGGCGCCGGCCCCGCGCAACCGCTCGACTTCGCAGTGCTGGCCTGGGTGCTGGCCAGTGTGATCTCGGCATTGCGCTCGACGGCGCCGCATCTGAGCCTGCTCGGTGAGATCTCACAACGTGAAGGCGTGCTCACCACGCTTTCATTGGCGGGGTTGTACGCCGGGTCGCGGCGCACGCACGCTCAGGCCGCGGCCCGTGAGGGCACGCTCACATGGTGGCTCGGTGCGTGCGCGATGGCGGCGTGTTATGCCTTGGCTCAGCTCGCGGGCCGCGATCCACTCGCATGGGAGCAGGTGGCGCGCTATCCCGCAGGCGGCATCGTGTTCCTGCGCCCAGGAGCAAGCGTTGGCAACGCGAATCTGCTTGGCGTGGTGATGGCGGCGGCGCTCTCGGCAGCCGTCGCGCGCGCGGCCCGGCCGAAGGTGTCGCTGGTCTGGCTGGGACCCGCGATCGGCCTGATCGCCGTGATACTGGTGGCCACGCTCTCGCGTGGTGCCTGGCTGGCGGGGGCGGCCGGCGTGATCGTTGCTGTCGTGATGGCAAGTGCAGCCGATACGACATCGCGCATGCGGGCGGTGCGGGCGGCGGCGCTGGCGCTGGTACCGGCCCTGCTCTGGGCAGCATTCGTGGCACGCGCTGGCGTGCTCGCGCGCGCCATCGAGCACACATCGGCCGGTGCGACTTCGCTGCCCGCGCGTGTCGATCTGGCGCGCGTGGCGCTCCAGATCGCCCGCGAGCATCTGCTCACGGGTGGCGGCCCTGACACTTTCGGCCTGCTGTTCGCTCAGGCGGCCCGCGCCACCGGCCTTGCTTCTGGCATGCGTGAGACGTTGGGAACTCCGCTGCACGCGCACGCGGTGCCACTTCAAGTGCTGGCCACATTGGGCATCGCGGGCGTGGTCACGGGCAGCGCGTGGCTCGTATGCCTTGCGCGCGCCTGGGGATCCACCGGCGATCGCGTGGCGCGCGCAACACTGGCGCCGCCGCTCCTGGCGCTCACGGTCGCCGGCGCGCTCAACGTGACCGGCCTGGCGGGCGCTGCAGCGTTCACGGTTCTGGGTGCGATGGTCGTGTGCACCGGAGTCGCCGTGCCCGATATCGCGTATGTGGCCGCGCGCCCGCCATCGCGCGCGCGGCGCGTCTCGCTCGTGCTCGCGGCTCTGCTGGTGGCCGAGGCGCTCGCACAGGCCATCCCCGAGATGCGCGCGCTGCGCGAGGCCGCCATCACGCGCGCCGCCCTCATGCAGCCCGCGGGCGATGCCGCCACGCGCGCGGCAGCGCTCGACGTGGCGCTCGCGCACAGTGCCCGCATGGTGGCAAGGCCGCCGGCCGACGATGAGCTCTGGCGCTGGCGCGCAGCCTCGCTGCTCGCGGCGAGCCAGGCCGGCAGCGGCGCGCGCGACGGCAGGCGCGACGACGTGCGCGACAGCACGCGCGACAGCCTGCGCGACAGCCTGCTCGGCGAGGCCGAGGCGGCGGCGGCGAAGGCGTGCGCGCTCGTGCCCAGGCGCGCCGAGAACGAGCGGTGCCGCGCCGATGCGCATGCGTTGCTGCAGGCGAGCGTGGCGCCGAGGGACTCGCTCGCGGCACCGGTGCGCTGAGACTGCCGCGGTGTCAGGGCCGCCAGCACATCTCGTACTGGCGCAGGTCCACGCGGCCGCCGCGCTCAAGGATCGCGCTGCGGTGCGGATCGTCCTCGGCCACGTTCACATAGCGCAGCGGCATGCCCGCAGACGCCGCGGCGAGCAACGCGTCGGTGGCCTCGGGCACGGCGTCGAGCGCCAGCACCGACGCGCGGCCGCCTGCGCGCGCCAGGATCACGACCCCGTCGATGACACCTGATGTGTGCGTGGCGAATGCCTCGAGCGGTGCACCGTGCGCCTGCATGTTCACGATCGACGCCGCCGCGCGCTGCCACGGTGCTTCGGGCGCACGGCCGGGTGCCGGCGCCGAAAGCGCCTCGACGACCGAGCAGGTCTCGATCGCTCGCGCGGGGCGGGCTTGTCCGGTCAGCGGATCGAGCGACCAGATGTCGAGCATGCGCGTGGCCTCGAAGCCCAGGCGCTCGTACAGCAAGCGGGCGATGTCGTTCCCGCTCAGCACCTCGAGGCCCACACGGGCGAGCCCGCGCTGGCGAGCCGCATCGAGCACGGCGCGCATCGCGACCTCGCCCAGGCGGTGTCCACGATGCTCGGGAGGCACGCCCATGCCGCCGATCCAGCCGCGCTCGCCGCGAATCGCCAGACAGGCGAAGGCGACCGGCGTGTCCGCGCTCAGGACCACGCGGGAGTCGGCGAGTGAGAGGTCCCAGTTGCGGATCATGCTCGCCACGGCCGCCTCGTCCAGGTGCAGGGGCACCAGGTAGTCCGAGTAGGCGCGCATGAAGAGGCCCGCGAAGTCCGGCATGGACAGGCGGTCGGCAGGGACGGTCTCGAGTGCGTGATGGGAGGGGGTCATGTGGGCCTCGAAGGGGAGGGGTTCGGCTGGAGTGTACGCTGCGGCCCGGGTTGCGGCGACCCCTGCACGCAAGTGCTGGCCGCGGCGCCGGGGGAGGTGCATCATGCAGGTTGTCCCCGATCGCTTCCGACCCATGAGGATTCTTCGATGCGCATCCGCCCCTGGTACCTGATGCTCGCGATGCTGTTGATCGCCGCGCCCGCGTTCTCGTCCGGCACCGAGAAGCCCGAGGCGCCGACCAGCCCCACGAATAACAATCCGGCGGGCGTGCCCGGCAACGGGAATGACCTCTCGCCGCGGCAGCAGGCCGAGCAGCACTACGGCAATGCCTACGACGATGTCGCCAAGGCCAAGGAAGCCGTAGCAGCCGGCAAGCAGAAGAACGCCGAGAAGCTCTTCAAGCGCGCGCTCAGCGACTGCCGTGACGCCGTGGCGATCGACTCGACCTACCACGAGGCGTGGAACCTGATCGGCTTCACGTCGCGCAAGCTCGGCGATTATCCGCACTCGCTCGAGGCCTATCGCACGGCGCTGCGCATCAAGCCGGACTTCGTGCAGGCGCGCGAGTACTACGGCGAAGCGCTGCTCGAGACCAAGGACATGAAGGGCGCCAAGGAGCAGCTGGCGATGCTGATCAAGCTCGGCGCGAAGGATCAAGCGGCACTGCTGCAGGCGGCGATCGACAAGGTGGCGGCGGCGCCAGCGGACTCCAGTGCGGCCTCTACGGGCAAGGGCACGAAGTAGCGGCGCGAGCCGGTCGCCGGACCACGAATAAGGGGACCCGGATCGCTCCGGGTCCCCTTGTCGTTGCAGTGCGGGAGGTCTGCTTACTTCTTCGGCGCTTCCTGGCCGTTACCCTCGATGTTCAGCACGATCGTGACCTTGTCGTCGAGCATGAGGCTGCCGTTGTCGAGCACCTTGTTCCAGTTGATGTTGAAGTCCTTGCGGTTCACGACCGTCGTGGCGCTGAAGCCGGCCTTGACGCCCATGCCCGTGGAACCGGCGCCCAGGTACTCCGCGTCGAACACGACCTTCTTCGTGACGCCGCGCAGCGTCAGGTCGCCTTCCACCTTGTACGTGCCCTTCTTGACCAGCGTCACTTTGGTGCTCTTGAAAGTGAGCTGCGGGAACGAATCAGCGGCGAAGAAGTCGCCGCTGCGAAGATGGTTGTCGCGACGCTCATTGCCCGTGTTGATGCTCTTGGTCTCGGCCGAGGTGTTCACGACGATATTCGCGGGCGAGGCCTCGTCGAACGTGATCGTGCCGTCGAAGCTCGTGAAGTTGCCGTGCACCTTGCTGAAGAAGTGACGGACCTCGAAGCCCACCTCGGTGTGCGACTTATCGAGCGAGTAGGTGACCGGGGCGGCGTGAGCGACAGCGGCGAATGCCGCAAGGGACAGCATGGCGACGAGCAGCCGAAGCGCAGACTTCATAGCGTTGTTCTCCTTGAAGTGCGGTCCGGCTGCGGCCGAACCTGAACTGAACGGGGGGAGTCATCAAAGCAACAGCGATGCTGCTCCAAGGCCATCTGCGGCCTCGCGACGCACTCATCATCGCGCATCGCCTATTCTTTGACTCGGCTTACTCGCGAGAGGCGCAAAGGATTGACGACCGCCTGACATGTGTTGTAACACATAAATCAACAGGCCATGCTCCGAAGCTGTTGCGGCGTCATCTTCTCCTGCTGGAGCCTTGCCCGGCGCGGGTCTAGAGTGCTCCCATGCCGCGTCCCCCTGACGTCCCCGCATCCGGCGCTGCGCCGGTCCGGTCTGCCCATGCCTTGTGGTCCTGGCTGGTGGCGGCCGCGGTCGTGCCTGTGCTGTGGGTCTCGCGTGGCACGCCGCTGGGTGAGCCCTTCGCGGACGACTTCTACTTCCTGCGGCACGCGTTCTTCTCGGGGCCGTGGAGCCTGCTCGATGGCGGGGGCGGACCCATGTACTGGCGGCCGCTCGCGCGTCAGGCCTACTACGGCTTGCTGAGCCCGCTGCTGCTGTCGCATCCGATCGTGATCGCGTTGCTGCATGCGGCCGCGCTCGCCGGGGCTGCAGTGCTTCTGCAGCGCGCGCTCAGCCGCGTCTGGCCGGCGCCTGCGGCGGCGATGGCGGCGGTGTTCCCACTCGCGCTGCCGGGCGTGCGGGTCATGCTTGCATGGCCCAGCTGCGCGCAGGACCTGGGTGTGTTCGTGGCGTTCTGCGCGGCGATCTTCGCGCTCTCTCGCGGGCGTACGGCGTGGGCCCTCGTGGCTGTCGCCGCGGCGCTGCTCTGCAAGGAGATCGCGGCGCCGCTCGCGCTCGCGTTGCCGCTGGTGCCTTTTGTCTGGCCGGGCGGCGGCGCGGCGCGTGGACGCTTCGCGCTGCAGCTGGGGGTGGTGCTCGCGGTGTACGTGGGCCTGCACGAGTTGGTGCGTGCCTCGGCGCACCAGTTGCCGCTCACGGCCTACACGCCGCCCGATGCACAGGCGCCGCCCTGGCTCACGCGAGTGGTGTGGTCGCTGCAGCGCACGCTGCAGGATGCCTTCGATTCACCGGAGACCGGCGACATCCATCGCACGCTCATCTGGGGGGTGGTGTCGTGCTTGTCGGCTGCCATCGCGGTGGTTTTCATTTCGCGCGGGCGCCGGCAGCTCACCGGGTCGCTGTTGCCTTGGGTCGCATGGGGAGTGCTCTTCTGGGCGCTGGGCAGCGTGCCACTCGCGCCGTACTTCCCGGAGTGGGCCACCTATCGCAGCGTCGTGCCCGCGCTGGGGTTGGGCATCGCCAGCTCGGCGCTGCTCGCGGCTGCCTGGCCCAGCGTCTTGCTCACGTTCGTGGGTGTGCATCTGGCCGGCGTGCTCATGGCACCGGGCGCGCCACCGCTCATCGATGCCGAGTGGAGCGATCACGGCGCGGCGTTCGACTTTCCGCGCCTCACGCAGGTGCAGCGCTTTGCCCGCGGCGTGCGCGTGGCGCTGGCGTCCCGGCAGCCGGCGTTGCCGGCCGGCGCGGTGATCGTGCGCCACGCATGGCCGCGCGCGACCGACTACGCGCTGGCGCACGATGCCGCATTCGCGGCCTGGTATCGCGACACGAGCGTGCACCTGGTCGCGTTCGAGTCCCTGCAGCGCGATCCCGGGCAGCGGGTGGATGCCATCGTGGAGTTCCAGCCGCATCGCGAGCCGCAGCTGACGCTGGTGGATATCGCGGCGATGCGCGCGCTGCTGGACGCCGTGCGCGAACTGCGCCGCGGCGACCTCGATGCCGGCATCGCGGCGCTGCGAGCGATCCCCGCCACCGACACGGCGAGCGCGCTCTTCCAAGCCACCGTGCAGGGGAAGCTCGCGGCAGCTTACGACGCGCGCGCCCGCGCGGGCGACGCCGATTCCTGCGAGGCGGCCGCGAAGCGCGCGTTCGCCTGGTACGCCGACGACCGCGACGCACGCGTGCTGCTGGCGCAGGCCGCCGAGCGCCACGGTGAGCACGCGCGCGCGCGCGAACTGTTGGAGGCGCATTTGCGGCGGTATCCGGACGACGCGCAGGCACGCGCGTTGTTCGAGCGTCTGGCGCCCTGATACTCGCGGCCGTGCGCGGCCGTGCGGCGTCAGATCGCGAAGCGCTCGCGCGCGGCTTCGAACGCGGGCACGGTGGTCACGCCATCGCGCGAGAGCTCGGCGAGGATGCGGCCGGTGAGCGGCGCGAACTTGAAACCGTGCCCCGAGCACGGCGAGCCGATCACGATGCGTGGATCGCCGGGCAGGCGGCCCAGGATGAAGTCCTCATCGTCGGTGTTCGTGTACAGGCACGTCTCCGCGTGAACGCGCGCGATCACCGGAACGCTCAGTTGTTCGTGCAAGAAAGCCTGGATGTGCGCGAGCGTCTGGGCGTCTGCGGCGGCATCGCCGTCCGGATCCTGCGAGGCGCCACCGGTCTGATGATGCCCGGCCTTGATGCCGGCCACGCCGAACTCGGGCAGGCCGTAGTAGCCGTAGCTGTTATCCGGTGAGCCGGTGTGGATCCACACCGGGAACGCGCCGGGCTGCACCGCCGCGGCGGGCGCATCGAGCTGGAAGTAGCCCACGCTCTGCCGGCGCACGGTGAGCCGTGGCGCGAACTCGGGCCGCAGCGCTGGCAGCCAGGCGCCGGCGGTGATCACCAGCCGCTCGGCGAGCAGCTGCCCGCGATCGGTCTCGATCACGATCGGATCGCGCGAAGGGTCGATGCCCAGCACGCGCGTCTCCTCGAGCGTGAAGACGCCTTCCACCGAGCAGCGCGTGGCGAGCGCGCGGATGGTGCCATCGGCAGCTACCACGCCGGCGGTGTGATCGTGCAGCACCCCTGCGGCGTCGGGGAAGCGAAAGAGCGGGAAGCGGCGCCGGGCTTCGGCCACGTCGATCAGTTCCACGCCGGCATCCACCTCGGCGGCCGCGGCCACATAGCTGTCGAATGCGCTGCCGGCGGGCCCGAAGAACGCGCCGTCGCATGGATGAATCAGTTTCATGCCCGCGTCGCGTTCGAGCCGCGGCCATTCCTCGACATGCGCCAGCTGCGCGAGTCGCATGTAGACGCTGTCGGTGTAAGAGGTGCGCGTGATACGCCCGGCGCCGTGAGAGCTGCCGTGGGCGTGGCCCAGGCGGAAGCGTTCGACCACACCGATGCGCTCACCGCCCGTGCGCGCGAGCTGCCACGCGGTGGCCAGGCCAGCGACGCCGCCGCCGATCACCAGCGTGTGGAAGGCTTTGGGCTGCGGTGCGGACGCCATGATCGCTCCGGGATGGAGAATGGGTTGCCGAAGCATGGCCTGTGGCCGTGTTCGCGGTGCCGCGCAATATCCCACGCACGCAGCCGTCTGCGCTATGCTGCCGCCATGCGCCGCATCCTCTCGATCGCCACGATACTGTTCGCCGCCCTGGCTGTTGGTCGTCTCGTCACGCCCGCGGCGGCGCAGTCGCTGCCCACCGGCTTCTCCGACACCATCATCGCATCCAGCATCGACCAGCCTTGCGCGCTGGAGTTCACGCCCGATGGCCGGCTGCTGTTCACGACGCAGGCGCAGGCGACCGTGCGGATCGTCGCGCATGGCGCCCTGCTCTCCACGCCGGTCATCACGGTGCCCGAAGTGATCACCAGTGGTGAGCTCGGCTTGCTGGGCGTTGCGCTCGATCCGCGTTTCCCCGTGAAGCCTTACCTCTACACGCACGAGACGCTCACCGCCCAGCGCCTGCACATCACGCGCTGGACGCTCACGGGCGACCTTGCAGGCACCGGCGATGGCCAGATGACCGCCGACCCCGCTTCGGCGTACGAGCTTATCACCGACATCCCGAACCAGGCTGCGAACCACAATGGCGGCACGGTGCGCTTCGGGCCCGACAGCATGCTGTACGTGAGCCTGGGCGAGGACGCCGATCCGTGCGGCGCACAGGACGTGACCCAGCTCAAAGGCAAGATCCTGCGGCTCGACGTGCGGAGCCTGCCGCCGGGGCCGGGCGCGGCGATCCGCGCGCAGATCACGCCCGCGGATAATCCCTACGCCGCAGTCGCCGATAGCAACCAGTGCTTGGTCTACGCGTACGGCCTGCGCAATCCCTTTCGCTTCCAGATCGATCCCGTGCGCCGCTGGCTCGTGATCGGCGACGTGGGGCAGGACACCTATGAAGAGCTGGACCTGCTCGCGATGCCCGGCGCATCGGCGGGCGCGGCGCCGGCCGCTTCGAACTTCGGCTGGCCGTGGCGCGAGGGCAACGCCGGCTATTCGACCTGCACGGGCAGCGAGCCCGCCTTGGCGGCTCCGGTCTTCGTGGTCGACCGCTCCGCGCAAGGCGGCGCGGCGATCATCAGCGCCGGCGCGTATCAGAGCGCCGATGGCGCGCTGCCCAGCTGGCCGGCGCAGTATCACGGCGACCTGTTCTTCTCCGAGTACTACAGCGGCCGCATGTGGCGGCTGTCCAAGCAGGGCGGTTCCTGGAGCACGGCGCCCGCCGTGGCGGGCCAGAGCGACGCCGCCTATTGGGCCACGAACCTGGCGCATCCTGCGGACTTCCGCGTGGGGCCCGACAATCAGCTCTGGTACCTGAGCCAGTGGAACGGCGCATTCGCCAACACGGGCTCCGTGCACCGCATCGCATGGGTGGGTGACACGCTCACGCCGCCGCCCGTGACCGGCGTGGCCGTGCGGCTGTCGGCCAAGCCGCTGCCGGCGCGTCTGCCGGTGGTGCTGTCCTACACGCTCAGCGCCACGGTCGTGACGCACCTGCGCATCTACGATGTGCGCGGCCGCCTTGTGCGCGAGCTGCTTCCCTCGCGCACGCAGACACCAGCCGACTACCAGGTGTCGTGGGACGGCGCCGACGACGGCGGCAGCGCCATGCCTTCGGGGCTCTATTGGGCGCGGCTCGAGGCCGGCACCGAACACGCGAGCGTGAAGCTGCCCTTGCTGCGCTGAGTGGCTGGCGAACGACGTTCGGCGCGCTTTCCGGGCCTGCGGTTGCGGCCCTCCCGCGTTCGGCTAGACTCCCCGCGTTCCCACCTGCCACTCACCGCGCGCACGCCACGGGCGCGCGTCCTCACGGAGGCTTCATGGATCCCGTCACGGCCACGCGGCTCGCGCCTGCCGACGCGCGCGCGCTGCCCGATTATGCGCCCACCACGTATCTGGACTATTCGCAGGCGCCGCTGCGCGCGAACTTCGAGGCCGAGCTCGCCAAGGTGAAGGCCAGCTACGGCACGGAGTATCCGATCGTCATCGGCGGCAAGCGCGAGAAGGGCAGCGCCTCGTTCGACTCCACGAACCCCGCCAAGCCCACCGAGGTACTGGGCAAGTTCCAGAGCGGCACGGTGGAGCAGGCGAACCGCGCGGTCGACGTGGCGTACGAGACGTTCAAGACGTGGTCGCGCGTGCCGGCCGCCGAACGCGCGGCGTATCTGCTCGAGGCTGCGAAGCGCATGAAGCAGCGCCGCGACTTCTTCTCGGCGTGGATGGTGCTCGAGATCGGCAAGAGCTGGAACGAGGCCGATGCCGACACGGCCGAGGCGATCGACTTCATGGAGTTCTACGCGCGCGAGATGCTGCGCTACGACGCGCCGCCGCCGATCCACCAGATGCCGGGGGAGAAGGACAGCATGGTGTACCTGCCCATCGGTGTCGGTGCGGTCATCCCGCCGTGGAACTTTCCGCTCGCGATCTGTGTGGGCATGACGACCGCTGCGGTCGTCGCCGGCAACACGGTCGTGCTCAAGCCGGCCAGCGACACGCCGGGGATCGCGTGGCAGTTCTTCGCGCTCATGGAAGAAGTGGGCCTGCCCGCAGGCGTGATCAACTTCGTCTCGGGCGGCGGCGCGGTCGTGGGTGACACGATCGTGCGCCACGCCAAGACGCGCTTCATCTCGTTCACGGGCTCGAAGGCCGTGGGCATCGGCATCAACAAGCTCGCGGCCGACGTTCAGCCGGGGCAGGTCTGGCTCAAGCGCGTGGTGGCCGAGATGGGCGGCAAGGACGGCATCATCGTCGACGACGAGGCCGATCTCGACGCGGCAGCGCTGGGTGTGGCGCAGTCGGCGTTCGGCTTCGGCGGCCAGAAGTGCTCGGCCTGCTCGCGCGCGATCGTGGTCGACAAAGTGCACGATGCGTTCGTGGAGAAGCTCATGGCGCAGGTGGAACGCTTCGTCAGGATCGGCGATCCGGCGGTGTACGGCACCTACTTGGGCCCGGTCGCGAGCGATCGCGCCATGAAGACGATCCTCGAGTACATCGAGGTCGGCAAGTCCGAAGGCAAACTGCTCACCGGCGGCGGCCGTGTGCAGGGGCAGGACGGCTGGTTCGTGCAGCCGACGGTCATCGACGAGGTCTCGCCCACGTCGCGCATCATGCTCGAAGAGATCTTCGGGCCCGTGCTCGCGATCTGCCGCGCCAAGGACTATGACGACGCGCTCAAGATCGCGAACAACACCGAGTACGGCCTCACCGGCGCGGTGTACACGAACAACGCCGCCAAGCTCCAGCGCGCGCGCGAGGAGTTCTTCGTGGGCAACCTGTACCTGAACCGCAAGTGCACGGGCGCCATGGTGGGCTGTCATCCGTTCGGCGGCTTCAACATGAGCGGCACCGATTCCAAGGCCGGCGGCCGCGACTACCTGCTGCTCTTCCTGCAGGCCAAGAGCATCGCGGAGAAGATCGCGTAGTCACGAGCAGCGTCGCGGTCCCAAGCATGAGGCCGGCGGAGAGATCCGCCGGCCTCGTCTGCTTTGCAGTGGCGCTGCTGCGCGTCAGGCCGCCTTCGCGACCTTCTGGCACAGGAACGATTCGAGCTCGGCGAACTCGCTCTGCAGCCGGCCATACGCCGCCGACACATTGCGCAGGTCATTCGCCTTGCCGGCGTGCTCCAGTTCGAGCGCGATCGCCGCGAACCCCTTGGCGCCGATCGTGGCGCTTGCGCCCTTGAGCGCGTGAGCCGCGCGCGCGAGCGCCGTGGCATCAACGCTTTTGACCGCTGCCGCGACCTTGGCGACGTCGGCGGGCGCCGACTGAAGATATTCCTGCAGGATCTCGCGCTCGAAGTCGGCGTCGCCGCCCGTGATGGCTTCGAGCTGCGCGTGATCGAATTCCGTGGCCATGCATCCTCCCTCGAAGGTGTCGCGACAGCCGGTCAGGCGGCCTGTGACGTGCCCTTGTCATCGGCCCAGCGTGTGAGAATCTCGAAGAGAATCTCGGCTTTGACCGGTTTGGTCAGATAGTCATCCATGCCGGCTTCCAGACAGCGCTCGCGGTCGCTGGCCATGGCATGCGCGGTCATGGCGATGATCACGGTGTGCTGGTCCGTCCCCATTTCGCGGCGGCGGATCTCGGCCGTGGCCTCAAGTCCATCCATCTCCGGCATCTGGATGTCCATGAGCACCAACCGATGGCCGCCGGCGAGCCAGCGCTCCACGCCTTCGCGGCCGTTCTCGGCGATCGCGACCTGCACCCCCTGCTGCGCCAGAAGCCTCGTCGCCACCTTGCGGTTGACCGGGTTGTCCTCCACGAGCAGGACCTGCAGGCCTTCGGGCAGGCGCTTGGTGGGAGCCTTCGGCAGATCACTCGTCGCCTTGGTGACCGGACTGAGCACCGCGTCGCGCAGCGCTTGCTGGAGCATGATGCGCCGTGCCGGCTTGCCCAGGAATGCGACGAAGCCGAGTTCGCGCAGGGATTCGCGGTCGTCCGAACGGCCTTGCCCCGACAGCCAGACGAGCGGCAGGCCGCGCAGTTCGGGCATGTCGTGGATACGCCGCGCGATCGCGACGCCGTCCAGATCGGGAAGCCCCATGTCGAGGATCACCGCGGCGAAGCGGTCACCTGCGACCGAATCGCGCAGCAGGCTCAACGCGTCGCGGCCGGTCGCGGCCACGGTCACATGCGCATGCCACGTGGCGAGCCAGCGCTCGAGTACGCGAACCGTGGCAGCCTGGTTCTCGACGATCAGGATCCGGCGCTGACCCAGGTCGAAGTCCTCTTCGTGCAACGCCACGACCGGAAGGCACAGCGTGAACGCGAATGTACTGCCTTCGCCGCTGGCGCTTCGCAGCTCCATGTGGCCGCCCATGAGTTCGACCAGGCGCCGCGAGATCGTGAGTCCGAGTCCCGTGCCGCCGAAACGCCGCGTCGTGCTGCCGTCGGCCTGGGTGAAGCTCTCGAAGATGGCGCCTTGCCGCTCGGCAGGGATGCCGATGCCGGTGTCGCGCACCCGGAATCGCAACTGCGCCTTGCCGGGCTGTTGCTCCATGACCTCGATGCCGGCCTCCACCGAACCGCTTTCCGTGAACTTGATCGCGTTGCCCAACAGGTTCAGCAGCACCTGGCGCAGGCGCAGGGGGTCGCCGATCACCGTCGCCGGCACGGCTGGCGGCAGGTCGAGGATCAGCTCCAGGCGCTTGTCCTGCGCGCGCGTGGCAAGGAGTTCGAGGACCTCCTCCAGCAATTGGCGCGGATCGAACTCGATCGCCTGGATCGTCATCTTGCCGGCTTCGACCTTGGAGAAGTCAAGGATATCGTTGAGGATCTCGAGAAGTGAGTTCGCGCTCTGCCGCGCCGTTTCGGCAAGGTCGCGTTGCTCCGCGTCGAGCTTGGTGTTGAGCAAGAGCTCGGTCATGCCCAGCACGCCGTTCATGGGGGTGCGGATCTCGTGGCTCATGTTGGCGAGGAACTCCGACTTGCTGCGGCTGGCAGTGACCGCCGCCTCGCGCGCGAGCTCGACTTCACGCATCTGGTCCTCGAGCAGCAGCACGTTGCGCTCGGCGCGCGCGTACTCGTCGTGGATGCGCCCCGCCAGCACCCACATGAATCCCAAGAACAACGCGCTCAACACTCCCGGCGTGACACCATCGGGCACTTTGCCCGAGAGCAGCACCATCGTCGCGGGCAGGATCATGAGCGCCAGATGCAGCCGCAGCAGACGCAGGTCGGGCGACAGCGAGGCCAGCGAGCCGGCCGCGATGCCGGCGTTCGAGATGACCATGAGCATCGAGATGATGGTCATGTGGTCGTCCAGGATGGTGGCGGCTGCGAACGTGCCCCAGCCCAGGCCGAACGCGAACGTGGCGGCCGCGAACCAGCGCCGCCACAGTTGCGGGTCACGCCAGTACAGGATCTGGAAACGTACCCCGAGAACGAAACGCAGCACCCCGACCACGCCGAGTGCTGTGAATACGAACGCGATGCCGCGCGGGTGCTCATGCGCGTACGGCGTGCCGAACGCGATCACCGAGGCCGCGATCAGGTAGATGAACGCCGCGGGACGCGACCGGTCCGCAAGCAGCGCATCGGCACGCGCGCGCAGATGCGCGTGGTGTGCCGGCGTCAGCTCGAAGCGCTGCGGTTGCGTGGATGGAGTCGTCACCAGAGGCTCATCTCGTGCGAGGGCGTTCGTACGAAGCGCAAGCGGAGGGATGCCTTCGCGGGGGTCGTGATCGGTCGGGAGCCACTGCGAGTCTCGGCTCGGTTGTGAGCGGGCTTGAGTACGAGCGCCGAACGCGTGCGCCCGGTGGGACCGCCGCAGGCGTCAGGAGTTGCGGCGAGCCTTCGCGGCAGGCGGCTTGGCGGCGGGCTTCTTGGCCGTGCGCTCGGCGGCCGGCCTCGCGGCGGGCTTTGTAGCCACGGACTTCCCGGCACTTGCGGGCCTTGCGGCAGCGGTCTTGCGCGGCGCCTTGCGGCGGGCGCCCAGCGAGCCCGAGAACCGCGACCAGGGTTGCGTGTTCCAGACATCGGCGGCGGTCAACCCCGCGCGGCGGGCCTGGAATACGCCGAAGCGAAGGTTCTCGAGCGCGTTCGTGGAGTGCGCGTCGGTATCGATCACGAAGCGGCAACCGCGTTCGCGGGCGAGGCGCGCGTTGACGTCGCTCAGGTCCAAGCGGTCGGCGGCGCTGTTGATCTCGAGCGCCACGCCTTCGCTGGCGGCCATCTGTGCGACTTGCTCCATGTCGAATGCCACAGGCTCGCGCGAACCGATGATGCGCCCAGTCGGGTGTCCCATGGCATGCACGAATGGGTTCTGCAGCGCGCGCAACACACGCGCGGTGGCGACTTCAGGCGCCTGGGTGAACGCGGAATGGATCGAGATCACGACCCAGTCGAGCACGTTGAGTGTGTCGTCATCCAGGTCGAGCTCGCCGTCGGCGAGGATGTCGACTTCGAGCCCGTGGAGGATGTGAATGTTCTTGTGACGCCCGCGCGCCGCCTCGATCTCGATCGCCGACTTGCGGACCCGCGCGGCATCGAAGCCGTTGGCCATGGCCAGCGCCTTGGAATGCTCCGTGATCGCGATGTACTCATGCCCGCGCGCGATCGCGGCCTCGACCATGGCATCGATCGAATCGCGTCCGTCGCTGCGTGTGGTGTGCATGTGCAGGTCGGCGCGCAGGTCCGAAAGCTCGATCAGCTTGGGCAGCGTGCCCGCGCGCGCCAGCTCGATCTCGCCGCGCGCCTCGCGTAGCTCCGGCGCGATCCAGTCCAGACCGAGCTTGGCGTAGATCTCTTCCTCGGTGCGGCCGGCCAGGAGTTTCTCGCCTTGGGTAAGGCCGTACTCGTTCAGGCTCCAGCCCTTGTCGATCGCGATCCGGCGCAGCTCGATGTTGTGTTCCTTGGAGCCCGTGAAGTACAGCAGCGCCGCGCCGAAGCTCTCGCTCGGCACATGCCGCAGGTCCACCTGCAGGCCGGTATCGAGCCGTACGCTCGACTTGGTCTCGCCGCGGCCCAGCACGTCGGTGACGCTCTCATGCGTCGTGAACGCCTGCATGACCGATTCGGCGTCGCCGCCGCAGACGAGCAGGTCCAGGTCACCGACCGTCTCCTTGCGGCGGCGGAACGAGCCGGCGAGTTCCACTTGGGCCACGCCCTTCACGGCAGCCACTCGTTCCGCCAGTGCGTGCGCGAGCGGCCAGATGCGCGCCAGCAGCACGCGGCCGCTCCACGCCGACGCGGTGGCGAGAGCCTTGAGCACGTTCTGCTCGACCTTCTCGCCGAAACCCGGCAGGCCCTTCAGGCGGCCGGCCTTGGCGGCGGCCTCGAGCCCCGCGCGGTCGCGGATCTGGAGCTCTGCAAAGAGCGTGCGCACGCGCTTGGGCCCCAGGCCCTGCAACTCGGTGAAGTCCACGACCTCATCGGGTATGCGGGCCTTGAGTTCGTCATGCATGGGCGTGGAGCCCGTCGCGACGAGATCGCGGATCTTCTGCGCCAGGTCCTTGCCGATGCCCGGCAGCGCCTCGAGGGCGCCCTCGCGTGACACCATCGCGCTCATCGGCTCGCCCTGTTCGCTCACGATGCGCGCGGCCTCCTTGTGGGCACGCACGCGGAACGGGTTCGCGCCCTCGATGTCGAGCCGGATGGCGATGCGCTCCAGGATGCGGGCGATGTCGGCGTTGCTCAAGGGGCCTCTCCGATGCGCTTGCGGAACTCACGTTCGTCGATCACGGTGATGCCCAGCCGCGCGGCGTCTTCGAGCTTGCTGCCGGCGCCAGGGCCGGCCACCAGGAGCGTGACCTTCTTCGAGATGCCTGTGGCGACGCGCGCGCCGGCCTGCTCGGCTTTGCGTGCGGCATCGGGCCGCGGCATGGTCTCAAGGCCGCCGGTGAAGACGATGAGTTCGCCTTCGAGCGGGCCCGGGCCGCTGCGTTTGACCTCGACCTGGGGCTTGACGCCTGCCTTGGCGAGGCGCGCGAGCACCTTCTGGTTGCGCTTGCTGGCGAAGAACCGGTGCACGGAGTCGGCGACTTCTGGACCGATGCCGCGGATCTCTTGCAGGTCCTCTTCGGTGGCCGTGAGCAGCCCGTCGAGTGCGCCGTAGTGGTCGGCCAGCAACTGCGCGACCGTCGCGCCCACGTGCTCGATGCCGAGCGCGAACAAGAACCGGTCGAGCCGCGGCTTCTTGCTGGCCTCGATCGCGGCGAGCAGGTTCTCGATGCTCTTCTCGGCGAAACCTTCAAGCGATACGAGGTCGATCGGCGTCAGGTGGTAGAGGTCGGCAAGGTCCTTCACGAGCTCTTTGTCGAGCAGTTGCACGACCGTCTTCTCGCCGAGACCCACGATGTCCATCGCACTGCGCGCCGTGAAATGGATGACGTGACCCTCGAGCTGCGCGCGGCAGGCCAAGCCGTTCGTGCACACGTGGGCGGCGCCCTCCTTCTCCACCGGCGCGCCGCAGACGGGGCACTTCTTGGGCATCACGAACGGTTCGGCGCCGCGCGGGCGCTTGTCCTTGAGCACCTCGACGACCTCGGGGATCACATCGCCGGCGCGGCGGATGCGCACGGTGTCGCCGATGCGCACGTCCTTACGGTCGACCTCGTCCTGGTTGTGCAGTGTCGCGCGCGCGACCGTGACGCCCGACACATCGACCGGCCGCAATTGCGCGACCGGTGTGAGTTTTCCGGTGCGCCCGACCTGCACGACGATATCGAGTACCTGCGTGAATTCCTCGCGCGGTGGGAACTTGAAAGCAAACGCATAGCGCGGGCTGCGCGAGCGGAGCCCCAAGCGCGCGTGATTGCCCCGGTCGTCGACCTTGGCGACGACACCATCCACCTCGTACGCAAGCGCGTCGCGCTTGGCCGCGACACTCGCATGGAACGCGACGACCTCGTCGATGCCGGTGCAGCGGCGCACGTCCTTCTCCACGTGGAAGCCCCACGCGCGCAGCGCGGCGATGAGTTCGTGCTGCGTGGCGAAGCTCGCGTGGTCGGCGTGCAGCAGGTCGTAGGCGTAGAAGTCGAGCTTGCGTGACGCGGTGATCGACGGGTCGAGCTGTCGCACCGTGCCGGCGGCGGAGTTGCGCGCGCTCGCGAACGGCTCCTCGCCCGCTTCGATCAGGCGCCGGTTGAGCGCTTCGAACTCAGGCAAAGGCATGAGGGCCTCGCCGCGCACGGCAAGCGTGCCTCGCAGGCCGGCTTCGGGGCCTTCGCTGCGCAGCCGTAGCGGGATCGCGCGGATCGTCCGCAGGTTCGCGGTCACGTCTTCGCCTTGCGCGCCGTCGCCGCGCGTGGAACCGCGGACGAACACACCGTCCTCGTACACGAGCTCGATGCTCAAGCCGTCGAACTTGGGCTCGGCCTGATAGACCACCTCGCCAGCGAACAAGCCGTCGTCCAGCCCCAAGCCCTTCTTGATACGCGCGTCGAACTCGCGGGCCTCGGTCTCGCTCATGAGCGAATCGAGCGACAGCATGAGCTGCTGGTGCTTGATCTTCTGGAACGCGGTGCGCATGCCCGTTCCCACGCGGAGCGTGGGGGAGTCCGCCGGCCGCAGTTCGGGGAACTCGGCTTCGAGCGCGCTCAACTCGCGGAAGAGCTTGTCGTACGCTGCGTCCGAGATACTAGGCTTATCGAGTGCGTAGTAGCGGTGGTCGTGTTCGCGGATGTCTGCGGCCAGAGCCTCGATACGTTGCTTCGCTGCAATGCGGTCCATGGGATCCCCGCAGCGCCCGATGGGTTCAGGCGCTGGCCAGCTCCAGCAGCCGGCGCAGGTGCGCGGCGGAAAGGGGCATGACCGAGAGGCGCGAGTTGCGAACGAGCTCGGTCGAGCGCAGCACCGTGTCGGTCTTGAATGTGGAGAGTGAGATGCGCTTGGCGAGCGCCGCATCGGGCTTGAGGTCCACGACGACGCGCTTCTCGTCCCCGAGTGTGGGATCGGGATACGGGTCCTTCGTGACCGTCGCGAGTCCGACCGCCGATTTCTCGGCGCCCGTGTGGTAGATCACCACGGTGTCGCCTTTCTTCACACCGCGAAGGTGGATGAGCGCGGTATTGTTGGATACGCCTTCCCACACCACGCGTTTCTCGCGCACGAGATCGGCGAACGCGTAGTCGCTGGGTTCGGTCTTGAACAGGAAGGCGGCCATGGGAGGATGAGCCTAGACGTGCGGCCGCCTCGCGGCAATGGCCTTGTTCCGGGCCGCGGTCGCGCCCGCAGCCGCGCTCACGGCCATGTGACGGCAGCGACGCTCACGATGCTGGTATCGCGCTCGGCGCTCTGCACGTAGCCCAATGCGCGGCCCAGGCCCGGCTCAGCGGTGCGCAGCATGCAGTAGGTCGGCGCGAAGCCGCAGATCCGCGTGGCGTCGTCGACCGAGGCGATGGTCTGGAACCAGCGCTCGGCGTCACCATTCACCGCGGCATCGAGCGCGGCGGCGTCGAGTCTGGCGACCTCCTCCTTGAGTTCGTCAGTCAGCTTGCCGTCGCCGAAGCGCGGACCCACGTGCGAGAAGTCGACACCCGCCACATACAGCGTCTTGCCGCCGAGCCTGGCCTCGGCTTCGCGCACCGACGCCAGCAGCGCTTCGATGCTCGCCTCATCGCGCGGGCCTTTCTGTTCGTCGAGCAGATGGTAGAAACCCCCGCACAGGATCGGCACGATCGTGAAGGGACGCTGCTTGAGCCGGTGCTGCAGGTAGAGCACCTGGAACTCGATCGAGTGCTCGTCGCGGTGCGAGAGTTCGCCGCGGTAGGCGTTCTCGCCGATCGCGGCGGCGATATGGTCGACGAACGCCGTGTCGCACCGGGCGGTGCCCAGCGGCGTCTGGAAGTGCTTGCGCGTGAGCGCCACGAAATCGCCGATCAGGTTGTGGCCAGTGCCGAAGATCACCACGCGCAGCGGTTCCTCGGGTGCTTCGCCCAACTCTAAGAACGCACGCGCCATGAGCCGGCCTTCACGGCGCGGGTCCAGGTGTGGGGCGAGCAGGGCGCGTGGCACGGCGTTCGCGGCGGCCACGGTATCGCCGGCGTTCGTGCGCAGCTCCGCGGCTTCGCGGAAATTCTCGTCCAGGAAGGTCTCGAGTTCGCCACGTTCGGCCGGATACGAGACGCCTTCCAAGGAAGCCGGCCGGATCTCGAGCGGATGGTAGGCGTCGCGCGCCTCCTGCAGCGCGCGCTCGAAGCGCGGCGATTCCAGCAACAGCATCTCGTCGAGCTGCGCGATGAAGTCGCGGATCATGCTGCCCACGCGCAGGTCCTTGCTCTCTTGCATGACCGCCGCGGTGATGTCCTTGAGTGCCACCGTGCCGTCGAGCAGCTGCAGCACCGGGAGCGACTCCATGCCGAGCACGGGCTGGCCCGGGACGATGCCCAGCGGATCGGTGATCACGAGCATCTCGCGCTCGCCATCGCGGACCGGCGACATCATCACGCGGCGCAGGCGCGGATATTCAGGCAGCTCCTCGGCGCTCTCGCGCACGCTGCCCGGCGGCAGGATGATGCGCGGCCGCTCGGTGCGTTCGTCTTCGGCGCCGGGGATGATCAATTTCGACGGACGCGCGGGCTCATCGGGCGTGAGCGACATGGGCTCGTGATTCTCCAGTGCGAAGGAAGGGCGGCGTGCGGTCCCGCGCAGTCTATCCCGGAGCGTTCGTGAACCGCCACCCGGGCCGCTCTCTCGCCAAGTCCTGGCCCAAGCCCGCTGCGCCTCACGTGCATTTCCGCCCATTCTGTTTCATCATGCGCCGCATATGACTACTCAAGCGATGGGTAAGCTCGTTGAATCGTACCTGACCGAACTCGACGGCCAGCCGGGTTTCTGGCGCGGCCAGCGCGACGAGGTGCCGGTATTCGTGTTCAGCGATGACTCGCACGACCGGATGCGGATCATGGCGCCGATCGGCGTGCTCGAAGAGCTGGACCCCGACCTCATGCAAGTCCTGTTGCAGGCGAACTACGACCGCGCGCTCAACGCGCGCTACGCCATGCGCGGCAACGAACTCTGGGCCCTTGTCGTGCATCCGCTCGCCACGCTCGCGACCGACGACCTGCCCAGCTTGTTCGATCAGGTCACCACGCTCGTCAAGAACACCGGCGGCACTTTCGCGTCGACCGAACTCGTCTTCCGCACTGCGCCGGGCGAAGACATCATCCTCGAGACCGAGGATGACGACGAGCGCCTTGATGGGCGCGAGGAGGACGGTGACGAGGACGAGGGCGACGAAGAGGACGACTCGTCTCTACGATGAATCCCGCGATCGGAACTGCCGCGCCCATCAGCATGGAGGTGCGCCTCGACAAGCACACCGTGCTGCCTGGGCAAGTGTGGTGCGCCGACCGACCGCGCGCACTCGTCGCCATCGCGCACGGCCTGGGCGAGCACAGCGGCCGCTACGCGGCGCTCGCATCGGACCTTGTGCGCGCACGCTTCTCCGTGGCCGCCTTCGACCTGCCCGGCCACGGCGACACCGCTGGCCCGCGCGGCGACATGACGTCGTGGCTGCACGTGCGCGATCAGGTGGTGCCGGCCATGTTCACCGCTTCGCGCGGCATGCCCGGCCAGCCCACGAACCTGCCGCATGTCCTGCTCGGCCACAGTATGGGCGGCGTGCTCGCGCTCGACTTCGCGCTGTCGCACCCCAAGGCCCTGCACGCGCTGATCGTCTCGGCGCCGGGGCTCAGGAACGCGACGCCGCCGTGGTGGAAGCTGGCGCTGGCGCAGGCGGCGCGGGTGGCAGCGCCGAGCGCGGGCTTCCCGCACGGCCTGCCCGTGGACGCGATCTCGCGGGACGCTGAAGTCGTCAAGGCGTACCGGGACGACCCGCGCGTGCATGACAAGATCAGCCCACGGCTCTTCTTCGCATTCGAAGAAGCGCGAATGCGCGTCATGCGCGATGCGCGCAAGCTCGCCGTGCCCACGCTGCTCTTCCAAGGCATGGCGGACCGCATGATCGATCCCAAGGGGACACTCGAGTTCGCGGGACTGTGCCCACACGGCATGGTGCGCTTCGAGACGCTCGGTGACACGTACCACGAGATCTTCAACGATCTGGGCCGCGAGAAGGTCGTCAAGCACATGGTCGACTGGCTCGACGCGGCGCTGGTCGTCTGATGCGCCGGCTGCTGCGAGTGCTTTTCGCGGGCGCACTGTTCCTGGCCGGCGCGGCTGCCTCGGTCACGCTGATCGGCGCGCAGCCTTACCTGGAGCACGCCGATGCGATCGTGGTACTGGGCAATACCGTGCATCACGGCAAGCCGTCGCCACGGCTCGCAGCGCGATTGCAAGAAAGCGAGCGGCTCTGGCGCGCGGGATATGCGCCCGTGATCATCGTCTCGGGCGGCATCGAGAGAGATGGCGAGGACGAAGGCCAGGTCATGCGCGCGGCGTTATTGGCGCACCACCTGCCGGACTCCGTGATCGTGACCGATTCGCAAGGCCGCGATACCTGGGAGACAGCACGATTCACGAGTCGCTGGCTCACGGAACATCACGCGCACTCGGTCATCGCGGTGTCGCAGTACTTCCACCTGGTGCGCTGCCAGATCGCGCTTCGGCGCTTTGGCGTGCCCATCGTGTATCGTTCGGGGCCGAAGTACTTCGAGTGGCGCGATGTGTACTCCGCGCCGCGCGAAGTGATCGGGCTTCTGCAATACACGACGCGCCGCTCGCCACGCGCGGGCGGTTGAACTCGGGAGCTGTCATGGCGCTGGCAGACAGCGGCAAGGTGATCTCGGTGCGAGTGGGGCTCGTGCGCACGCATGCGATGCCCGAATGGGATCATCGCGAGACGCGCACGTGGCAGACCGCGTACCAGAAGGACGAGGCCGGTGGCCCCGTGCACGCCGGGCCGCTGGGTCTGGACGGCGACGCCGTGTATGCCACGCATGTGCATGGCGGCGTCCACATGGCGGTGCTCGTGTACGCGGCGTCGCACTATCCCGCGTGGCGCCAGGAGTTGGGCCGAAGCGAGAGCGGCGCGGAGGCGTTCGGACCCGGCGCATTCGGCGAGAACCTGTGCGTGGAGCACTTCGACGAAGTGAACGTCGGCATCGGCGATGAGTTCACCTTGGGCGGCGTCCGGCTTCAGGTCTCGCAACCGCGCGGGCCATGCAGCAACATCTCGCGCTACTGGGGCATTCCCACATTGCTCAAGCGCGTGACCGAGACCCATCGCACCGGCTGGTACCTGCGCGTGCTCCATGAGGGCGCACTCGAGCGCGGGCAGATGCTCACGCGCGTGGCGCGACCGCATCCCGAGTGGAATGTGCGCCGCGTCTCGGCGGCTGCGCTCGCGCCCGAGAGTGATCCTGCGCTCGTTCGCGAACTCGCGCATGCGGAAGTCCTCTCGCCCAAGTGGCGCGAGAGCTTCCTGGCGAAGGCGGCGCGGCAGGCGTGAGAGCGCGCTAGCGCCCGCGCGTACCCAGCAGCCGCGCGAGCGCGGCGTCCCAGCGCGCGACCTCGGCGCGGCGCCAGCGGGCGTCGCGCGCAGGCCGGAACTCGCGCTCGAGCCTGCGAGCGGCGTCGGCCTCGAGATGTGAGCGCCAGAAGCCCGTCGCGATGCCCGCAAGCAGGCCCGCGCCCAGCGCGGTGGTCTCGATCACGCGCGGGCGGCGCACCGGTATGCCCAGCAGGTCCGCCTGATACTGCATGAGCCACGCGTTCGCGGCCGCCCCGCCGTCCACCTGCAGCGCGCGCACTCGCGTGCCCGCGTCGCGCGCCATGGCCTCGACGAGATCGCGGCTCTGCAGCGCCATGGATTCGAGCGCGGCGCGTACGATATGCGCGCGGTTCGTCCCGCGCGTGAGGCCGCTCAGCATGCCACGCACGTCGGCGCGCCAGTGCGGCGCGCCCAGACCCGCGAACGCCGGCACCAGCACCACGCCGCCGCTGTCCGGCACCGAACGCGCAAGCGCTTCGCTCTCGGCGGCGCTGCCGATCAGTCCGAGTCCGTCGCGCAACCACTGCATGGCAGCACCGGCGATGAACACACTGCCTTCGAGCGCATACGCGATCTCGCCGCGCGGTCCGCACGCGACCGTGGTGAGCAGTCCCGCGCGCGAACGCACGGGCTTGGCGCCGGTGTGCAGCAGCAGGAAGCAACCGGTGCCATACGTGTTCTTGGACTGCCCCGCGCGCACGCAACCCTGGCCGAAGAGCGCCGCCTGCTGGTCGCCTGCCACGCCGGCCACCGCGACGCCGTCGGGCACGATACGCGCGCCGCGCGTGCGGCCGAAGTCGCCGGCGGACGGGCGGATCTGCGGCAGGATGTTCGCGGGCACGCCGAAGCGCTTGAGCAAGTCCGCTTCGAAGCGCTGCGTGCGCAGGTCATACAACAGCGTGCGTGAGGCGTTCGTGGGATCCGTGGCGTGCACAAGGCCGCCTGTGAGCTTCCAGACGAGCCAGGAGTCGACCGTGCCGAACGCCAAGCGGTTCTGGGCCGCGAGCCGCCGAGCGCGCGGATGGTGCGCGAGCAGCCACTCCAGCTTGGTCGCCGAGAAGTAGGGATCGAGCACGAGTCCCGTTCGGCGGCGGAACATCGCCTCACCGCCACGCCGGCGCAGCTCGGCGCAGCGCTCGCTCGTGCGCCGGTCCTGCCACACGATCGCGCGCGCGACCGGCTCGCCCGTGCGCTTGTCCCACAACAGCGTGGTCTCGCGCTGGTTGGTGACGCCGATCGCGGTGATGCGCGTGCGCGCGAGCTTGGCGGCAGCGAGCGCCCGCGCTGCAGCGGCCACGACGCTGGCCCAGATCTGGTCCGGGTCGTGCTCGACCCAGCCCGGCTTGGGGAAGTGCTGTGGCAATTCGGCGTAACCGCGGCCACGCACGCGGCCCGCATGGTCGATCACCAGTGCAGTCGTGCCAGTCGTACCTTGATCGAGCGCGAGGATCATCCCACTCTCCGGCGATGGGGGTGCGTCACGCGCCCTGCCTTTCGAGCGCACGGTCGAGCAGCGCAGCTTGTTCGTGCACGTGGTGCTCCCACGCGGCTGATTCATCGCGTTCCTGCGCCGGCGTCCAGCCCAGCCGCCGCGCCATGGCGCTGGCGACGGCGGGCGCAGCGCTCATGCCGCGGTCATCGGCGAGCCAGAGGCTGCTGCGTCGGCGCAGCACATCGTCCAGGTGCCGCGCGAACTCCTGTTCGACCGCATGTGCGCTCACCGCAACGGCATCGGCGCTGGCGTGCAGCGGCACGGGCAAGGGCAGCGCAGGGTCATCCAAGGCCCTCAGATCGCGGCCCAGCTTGGGTGCCGCCGCATGCAGCACCTCGCGCGCCATGATCCGGAAGGTGGTCCACTTGCCGCCGGCGATGGTGAGCAGTGGGCCGTCGTCGGTCACGCGATGCTCGCGCGAGGCGTCGCCCGCGCCGCCGTCGGCGCGCAGCAGAGGGCGCACGCCGCTCATCACCGCGAGCGGGCGCGCTGCGGCCGCGCCGGGCAGCACGCGCGCCACCTCGCGCGCCAGGTAGCGGACCTCTTCGATGGTGGCCACACACTGTGCGGGCTCGGGCGGCGAGAGCGTCTCGACCTCGGTCGTGCCCACGAGCGAGCGGCCCGCGAACGGGACCACGAAGAACACGCGGCCGTCCGACGCCGCGGTGATGAGCAGGCCGTGGCTGCGCGTGAGCGCGGGATAGACCAGATGTACGCCGCGCGAGGGCCCCAGTTGCGGCTTGGGGTCGCTCGCGCCGGGACGCAGCATCCGCAGCATGTCGAGCCGCGTCGCGTCGCTCCACGCACCGGTGGCGTTCACGAACAGCTTGGCGCGCAGGTGGGTCTCCGCGCGCGTATCGTTCTCGCGCAGCACCACATCATGCGTGCCCGGCTCCGCGCTGCTGGGCTTGGCGCTCACGAGTCGCGTGTACGTGAGGATGCGCGCGCCATGCGCCGCGGCATCGCGCGCGACCGCGACCGCGAGGCGCGCATCGTCCATGACGCCGTCGGAATACAGCCCCGCGCCCAGCAGGCCATCGCGCGCGAGCGCCGGCTCCATCGCGGCGGCCTCGGCGGCGCGCGCCATGCTGTGCGGGGCCAGCTCGCGCTTGCCCGCGAGCAGATCGTACAAGGCCAGGCCCGCGCGCAGCTTCCACGCGGGCAGCCGCGAGCCGCGCGTGAGCGGCACCAAGAAGCGCACGGGCGTCGTGAGCGCGGGCGCCATGCGAGCGATCGCCGCGCGCTCGCCCAGCGCCTCGCGCACCAAGCGCAGGTGGCCATGCTCCAGATAGCGCAGGCCGCCATGCAGCATGTGGCTCGAGGCGCTGCTCGCGCCGCTTGCCAGATCGCCTCGCTCGACCAGCGTCACCGACCAGCCGTTGCGGCTCGCAAGCCGGGCGATGCCCAGTCCCGTGATGCCGCCGCCCAGGATGACGAGGTCGGTCGCGATCACGCGTCGATGTCATCCAATGGGCTCAGCGCCTCATCGAGCATGCGCTCGAGGTCGCCGAACTTGGCTCGGTAGTCCACCTGCGAGCGGGCGATGACCTCGCGCGCGGTCTCGGCGCCGTAGACGCCGGCCAACTCCACGCGCGCGGCGGTCGTGCCCGGCATGTCCTTGTACGTGAGGAAGTAGTGCTGGATGCGGTCGATCAGCACGGGCGGGCAGTGCTCGAGCTCGGTCCATGACTCGTACGTGGGATCGCTCTCGAGCACGGCGATGATCTTGTCGTCGACCTCGTCGCCGTCGAACATGCGTAAGCCCCCGATCGGGCGCGCCTTCACCAGGATGTTGCCGTGGCTGAGCGTTCGTTCGGTCAGTACGCAGATATCCAGAGGGTCGAGATCGCCGCGCAGGCCCTTGCGGCCGGCCTCCTTCGCCGCGAACGCCGCGACGGACTCGCCGCACAACGTGCGCGGGATGAATCCGTAGGGCTCGGGCGACAGGCTCGAATAGCGCTGCGGGCGGTCGAGCTTGAGGATCCCCGAACGCTTGTCGATCTCGTACTTGACCGTATCGTTGGGCACCAGCTCGATGAATGTGGTCACCACGCCCGGAGCGAGCGGGCCGGCGGAGACGCCGTGCCACGGGTGGGACTGGAAGAGGAGGCCGAGCAGGCGCTGCAGGTCTTCGGGGCGGTCGGTCATCGGAAGGACTCCATCGGGGTTCCGGCCAAGAGATTGCTCGTTAGACATTGCTCATTACTCGAGCTTCGGTCCGGCGCACGATAACACCTTGGCCCTTACCGGGGCGCCGCGCGCTGGCCCCGAATCTCTTCGGCGGTCCGGGCATCCCGATATGTGTTAGAACACGTAGAGGAGTAAACCAGATCCCGAATTCCCGGAGCCCGTCATGCCTCGCACGCACGCTCTTGCCGATACCCGCATCCTTGTGATCCCCGGTAGCCTTCGCCGCGCCTCGCTCAACAAGGCGCTCGGCCGCGCTGCGGCGGAAGTGGCTCCGGCGCATGTCGCGATCGAGATCGCCGACCTTGCCGGTATCCCGCTCTATGACGACGACGTCTACGCGCACGGGCTGCCCGAGGTGGTGGCATCGTTACGCCAGCGCGTGGCCGAGGCGGATGCCGTCTTGATCGTGACGCCGGAGTACAACTTCTCCTACCCGGGCGTGCTCAAGAACGCGATCGACTGGCTCTCACGCGGCAAAGAGCAGCCGTTTCGCGGCAAGCCCACCGCCATGGCCAGCGTGGCGGCCGGCGCGCTGGGCGGCATCCGCGCGCAGGTCGCGTTGCGCGAGGTGCTGCACTACCTGGAGACCGACACACTCGAGCGCCCCGAACTCGTGGTGGGTAGCGCGAACGCGAAGTTCGACGCATCGGGCAAGCTCACCGATGAGCCGACGCGCGCGCAGTTGGCCAAGCTCATCGCATCGATCGCGGAACGTGTGGCTCGCAACCGCACGATCGCCGCGGCCTGCGCCGAGGCGTAGTCCACCAGCGCGCGGACGCAGGCAGGCGTTCAGCTCTTGGTCTTGGGATCCGCAGCCGGCGCTGCCGCTTTGGGCCGGTCGAATTGATCGAGCAGCCGGTCCACCGGCATCGTCACCGGGGCCATGACACTCTTGGAGTCATGCGCCACAGTGCGCGCGGCCGAAGGCCCCAAGCGCGCGATCAGCGGCTTGATGCCGCTCAGGTCGCCGCCGAAGTCCGCTCTCGCCTGCGCGAAATAGTCGCTGATCTGCAGACTCTTGGTGGCGACATCGGCGCGCAAGAAGCGCGGCAGAGCGAGCGTGATCCGCGCCGCGCGGTCGAGTTGTGCGTCGAGCGAGTCGCCCGAGAACGCCCATGGAAGCACGGGCGGACCGCCCTTCATGCCGCGGCAGAGCGCCATGCACCAGCGCGGATCGCCCGGCTTCTGGCGCGCCTCGATCATCTCACTGGCGGTGTCTGCGTAGACGAACCGTCGCTCGAACTCGGCGATCGAGTAGGCGCGGCCGTCCAGAGTCACCACCGGCGCATCGAAGAAGTGGCCCTCGCCGAAGTTCATCTCGTCCACGCTCTTGAAGCGCAGGTATTTGCGGTTGGGCACGATCAACTTGAAGGTCGCGCGTTCCAGTACCAGGAAGTCGTACAGGTTCAGCGCCCATGCCTGGCGGTCCTTGGCGCTCATCTGCGCGGGCGGCACGGCCAGTAGCGCCGTGCGGATCGCGCCCAAGCGCTCCGACGTGCCGTGACCATAGATGTTCTCGTCCACGTACAGCTGCTCGTAGTCGAAGCGCGTGTCGTAGGGCTCATCCTTCTTCGAGACCACGACCACGTAGCGCTTGAGGAATGCGTTGTACTCGCGATAGTCCGGGCGCGGCGTGGCCGCGGAGGAATACGCGGCATCCGCGGCGCCAGAACCGGAAATCGCGAGCATCACGAGCAGGAACGCGGCCACGACGCGCCCAAGCAGCGGGCGGGAGATGCTGAGAAAGGTAGGCATGGCCCATGAGCCTAGCTTGTGGCGGCGGCCTGCGAAAGGCCCCGCAGCACACCTGCAGCACACCTGACGCAGGTTTGTCGTTCGCGGGCACGTTGTTCGCGGCATCCGCCCTCAGATGCGGCAGATGCGTACCTGCGCTAGGCTCGCCGCATGGCCGACGATCCCAAGACTCCGTTCCTGCGCAACATCCTTCTGATCGTGGTGCTGGCCGCGATCGTGATCATGCGTTTCTTCCCGCCGCACGGCGCTGGCGCGCCGGGCGCACAGGCGCCCGCGCATGCGCCCGCGGCGGCCGAATCACAGCCGGCCGCGCCGCTGCCGTCCTCGCCGGGGGCTGCGGCCAGCGCGTATGGCGCGGGCGTGGGCTTCCGCTCGCAGGAGCGTCTCGATGAGCATTGGGCCAAGCACGGCGGCGAGTTCGCCTCGCTGGGCATTCGTGACGAGGCCGCGTACCTGCGCGCTGCGCAGGCGTTGCGCGACGCGCCCGTGGGCGGCGATGTGAAGGAACTCCGCCGCGCTACCGACGGCGTGATCAGCCGGTTCGATACGCACCTCGGCGCGTTCGAGGCTTTCACGCCGGACGGTGTGATCCGGACCTTCTTCAGGCCGCGCGATGGCTTGCGTTATTTCGAGCGCCAGGCGTCGCGTGCACCGGAGTCGCGATGAGCGCCATCGATGCGGTGAAGACGTTCCTGCGCGATCGCGGGCTCGCGGACGAGGTGGTCGAGGCCGGCGCTGGTGGGCTGATCGAGCGCTGGGAGCAGGCCGGGCGCGAGTTGGAGCGCGAGGTCTATCCGTTCCATGTGGAGGACTGGCTCGACGAACTCGATGGCCGCCAGTTGCTTTGGGAGTTGCAGGCGGCGGTACCGGCCGCGCTCGCCGGCGGCCTGCAGGCGCGGCTCCACGACGCCGATTCGCGCATCATGGCCGCCACCGACATCGTGCCCGTGTGCCTGTGGGGCGAGGTGCTCGCGAAGCGCCTGCGCTGGAAGAGCGATCACGAGTGGTGGTACTGGCGCCGGCCCATGCGCGCCGCCGCGGATTTCGAAGGGGAAGTGGGCGGGTCCGCCGCAGAGTGACGAGAAGCGCGCGCATCCTGTAAGGTGGCCGCCGCGCCGCGCCGAGCCGCAGATCCTGCAGGCCGCGCAGAGCGCTTTCCCTTCATCCCTTCCGAGGACTTTGTCATGGACTACCGCAACCTCGGCCATTCCGGCCTGAAGGTCTCCGAGATCTCACTCGGCTCATGGACCACCTATGGTGGGTCGGTGGGCAGCGCCGACGCGCGCGCGATCGTGCGCCGCGCGTTCGAACTGGGCATCAACCTCTTCGACACCGCCGATGTGTACGTGCGCGGTGCCGCAGAGCGCGCTCTGGGCGAGGCCATCGCCGATCTGCCACGCGAGCAGATCGTGATCGCGACCAAGTGCATGGGCCGCGTGTGGGAAGGCCCGCTGGGCCGCGGCCTGTCTCGCAAGCACATCTTCGACGCGTGCGACCAGAGCTTGCAGCGGCTGGGGGTGGACTACATCGACCTCTACCAGTTCCATGCGCCCGATCCCGAGACGCCGATCGAGGAATCGCTGCGCGCGTTCGATGACCTGGTCTGCGAGGGCAAGGTGCGCTACGTGGGCTTCTCGAACTTCGATCGCGAGCCCCGACTGGCCGATCAGGTCGCCGCGCTGCAGGGCAAGATGGGCTACATGCACATGATCTCGAGCCAGCCGCGCTATAACCTGATCGACCGGCACGTGGAAGACGGGCACGTGGCGTACTGCAAGAAGCACGGCATCGGCATGATCGTCTACTCGCCGCTCGCGCAGGGCGTGCTGACCAACAAATACGCCGCCGGCCAGGTACCTGCCGGCAGCCGCGCGACCGGTGAGTTCAAGCATTTCCTCGAGAGCGAGAAGGCGATGACGCCCGAGAACATCGCAGCCGCCGAGCGTCTGGGCGCATGGGCGGCGGCGCATGGCCTGGAAGCGGCGCCCGTGGCGCTCGCGTGGGTCATGCAGCGACCCGGAGTTGCGAGTGCGATCATCGGCGCGACGTCGGTGCAGCAGTTGGAGCAGAACGTGAAGGCGCTCGACGTGAAGCTCACACCCGCCGAGTGGCGCGAGGTCGAGAGCGTCGTCGCGGGGCCGAGCGCCGGCAAGAAGAAGGGCGCTGCGGCGAAGACCGCGCCCACCGGCCGGAGGCCGGCCGCACCCAAGAAGCAGGCGAAGAAGCGCTAGCCAGTGGTTCCGACGTACCGCGGTGCGGCCGGTTCTATCGCCCCGCCGCACCGCTTTCGTCCAGCGCCTGTGCCCGTTGCGCTCCGCGCAAGAGGTTCACGCGTGTGAGCAGCCAGCCGCCGACGATGAACATGGGCAGCAACGTGAGTGTGGCCAGCCGGCCGCCGTGCGCCATCTGCGTGACCACCGCGAACAGGATGGGCCCGAGCACGCCGGCGAGTTTCTCCGAGACCGAGTAGAAGCCGAACATCTCGCTCACCTGCCGGCGCGGCACCAGCGATGCGAACATCGAACGCGAGAGCGCCTGCGTGCCGCCCTGGAAGATGGCGACCATCGCGGCCATCACCCAGAACTGCCACGCCGTGTGCAGGAAGTACGCGTACAGGCTGATGCAGCCGTAGCCGGCGATGCCGATCAAGACCGTGCGCTGCGCGCCGATGCGACCGGCCAGGTGCCCGAAGGCGATGCTCGCGGGAGCGGCGAGGATCTGCACCAACAAGAGCGACCCAATCAGGCTGCCGCGGCCGATGCCGAGTTCGGCGCCGTAGATGGTCGCCATCTTGATGATCGTGCCGATGCCGTCCGAATACAGCCAGAAGGCCACCAGGAAGGTCAGCAGGTCGGGGCTGCGGCGGATCTGCGCGAGCGTGCGCGCGAGCTGGCCGAAGGTCTCGGCCGCGAGCCGTGACGCGGGCACGCTGGCGTGTTCGCTCAGCGGCTCGGGCACATCTCGCATGAGCGGCAGCGTGAAGACGAACCACCAGATCGCGGTGGTGGCGAATGCCACGCGCGTGGCGGCGTCGGCATCGGGCAGGCCGAAGCGCTTGGGCCACAGGATGAGCGCCACGTGCACCGCGAGCAGGATGCCGCCGCCGATGTAGCCCCACGCGAAGCCACGCGAGCTCACCGTATCCATCTCGGCGGGCTCGGCGACCGCAGGCAGCAGCGAGTCGTAGAGCACGTTGCCGGTGGCGAACGCGATGAACGCGATGCCGAACGCTGCCAGCATGAGCGCCCAGCCATGCCAGGGCACCAGCGCGAGCGCCATGGTGCCCGAGGCGCCCAGCACCACGCACGCGAACAGCATGCGCTTGCGCGCGCCCAAGCGGTCGGCGATGGCGCCGGTCAGTGGCGAGAGAACGGCGGTCACGGCCAGCGCGGCGGCGCTCGCGTAGCCCCAGATGGCGGTCGCCTGATGGGCGGGCATGCTGCGCGTGGCGACGCTGGCGAAGAACGGCGGCAGGATCGCCGCCACGACGCTGGTCGCGAACACCGAGTTGGCCCAGTCGTACAGGCACCAGGCGCGCTGGGCGCGCACGCGCTGGCGGGGGCCTTGAGCCTGGGCGGAAGCATGGGCGCCCAAAGCGCCGCGTCGGTCGTCCATGGCGCATTGGTACCAGAAAGAAGGTGTATCATCGAGGCGCATGAGTGATTCCCAAGTCATCATCATCGGCGCGGGTGTCGCAGGCTTGGCCTGCGCGCGGGAGCTTGCGCAGCGCGGCCAGCGCAGCATCGTGCTCGAGCGCTCGCGCGGCGTGGGCGGCCGCTGTGCCACGCGCCGCATCGATGGCCAGGCGGTCGATCACGGCGCCGCGTTCTTCCACGCGCGCTCAGCGGAGTTCGCGCAGGCTCTCGCGCAGATGCCGGTCGAGGGCCGCATCGACGGCTGGCCGCAGCGCGTGGTCGAGACGCGGCTCGCCTGCCAGCCCGAGGCGTTCGGCCCCGGCCAGGTGCGCTTCGCGCGCCGCGAGGGGATGAGCGCGTTCCCCAAGATGCTCGCGAAGGATCTGGACGTGCGTCTGCAGCACACCGTCACGAAGCTCGAGTCCACCGGCGATCGCGTGCGCGTGCACACGCAGCATGGCGCCACATTCGAAGCGGAGTTCGTGGTCGCGGCAGGCTCGCTGGCGCAGAGCTTGCGGCTGGCCGAGCCCTTCGCAGGCCAGTTCCCCGGCGCGGCGGAGCAGTTCGCGAAGCTGCACGATCTCGAGGTGGTGCCGAGCTTAGCGGTGATCGCGGGCTATGCTTGCAACACGCCCGATCCGGGATTCGAAGTGTGGAACCCGCTCGAGACGGTGATGCTGCAGGCGATCATCCACGACTCCGCCAAACGCCTAGCGCCTGCACACCGCGTACTCGTGCTGCATTCGCGTCCGGGCTTCGCGCGCGCCCGCATGGGCGAGAGCGCCGAAGCATGGAGCCGCGACATGCTGTGGGAGCTGGGCGACGTGCTGGGCGAGTGGGCGGCCAAGCCGCTCTGGACGCAGACGCATACGTGGCGTTCGGGGCGCATCCGCGCCGGCGATCAGCTGGCCATGCCGGCGGTGCTCAACGCTCCGGGCGGCGGAACGTTGCTCATCATCGGCGATGCGTTCGGGTCGCAGCCGGGCTTCGAAGGCGCCTACCTGAGCGGGGTCGCTGCGGGCGAACAATTGGCGCGCGCGCCGGAGCGCCTGCGGCTCGTGGGGCGCTGAACAGGAGGCTCGCGGTCAGAAGGCAAAGTTCAAGGGATACGTAACTGGTGGTCTGGGGGGCTAGAGTGTACTCTAGCAATCAGTTGCAGCGTGGCGCCGCGTGCAGGATTGAGCGAAGGTGAAATCTCCTTGACCGCCAGTCGATGTACTTCGTAGGCACCTCCGAGCGTTGAAGGTCGCCATTCTCCCGGTTGGCGATACTGCAGTCGACTACGAGATTGGAGTAGCCGTGGCAACTG
>JANYBS010000070.1 GCA_025360715.1 Candidatus Eiseniibacteriota bacterium | reverse complement strand
CCGGCGCCCGCATCGAGGCGCTGCGCGACCGGATCCGCGAGCGCCACAGCGAACTGTTGCGCGTACCCGCATTCGGGCAACGCATCGAGGCGCCGCGCCGGCGCGCGAGCATGCTCGAGTGGCTGCTCAAGGAGAACGTGAGCCGGCTCGAGCGCATGAACTCCGAGCTGGGCGGCCAAGCCGCCGAGACCGAACGCCTGCGACGTGAGCTCACACAGCTCGAGGGCGAGCGAGCGCAGCTCGCACAGGAACTCGCGCGCAGCCGCTCGCTCGCCGACATCGGCATGATGACCGCCGGCGTCGTGCATGACTTCAACAACCTGCTGCAGGCCATCATCGGCTACGCCTCACTCACGCATGACGAGCTCTCCGCCGATGACCCGCGGCGCTCCACGCTCGAGCAATCACTCGACGCGGCCGGCCGCGCAGCCGAACTCACGCGCCGCCTCATGGATTGGGCCAAGCGCGAGCCCGGCCACGCGGAGCCGTGCGACTTCGGCGCGCTCACGGGCGAAGTGCTCGACCTGCTCGCGCCTTCCTCGCCACCGCGCGCACTCTTGCTGCGCGCGCTCGCGCCGCACCTGCCGCTGGTGATGGCCGATCCCACCGAACTGCGCCGCATCGTGCTCAACCTGATGATGAACGCTTGGCAGGCGATCGGCGACCGCCCCGGCGAAGTGCTCGTGACCACCGGCACGATCGAAGGCCGCGAACGGCGCGTGTTCGTGGAGGTATCCGACGACGGCTGCGGCATGGATGAGGAGACTCGCATGCGCGTCTTCGAGCCCTTCTACAGCACGCGCGACCAGGGCTATGGCCTGGGCCTGCCGACCGTACAGCGGCTGGTCGAGAGTCTGGGTGGCACGATCGAGGTCTGGAGCGAGTTGAACCGCGGCGCGCGATTCCGCGTGGCGTTGCCCGCGATCGCGCCCGGAGGCGGCACCGCGACGGGCTGAGCGGCGAGCCCAGGTCACGCGCGCCGCTCTTGCTCTTGCCGGCGCGCGCGTGCGAGATTGCCCTACCGTCGTTCGTTCATCCTCCGAGGGCGCATGGACACTCTTCTCAGCCGTCGCCGCTTCCTCGCGCTCGCCGCAAGCGCCAGTGCGGGCATCGCGCTCGGTTCCCTGATCCCGCGCCGCGCACTTGCCGCCGCAAGCGCGATCCCCGATGGCGTGATCGTGCGCAACGACTGGCCCGAGCATTGGGAGACACAGGTTGCTGCGCTAGGCCGCGCGCCGCTCACTGCGAACGAGCACTTCTTCGTGCGCAGCCACTTTCCGGTGCCCGACGTGGAAGCGGCCACGTGGACGCTCGAGATCGCCGGCGCGTGCGCGCGCCCGCGCCGCTACACGCTGGCCGAGTTGCAGCGTGGCGAGAGCTCGACGCGCACCGTCACGCTGGAGTGCGCGGGCAATGGCCGCAGCCGCATGGCGCTCGCGAACACAAGCGGCACCCAGTGGGACCTGGGCGCCGTGGGCACTGCCGGATGGACGGGCGTGCTGCTGGGCGACTTGCTGCGCGAAGCCGCGCCGGCAGCGGACGCCGCGCATGTGTGGTTCGAGTGCGCCGACCAGGCGCCCATGCCCGATGTGCCGCTCTTCGTGCGCAGCATCCCGCTCGCCAAGGCGCTCGATGACGTGATGCTCGCGTGGGGCATGAACGGCAAGCCGCTGCCGCGCCTGCACGGCGCGCCGCTGCGCGCGGTGGTGCCGGGCTGGTTCGGCATGGCGTCGGCCAAGTGGGTGCGGCGGATCCGCCTCGAGACGAAGCCGTCGGAGAACCACTTCATGATCCGCGGCTACCGCTACAACGCGCCTGGGGAAGATCCCGCAAAGGCCGCGCCGGTCGAGACCATGCGCGTGAAGTCGCTCATCACCGCGCCGCTCGCCGGCGGCACGGTGAAGGCCGGAGCGCTCACGGTGCGCGGCTTCGCTTGGGGCGATGCGCCCATCGCGCAGGTGGACCTGTCCATGGACGGCGGCCGTACGTGGAGCACCGCAGTGCTCACGGGCGCTGAGCAGAAAGGCGCTTGGCGCACGTTCGAGGCCGCGCTGCCGGTCGATGCCGGCGCGCACGCCCTGCTCGCGCGCGCGAGCGATGCGAACGGTGTGGTGCAGCCCCGGCAGGCGCGCATCAATGCCGGCGGCTACGGCAACAACTCGTGGCACGAGGTGGCCTTCCATGCGCGCTGACCGCTTGGGCACGGCGGTGCTGGTGATCACCGCCGTGCTTTCGTTTGCTGGCGCGCCGGGCCACGGGCGCGAGATGCGCGACGCGCGCATGAAGCGCTTCGTCACGCCCGCGCTGCCGCCGGGCGAGGGCCGCGCGATCGCCGAGCGTTCGTGCGTGATCTGCCACTCGCGCATGCTGCTCGTGCAGCAGGCCAAGGACTCCACCGCGTGGGAGAAGACACTCGCCACGATGCAGAAGTGGGGCGCGCCGCTCACCCCCGCGGAGCATGACTCGCTCGTGCGCTACCTGGTGACCACGCTGGGGCCCCGCGCGGCGCAGAGCCCGCGCTAGCGCCGCAGCGTGATGCGGCGCGTCGCAGCGGTGTGGCCGGCGATAGCGAGGCGCGCGAAGTAGATGCCGTCGGCCGCGGCGACACCCTGCGCGTCAAGGCCGTTCCAGCGGCGTTCCTGAACGCCTGCGGCCAACACGCCAGCAGCGAGCACGGCCACGCGCCGGCCCGCGGCGTCGAACACCGCCAGCTCACACGGCTGCGGCTGCGCGAGCGTGAAGCGCAGGTTCACGTCGCCTGCGCTGGGCTCCGGGCCAGCGGCGAGCATCAGCGCGTCACCCGCCGGCGGCGGCGCATCGAGCGTGACCGCGAACGGGATGCGCTGCGCATAGAGGTCGCTGCCACTCGTGCGCTGGTCCTGCCACATCACGATGGCGACGGAATCGGCGTTGGTGACCACCGTCACCTGGTATTGCGCGCTCGGCGCGGTCGTGACCGGCGCGCCGTTCGGCGACCAGCGCTTGCTGCCCGCGGGCGTGATGCGCTGCGCGTAGATGTCGCTCGTGCCGGAGCGGTCGTCTTCCCACGCGATGATCGCGCCGCCCTGGCCGTCACTCGCGAGCGCCGGGAACTGCTGCGTGTTGGCGGCGTTGCAGATCACGAGACCGCCGGTCGTCCACTTGGTCACCGCATTCGCATCCACGCGCTGCGCGTACAGGTCCTCGTTGCCGCCGCGCATGTCGTGCCACACGCACAGAAAGCCGCCGTTGTTGTCGGCGGCGATCACCGGGTCGGTCTGGTCGGCGCTCCACGCGCACAACGACACGCCATTCAAAGCCCAGTACGGCGCGCCGTAGTAGTTGAACCGCTGGCCATAAAGATCCGCGTCGCTGCCACGGCGGTCCTGCCAGACCACGAACACACCGGCGCTCGACGCATTGAGCGGCACTCCCGAGAGCGCGAGCACCGGCTGCAACTGATCGCCCGGCGCGGTGCAGATGGCGCTGCCCGCGGCGTTCCAGCGCAGCGTGGAGTCGGCCTCCACGTGCTGGCCATACAGGTCGTAGCTTGTGCCGCCCTGCTGCAACCACGCCACGTAGCTGCCGCCCAGGCCATCGGCAAGTGCGACCGGAGCGAACATGGGTGGAAGCGTGGGTGACATGCCGCTCGAGAGCGGGCGCCCACCCGCGCGCCACTTGGCCTGACCCGTGCCGGTCAAACGCTGGGCGTAGATGCACGGCGTGCTCGAGCGCCAATCCTCCCACGAGATGATCACGCCGCCGGCGCCATCGCTCACCACGACCGGATTCGCCTGCTCATCGCTCGCGGTGCATACGGCTGCCCCATTCAGGGTCCATTGCCGCACGCCAGCGGCATCGAGATGCTGCGCGTAGAGATCCCCCGTGGCACCACCACGGAAGTCGCGCCACACGATGATCGCGCCGCCGGCGCCATCGCTCGCCAGCACGGGCTGGTCCTGGTCGCGCGGCGCGCCGCAGACAAGCGTGCCGTTCGCGCCCCAGAGCACAGTGCCGCCCGCATCGATGTGCTGCGCGTACACGTCTGCCGTATCCGAGCGCGTGTCACTCCACGCGGTGATGATGCCGCCCATGCCGTCGGAGATCGCCGTGCGATAGATCTGGATCCCGCGCGCGGTGCACACCGGCAGGTTCTGAGTGGGTAGCGTCGGCCACGCCGCGTGCGCGAACGCAGGCAGCGCGAGAACAGCGCCCAAGGCGAGCAGCAGGTTGCACGCCGCGCGCTGGACGATCCGGAGCGCGTGAGAACGCCGGTCGGAGGTGCGGGGGAACACGAGGATGGAGGTCTCCGAATACCGCAGTACCGGCAAGGGGGAAGCGGAATTGTCCGCTTGCACGGGAGGGCTGTCAATGACCCAGCGCGGACCCGCGCAGGTGCGGCCCGACCATTCGGTTGTTAACCTGCGGCAATGGCCTCCCCTGCGCTGTCCCAGAACCAGCTTTCGGCCCTCCTCGATATCCTGGGGCCCGAGGGCGTCCTGCTCACCAAAGCCGCCCGGTTCACCTACGAGGCTGACGCGCTCACAGTGGAGAAGCACCCGCCCGACGTGGTCGCATTGCCGCGGACCACGGCCCAGGTCCAGGCCGTCATCCGCTGGGCGCGCGAGGCGGGCCTGCCCGTGACTCCGCGCGGCGCCGGCACCGGCCTTGCAGGCGGCGCCACGTGCGAGCAGGGCGGCGTGGCCCTGAGCCTCAACCGCATGGACCAAGTGCTGCGTGTGGACGAAGAGCGGTTGCTCGCGTGGGTGCAGCCCGGGCTCGTGAACCTGTGGCTGTCGCAACAACTCGCTTCGCGCGGGCTGTACTTCGCGCCCGACCCCGCGTCGCAGCAGGTGAGCACCATCGGCGGCAACGTCGCCACCAACGCCGGCGGCCCGCATTGTCTTAAGTACGGCGTGACGCTCAATCACATCCTGGGCATCACCGTCGTGTTCGAAGATGGCGAGTCCGTCACGCTGGGCGGGGAAGCGTGCGACTTGCCCGAGGCCGACCTGGCCTCGGTGGTGATCGGCAGCGAAGGCACGCTCGCGGTCGTCACCGAGATCTGCGTGCGGCTGCTACCGCGGCCCGAGGCCGTGCGCACCATCTTGTATGCGTTCGACAGCATCGAGGATGCGTGCAACACGGTGTCGCGCGTGATCGCGGCCGGCATCGTGCCCGCGGCGATGGAGATCATGGACCAGCATACGGTTGGCCTTGTCGAAGCATGGCTTGGCATCGGCCTGCCGGTGGAGGCCGCCGCAGTGTTGCTCATCGAGGTCGATGGCCCTGCCGCGGGATTGCCGTCGCAGGTGGAATCCATCGGCGCCATCGCGCGCGAGCATCACGCGCTCTCCGAGCGTATCGCCAAGGACGAGGTCGAACGCATGGCGCTCTGGAAGGGCCGCAAGAGCGCGTTCGGCGCCTACGGCCGCGCCTCGAGCGGCTTCTACATCATGGACGGCGTGGTGCCGCGCACCAAGCTTGCCGAAGCGCTTGCGACCATCTACCGCCTGTGCGCCGAGAAGGGCCTCAAGGCCGGCAACGTGTTCCATGCCGGCGACGGCAACCTGCATCCGCACGTGCTGTTCGATGCGAACGAGCCCCAGCAACAGGCCGACGCGTGGGAGGTCTCGCACGAGATCCTGCGCATGTGCATACGCTTCGGCGGCACGATCTCGGGCGAACACGGCGTGGGCATCGAGAAGCGCCCCATGATGAGCGAGCTGTTCGAGCCCGGTGATCTGGCCGTTATGGAGCGCCTGCGCGAGGCGTTCGATCCGGCGCGGCGGCTGAACCCCGGCAAGATCCTGCCCGGAGGCAGCGGTTGCGGCGAGGCGCATGCGCATGCAGATGCGCGAACAACGTCCGGCCAGCAGGGCCTGAAGGGCTTCGGTGGCATGATGTTCAAGCCCGACGCGGAGGGTCCGTGGATCTGACCACGCCCGCAGCCGGGCTCGAACGTTACGCCATCGGTGGCGTCACGCCGCGCGTGGCCTTTCAACCCTCCACACGCGCCGAAGCCGAAGAGGCCATGCGCGAGGCCGCGCGCGCGCAGTTGGCGCTAGTGCCTTGGGGCGGCGGCATCGCGCTCTCGCGCGAGGCGCCGCCGCCGCGCTACGACGCCGTGCTGGATACCACGAGGCTGCAGCGCATCGTCACGTTCGAGCCCGACGACTTCACGATCCGCGCCGAGGTGGGCATCAGCATCGAAGCGCTGCGCGCGGCCCTGGCGGAGAAGAACCAGGAGCTGCCGATCGAGGCCGCCGAGGCCTGGGGCGCCACGCTGGGCGGCGCGCTCGCATGCAACGCGAGCGGCCCGCGGCGCCTGGCGCTGGGCGGCCCGCGCGACCGCTTGATCGGCGCGCGCTTCGTGACCGGCGCCGGCGAGTGCGTGCAAACGGGCGGGCGCGTGGTGAAGAACGTGGCCGGCTATGGCATCCACCGCCTGCTCTGCGGCTCGCGCGGCGGCTTGGCGCTGATGCTGGAAGCGAGCCTCAAGCTGCTGCCGCGGCCGCTGTCGCGCGTGGCGCTCGTGCACGCGGTCGACGCCG
>JANYBS010000056.1 GCA_025360715.1 Candidatus Eiseniibacteriota bacterium | reverse complement strand
GATCACCAACGTGCGGATCGTGCCCGGCAGCCTGAAGTTCTACAATGCCGGGCTATTCGTGTTACCTATCCAGTCGACGGACGCTGCCATCGGTATCGGCATGCCCGTCACCGCCGTCGAAGGCGACCTGGTCCACGGCCCGCTGCATCTGAGCGCTTCCCCGAATCCCGGCCGAGGGAGTATCATTTTCAGCAGCAATCATACCGGAGTGAGTCCGGAAAGCCTTACGGTCCGGGATACCCAAGGCCGTGCCGTTCGTACGCTTGCCATGGCAGGGCGCCAAGGGAGCTAGTGGCCGCCGGGAGACCGGCGAGACGGTGCCCGACGGTATCTACTTCGCCACACTTCGCGCGGCCGGTCGCGCGACGACCATCCGCGTCAGTTGGATCCACTGAGAAGCTTCGCCGAAAGGATATCCTTCATGCTGAGTCTGCTTCGGTCCTCGCGTCTGCTGGTGATGCCGCTTGCCGTCTGTGCATGCGCCCTTCTGCCGGCGCGTGCGCACGCCGTGACCGTCAGCGTGAGTCCCGCCGACACCACCGTGCTGCGCGGCGACACTTTCACGCTCCGTCTCACGATCGATGCGTTCCCCGACCTCAAGGCGTACCAGTTGATCCATCATTTCAACCCGGCCGTGCTGCAGTATCTGGGGCCGACCGCCGGAGATCTGCTCACGGGCCACGGTAATCCCTACGTCGTCAGCCCGATCGCCGACGTCACCGCTCCGGTTGACACCGCGTGGACGGATTGCGCTCAGCTTGTGAACAGCACGAGTGGGCCTGGTGTTCTGCTATACCTCACATTCAAGGCGACCGATTTCGGCAACAGCCTGATCGAATGCCTGGGCGTGGATCTTCGCGATTCGGTGAACAACACCACGATCCCGGGGTGTGTGGGCGGCATCGTGCGCGTCGTGGGTCCCGTGCCCGTCGCGCGGCATTCCTGGGGCCACCTCAAGCAAACGTATCGCTAGCGCGCCGCGCAAGGGACATGACAGCACGAAGCCCCGGCGGAGCGATCCACCGGGGCTTCGTGCTGCCTGCTGGGTTCCGGCTAGTTCTCGGCGGTCACGGGCTCGATCATCGTGTGGACGCGCGCCACGCTGTTGGCTGGGAATCCGCCCTGCGTCGCGTGCTGGCGCACCGTGGCCTCGTCGGGCGCCACGTACACGCAATAGATCTTGTCGTCGGTCACGTAGCTATGCACCCACTGGATGTGCGGCCCCATATTGCGCAGGACCGAGCACGACGTCTGCGAGATGGCCTTGAGATCCTGTTCGCTCAGTTTGCCAGCGCCGGGGATCTCGCGTTCGATCACGTACTTGGGCATCAGACGGCTCCTTGATGGGTGGGTGGACGTTCGCTGGGGATGTGTGACAATAAGCGAGCTGCCATCGCACTGCACGCACGGATGCGACCACAGGAGGGGACATGCAGGATACGAATGAGAAAGACATCGCCACGCTGATCGAAGATGCGCCCAGCGACACCGCGACTGGGGACCGTCTGGCCCACCTCGTCCTCAAGTCGGATTGGCCCATCGCCCTCTGTGGCGCCCTCGTGCGCGAGAACCTGGGCGTTCAGGCTCCCGCGATGGACCGTTGCGTGGACTGCCTGAAGGTCGCCTCCTCGCGTGGGCTTGGCAGGCCGGGCTGGAATCCGAGCAGCTAGCGCGGGCCTCGCGCTACCTCCATCCCTAAGTACGTTCGAGCGGGCAGATCCACACGGCATCTCGACCGAGTACTGAGCCAAGGAGGTTAGTGTGTTGGCATTCAGCGTGTTGCGACGGTCGGTCATGGTGGGCGCCGGGCTGGCGTTCGCGATCTGCTCGGTGCGTGTCCTCACCGCCAGTGGCGCAGATTCCCCACGACCGCACCGCGTCCTGCCCGCCGAGGTGGACCTTACAAGCGCCGCCCCCGACAGCTTCCTTGCCGAGTTCCAGACCACGAAGGGCGTTTTCACCATGAAGGCGCGCCGGGTCTGGGCGCCCTTGGGTGTTGACCGGCTCTACCGCTTGGTGAAGGCGGGCTACTTCGATGCCCTGACGATTTACCGGGTCGGCGAGACCAAGAGCGTCAAGGGCGGCCGCGTCGTGCA
>JANYBS010000250.1 GCA_025360715.1 Candidatus Eiseniibacteriota bacterium | reverse complement strand
TCCACACTGTGGCTGCTCGCGGTGGCGGTGGAGTTCGTGGCGTTCCTGCTGGGCGGTATCAACTTCATCGTCACGTCCATGAACTCGCGCGCGCCGGGCATGAAGGCGTTCGACGTGCCGATCGTGGTGTGGACGATCGTGATCGCCAGCATCCTGTTCATGGCGTCGGTCGGTCCGCTCATCGCCGGCGCGGTGATGCTGCTGTTCGATCAGACGCTCGGCACCAGCTTCTTCAACCCCACCAAGGGCGGCGACCCGGTGCTGTGGCAGCACCTGTTCTGGTTCTTCGGCCACCCCGAAGTCTACGTGGTGCTGCTGCCCGCGATGGGTATCGTCGCCGAGGTCATGACGGTCTTCGCGCGCAAGAAGCTGTTCGCGTACAAGACGGTCATCTACACGATCATCGCGACGGGCGTGCTGAGCTTTTTCGTGTGGGCCCACCACCAGTTCGTGGCCGGAATCGACCCGCGCATGGCGAACGTGTTCACCGTTACAACAGTGCTGATTTCAGTGCCGATCGCCGAGATGCTGTTCGTGTATATCGCCACGCTTTACGGCGGCTCGATCACGTTCTCGACACCCATGCTGTGGGCGCTGGGCTTTCTGGCCGAGTTCCTGGTGGGCGGCGTGACGGGCATCTTCCTGGGTGCGAGCGGCGCGGACATCTTTTTTCATGACACCTATTTTGTGGTCGCGCACTTCCACTACACGTTCTTCCCGATCGCGATCATCGGTGTCATGGCCGGGGTCACCTACTGGTTCCCCAAGATGTACGGCCGCCATATGAATGAGTTCTGGGGCAAGGTGCACTTCTGGGGAACGATCATTCCCTTCAATGGCATCTTCATCCCGCTCTTCATGTTGGGCGCCGCCGGCGAGCACCGCCGCATCTTCGACTACCACCAGTTCCCGCACCTGGCCACGCCCGAGATGCAGGCGCTGCGCGTGGCGGCCACCATGTCGCTCGTGGTCATGCTCGCGTTCCAGCCCATCTTCCTGATCAACTTCGTGCGCAGCATGTTCGCCGGCAAGAAGGCCGATAAGAATCCTTGGCAGGCCAACACGCTCGAGTGGACCGCGGATTCCCCGCCGCCGCACGGCAACTGGCCCGTGAAGGACCTGCCGACCTGCTACCGCGGACCCTACGAATACAGCTTCCCGGGCCGGGATAAGGACTACTGGCCCCAGGACGAGAAGGCCTGAGGGGGACGAACGTGAAGACCATCGCGACGACGCGAAGTGCCATGAACATCCCCACGGGCCGCCTGGCGGTCTGGTGGGTGCTCGTCTCCGAAGTCGTCATCTTCGGTGGCGTACTGGTGTCGTACCTCATGCACCGCCTGGGCCACCCCGAGTGGGCCGAAGAGGCCTCGCACACCAACACTTGGGCGGGCGCCTTCAACACGCTGGTGCTGCTTACCTCGTCGCTGTCGGCCGTGCTCGCGCACAAGGCCGCAGGCCAGGGCAACGGCAAGCGTGCGGCGATGCTGCTGCGGCTCACGTGCGTGGGCGGCTTGATCTTCTTGATCGTCAAGTCATTCGAGTGGACGCACGAGATCCGCGAGGGCCTCACGCTGCAGACCGGCGGCTTCTGGGAGTACTACTACCTGGCGGCCGGCCTGCACGGCTTTCACGTGATCTGCGGCATGCTGATCATGCTCTGGGTCGCCAACAGTGCCGATAAGAATCAGGACCTGCACCGCGTCGAGAACATCGGTATCTATTGGCACTTCGTCGACTTGGTCTGGATCTTCCTGTTCCCGCTGCTGTACATCGCCAAGTAGGCCGGAGGACATATGGCTTCGCACGATGCCGCGCACGCGGAACATCAGGGACACGACACCAACTACGTGAAGATCTGGCTCATTCTGGTGGGCTTGCTCGTGGTCAGCGTCACGGGCCCGATGCTGGGTATTCGCGTGGTCACGCTGGTCGCGGCCTTTGGGATCGCGTTCGTGAAGGCGTACCTGGTGGTGAAGAACTTCATGCACCTCGATATCGAGAAGCCCGTCATCCACTGGGCGCTCGGTCTTGCGCTGCTGATCATGGTCGTGATGTACGCGGGCATCGCGCCTGACGTGCAGAAGAGCACTGGCCAGCGCTGGGTGAAGTCGCAGGGCTTCCACTACCTGCCCGCGCACAAGCAAGAGGCCGCAGGGGAGAAGGACGCTGGTGAGCATCACTGATGTTGGTGTGACTCTGCCGCGGCGCAAGCGGCCTCTGGCCGCCAACGGCGCGCTAGGGATGGCGATCTTCGTGTTCACCGAGATCATGCTGTTCTCGGGATTCATCTCGGCGTTCGCGATCGTGCGAGGCTCGGCATTGCCGGGGATGTGGCCGCCTTTGGGTCAACCACGGTTGCCGCTCGAACGTACGGCGCTCAATACCGCCGCGCTTCTGGCGAGCGGTGTGGTGCTGGCGATCGGCGGCCGGCGCTTTCGTGAAGTCGGCGCGGCGGCTGCCTCGCGCTGGATCGACGCGGCGCTCATGCTGGGCACGTTGTTCGTACTGGCGCAGGGCGCGGAGTGGGTGGGCCTGCTGCGGCAGGGCCTGACGATCACCAGCAGCCAGTTGGGGAGCTTCTTCTACGTGATCGTGGGCGCGCACGCGCTGCACGCGGTGGCCGCGATCATCTGCTTGGGCTGGAGCGCCGTGCTGCTGCGCCGCGGCACGCTGACCGCTTCGCGCTTGGGCGCGGTGGAGGTGTTCTGGTACTTCGTGGTGCTCATGTGGCCGATCCTGTACGCGATCGTGTACCGATGAGTGCTGCCGCGCGCCGCGCCGCTGCGGCGCTGTTCGCGCTGGCCGCAACGCTATGGCCGCGCTTGGCGCTGGCGTGCGCCGGCTGCAGCGTGGGCAACGGCCGCAACCAGACGCAGTTCTTCTGGACGACCGTGTTCCTGTCGCTATTCCCACTCGCGATGCTGGTGGCGATCGGTTGGTGGGTGGTGCGCCAATGCCGCGGCTTCATCCGCGAAGAGTTCCGCGACGACGAAGAGGAACTGCTCGAGCAGGCGCACGCGATCCGCGACGCGATGGCCGCGGGGAAGCGGCCGGGGGCGTAGAGGGGGGCGAGGGCGCTGGCTCAGTGCCCCAGGTGCCGGTGCAGCGCCAGTGAGCAGGCGTTCCAGCTGCGGGCGGTGGCGTGCATGCAGTAGGTGAACATCGCAGTGTTCAGGACGAAGTCGAACCAGCCGAGCCCGGGCGGGAGCTTGCGCCCCATCAGGTACCCGCTGATTGCCGTGCCCAGGGTGTAAGCGCTCGGGAAGATGATCACCTGCCACGGCCAGTGCATGACGAGCATGACCGCCAAGCTCACCGCGAACGCCGCCAGCATGTTCGCCATCCGCGAGCGGTAGATTCTCGCGCCACGCTGATCCGGCGTCTCCGCCGCGCCCGCATCACCCAGCGGCCCCGCCTGCGCCTGCGCCTCATCCGCCATATCCCAAACCCTCCGTACTCGAAGGGCCGGCGGCGGGGGCTCGCACGGCGTCACGCCGCAGCGTCGCGGCGAGCTCGAAGCCTACACGAAAGCCCCGGTCTTTCGACCGAGGCTTCGTAAGTTGGTAGCGGGGGCTGGATTTGAACCAGCGACCTTCGGGTTATGAGCCCGACGAGCTACCAGGCTGCTCCACCCCGCAACAGTGGAGGGAACTTACGGGTAAGGCCCGGGACTGTCAAGCGCAC
>JANYBS010000181.1 GCA_025360715.1 Candidatus Eiseniibacteriota bacterium | reverse complement strand
GAGGGGTCGCCTTCGAGCCATGCCTTCCCCACATAGAAATAGAACTGCTTGCTCCAGAGCAGCCCCGCATAAGCCTGGCGCGACACGCGGCGCTCGTCGTCGTCGAGCGTGATCGGCACGCACCCGGCGTAGAACGTGTCGCACTCGCGAATGCGCTGATCGAAGATCGCGGTGAACGCGTCGCCGAACGGCGACGTGGTCGCTTCTTCTTGCGGAGTCAGTCGCAGCTGCAGCACGCGCGACTCGCCCGCGGCGAGCGTGAGCGCGAAGACCGCCGCCGCCTTGGTGCCTTGCGGCGTTCTGGCCACGGCATTGGTGTTGCCGTGGATCACGTAGTCGTGGAAGGCATCTTTCACCGGACCAGCGTTGGCCGCAGCGCCGAAGAGCCGCTGCATGTTGGTCTCGTTCTCGGTGAACAGCAGCGGCGGCGGCTCGCCCCCCGCGGCGTCGATGCTCAGGCGGAAGCGCCCCAGCGTGCCGTGGTCGGCCAGAATCGCGCTGGTGTCGGCGCTGCCATCGGCCGAGAGCCGCGGCCGCGGCGGATACGCCTCGCCCGTGCGGCCCCAACTCCACGTGTTGCGGAACCACAACTGCGGCAGCACGTGCAGCGTCGCAGCATCCGGGCCGCGATTGCATACGGTGATTCGGATCAACACATCGTCGGGCGACGCCTTGGCGTACTCCATGGTCACATCGAAGTAGCGGTTGTCCTGGAATGCGCCTGTGTCTTCAAGCTCATACTCGCCCTTGTCGAGACCGCGCGACGCGTTCTCGGCCACCAGGCGTTCGTACGGGAACTCCGCCTGCGGATACTTGTAGAGCGCCTTCGCGTACGAATGCGTGGGGCTGGAGTCCAGGTAGAAATAGCACTCCTTCACGTCTTCGCCGTGATTGCCCTCGCGGCCCGTGAGGCCGAACAGGCGCTCTTTCAGGATCGGGTCGGCGCCATTCCACAGGGCGAGCGAAAAACACAGCCGCCCCTCGCGGTCGCACAGGCCCAGCAAGCCGTCTTCGCCCCAGCGGTACGCGCGACTGCGCGCGTGGTCGTGCGGAAAATAGTCCCAGCTGGTGCCGCTCTCGGAATAATCCTCGCGCACCGTGCCCCACTGGCGCTCGGACAGATAGGGTCCCCAGCGCTTCCAGTTGGCGGTGCGCGCGGCGTCTTGATCGAGCCGGCTCTGTTCAGCGTCCATGCGTGTCTCCCCGATGCCAGCGCGCGCGCGAATTGCGAGCTAGGCGCCGATACTCACGGCGGTCTTGATACCAGCGGTCGGTGCAGCCAGTACGTCTTTCGCCTGCTCGATGGGCACGCGGCGCGTGATGAGCGCGGGCAACAGATCGGGCCAGCGCGCCTGCGCGGCCGTGAGGTCGGCGATCGCCGCCTCGAACGCGTCGCGATTGGCGTTGACCGTGCCGAATACCAATTGGTTGCGCAGCACCATCTGCCGCATGAGCGCGTCGGTATCGACCGGCACCGGCGCCTTGCGGCCCGGCACGCCGGTGAAGATGAACGCGCCATTGATACCCAGCTGGCGCATCACGTCGAACGCCAGTGCCGACGCACCGGCGGCCTCGTACACCACGTCGATACCGCCCGTGAGTGAGGGCAGCGCGTCGACCGGCGTGGTCTCGGCGATCACGGGCGTAGCGCCCATTGCCCGAATGAGATCGGCGCGCGGGTCGTTGGCCAAGCTGCGCGAATACACATAGGTGTCGAAGCCGCGCAGGCGCAGCGCCATGGCGCCCAGCAGGCCCACCGGCCCGGCGCCGATCACCACGGCGCGATGCGCGCGGCCGGGCGTGCCGTCGGCGTGCGCGGGCTCTTGGCCGATCGCCGCGGCACCGCCGTGGCGCGCCTGCCAGGGCAGACGCTCCTGCGCCTGCGCCAGCTGCTGCAACGCCTTTTCGGCGATCGTGAGCGGCTCGACCAGCACGCCCACCGGGCGCAGAGCGGCCGGCAGCACGTTCATATATTGCTCGTGATCGACCACGCGTTCGGCCATGAAGCCGTGCGCGCGCATGATGCCGCGCTCGGTGTAGGCGCCCGTGGCGCAGAAATCCTGGCGGCCCGCGCGGCACGGAGCGCAGTCAGGATCTGCACACGGCCGGCGCACCATGGGCACCACGAAGTCGCCCACTTTGACGCGTGTGACCTCAGCGCCCACGGCGAGCACCTGTCCCAGCGACTCGTGCCCCAGCACCAGATGGTCGCTGCCGTCGGGCGGCGTGCCGTAGTCGAACGCGCAGATCTCGCGGTCGGTGCCGCAGATGCCGACATCGAGCATGCGCAGCTGCACATCGTGCGGCGATGCGAGCGCGGGCTCAGGATGGTTTATCAGGTCAAAGCGTCTTTGTGCCGGGAATACCGCGAATGCTTTCATGGGTGCGCGAGGCCTCCTTGCCAGCGCCGGACACTAGCACGGCGCGGCGGCGTTCTGGTGACCGCGTTCGTGGGTGCGCGAGCGGCGCCGCGGCGTTGCAGCAACGCATGTTGCAGGTCACGCGCGGGCGCTCGTCGAAAACCTGACAATCGCGCGCCAGAGCCTGCGCTAGACTCGGCGCGGGCCCGTTTGCGGGCCGGGAAACGTTGTGCGTCGCGAACCCGCACACGTTCCCGCGGCGGGCCTCTGATTGGTGCGGGCGAATG
>JANYBS010000151.1 GCA_025360715.1 Candidatus Eiseniibacteriota bacterium | reverse complement strand
TTCGTGCGCGTGGCGATCGCGGCAAGCTGCCAGTCCACGCTGGGATCCCAAGTCACGCGCGCACGCAGTCGCCGTGCGTCGGGGCCCGTGGGGAATCCGGTCGGGCGGTCCTGTGCGCTATACGTGCGGCCGAAGTAGCTCGTGTAGACGTAGCGCGAGAGCCACGTGTACTCGGCGTTCCATGAGAGCCGCGTGCCGCTCACATCGCCCGTGCCATCGAGGCCGGCCTGGAAACCGTATTTGTTGGGGAACGCGGCGCTGTGGGCGTGCAGGTCATCGACCAGCAACTCGCCGTACACGCGCACGCCGTCGGTCAGGCGCGCGCTCGCATCGAAGCCGAGCATCACATTATTCCGCAGCGAATCGGTGGGCGTCCCGGCATCGGCGTCGAGCAGCCGCTGCACCATCGCATAAGGCACGACACCCGCCAGGTACAGGCCCTGCCAGCCTCCGGCGTGGTAACGCGCGGTCTCGGTCACGCCCGTCCTCACACCGTCGAAGGGCTGCCACTCGAGACGGTGCGCGGCCAACTGCTCGCCGCGGCCGGGCTCGACCGTGGCATTGAAGATGAAGCCGTCCGCGTGCAGTGGTGCGAGGCGCGCGTGCAGCATCAGGCCGCTCAGCGGCGCCGAAGTGCCCGACAGCAGGAGCGTGCCTTCCTCGCCAGGTCCCCACTGCCAGCGTGAGCGGCCCAACTGCGCGCTCCACTGAGTGCCGTGGGAGTAAGCGAGATAGCTGTCCTCGGTGCTCGCGACGATGTCGTGCCCGCTCACGAGCACATCGCCCACGCCGCGCGCGCCGGCCTGCTCGCCGAAGAACAGGTGCAGGTACGCGAGCCACGCGCCGCTCTGTGCCGCGATGCGTGTGTGCAGGCCCGAGCCGTCGCGCCAGCGCGAGTCGTTCGCGCCCGCCGCGCGCGTGAATTCGCGTGTGGCTTCGGCGCTGGCCGAGAGCTCCAGGCGCTCGTCGTGTGCGTACTCGCGCTGCAGCAGCCGCGGCGTGGAGTGTGGATCGCTCGGCCGCCGCGACAACGATGGCACATCGCGCTCGAGCGCACGGATCACGCGCAGCCGGGCGATGCGCTTGGCGCCAAGCTCGGAGCCCGCCAGCAGGCCACACACCCCGGGCGGTGTCGGCGGCGCCACCTCGGCGATCTGCAGCGGCCACGACGACAGGTGCGGCAGCGACACGGCCGAATCGGGACGCTGCCGGTACAGATCGAGCAGCCGGAGTTCCGCCTGGAGCGGGTCGCCCACTGGCAGGAATTGCAGCGGTGAAGCGGCGCCCACGGTCGCACCCGCGGTCAGCAGCAAGATGGCGCTCAGGAGCGTGGCGATACGTCGGATGGGCATGGCGCGCGACATTAGGTGCAGGCGACGCCGGGCGCAAAGCTTGCCTCGTGGAGTGCTCGGCCGGCGACGCCCACGCCTGTGCCCGTCATCATGAACACGCTGCCGGGTAGTGCGTTGCGGCGGGCCGCTCGCGTGGTGCTTGAGCGGCCGCTCGAAGCGCGGGGTTTGAGTGCCTTCTTGGCGCTGTGATAGCGTGCCCCCCCTCATTCCGGCACGACCGCGCGGAGCCTGCTAGCCCCGCACGCCGCCCGAGCTCCGCCGCTGCCGCAGCACCCGATTCCCTGTTTCCTTGATTCACAGGAGGTCCCCATGCGTCCGGGCAACCCCGAGGCGCTCTTGCAGCCCTACGATCCGGGCCGGATCGAAGCCGCGCGCTACGCCTTCTGGGAACAGTCGGGCGTCTTCCAGCCGCGCGCGGGCGGCAAGGATCCCTTCGTCATCACGATCCCGCCGCCCAACGTGACGGGTTCCCTCACCATGGGGCACCTGCTGGGCGAGTCGATCCGCGACCTGATCGTGCGCTGGCAGCGCATGGAAGGGCGCGAGACGTTGTATGTGCCGGGCATGGACCACGCCGGCATCGCGACACAGAATGTGGTCGAGAAGAAGCTCCGCGAAGCCGGCAAGAGCCGTCACGATCTGGGTCGTGACGGATTCTTGAAGGAAGTGTGGGACTGGAAGCACCAGTACGGCGGCCTCATCCTGCAACAGCTGCGCCGCGTCGGCACCACGCCCGACTGGGCGCGCGAGCGATTCACGCTGGATGCCGACTATTCACGCGCAGTCCTGACCGGCTTCAAGAAGCTCTACGACGAAGGCCTGATCTACCGCGGCCGTTACATCGTCAACTGGTGCCCGCGCTGCATGACCGCGCTCAGCGATGAAGAAGTCGATCACGTCGAGTCGCAGGGCAGCCTGTGGCATATCCGCTATCCGATCGCCGGCGCCGAGAAGCAGTCCATCGTGGTCGCGACGACGCGCCCCGAGACCATGCTCGGAGATACGGCCGTGGCCGTGAGCGCCAAGGACCAGCGCTACAGCAAGCTCGTGGGCAAGAACGCCGTGCTGCCTCTGGTGCGCCGCGAGATCCCGATCATCGCCGACGCCATGGTCGACGCGAAGTTCGGCACGGGCGCAGTGAAAGTCACACCGGCTCACGATCCCAACGACTTCCAGACCGGCCTTCGCCATGACCTGCCGCAGCTCGTGATCATGGACGAAGCCGGCGTGATGAACGACAACGCGGGTGACTTCCGCGGCCTCGACCGGTTCGAGGCGCGCAAGCGCATCGTCGCGGCGCTCCAGGATGCGGGTTACCTCGAAAAGGTCGAGCCGCACACGAACAGCGTCGGCCGTTGCTCGCGCTGCGGGACGGTGATCGAGCCGTACCTGTCGCAGCAGTGGTTCGTGAAGATGGCCCCGCTCGCTGCGCCGGCGCTCGAAGCGGCACGCAAGGGCAAGGTCAAGATGTTCCCGGCGCGGTGGAAGAAGGTCTACATCCACTGGCTCGAGAACATCCGCGATTGGTGCATCTCGCGGCAGCTCTGGTGGGGCCACCGCATCCCGGTGTGGTACCGCGGCGACGAACTCGTCGTGTCCTTGGAGCAGCCCGAAGGCGAGGGCTGGCGCCAGGACGAAGACGTGCTCGATACCTGGTTCAGCTCGTGGCTGTGGCCGTTCGCCACGCTGGGCTGGCCGGAGCAGACCAGCGACCTGGCGCGCTACTACCCGAACAGCCTCATGGTCACGGGCAGCGACATCATCTTCTTCTGGGTCGCGCGAATGATCATGGCCGGTTACCACTTCCGGGGCGAGACGCCGTTCCCGCACGTCTACTTCACGAGCATCGTGCGCGATGCCCAAGGCCGCAAGATGAGCAAGAGCCTGGGCAACTCGCCCGACCCTTTGGCGATGATGGACAAGTACGGCGCCGATTCCGTGCGCTTCGTCATGATCCAGACGCCCACAGGCCAGGACCTGCTCTTCGACGAGAAGCGCTTGGAGAACGGCAAGTTCTTCGCGAACAAGTTGTGGAACGCGACCCGCCTCGTGAACATGCGCTTGGGCGACGAAGACATGGGTGCCATCAAGGAATCGCATCTCGAACTGGGCCTGGCGGATCGCTGGATCCTGTCGCGCTTCGCCAACGCGGTGAAGGATGTGACCCGCAACCTCAAGACGTACCGCTTCGCCGAGGCTGCGCAGGCGCTCTATACATTCGCGTGGAACGAGTACTGCGACTGGTACCTCGAGATGGCCAAGCCTAGGTATGCGCTGGCGGAAAAAGACGGCGAGCTCTCGCCGCAGGAGCGCGTGGACCTGCGCACGGCACGCTGGACGTCGTGGAAGGTGCTCGACGGCATCCTGCGGCTGCTGCATCCCTTCATGCCGTTCGTCACCGAAGAGCTCTGGCAGTCCATGCCACACGATGGCGAGACGCTCGCGCTCAAGTCATGGCCGAAAGCGAAGAAGGCGTGGTTCGACGCGAGTGTCGAGAAAGAGGTGGGGTTCCTCCAAGCCGTGGTGGTCGCGGTCCGCAATCTGCGCGCCGAGAACAAGATCGCTCCGGGCCGCGCGGTGCCGGTCGTGGTGCGCGGCAGCGAGGCGCAGTTCGAGCTGCTCGAGCGCCTGCGCGGTCAGTTGCTGCCGCTCGCTCGCATCGAGTCCCTCACCATGTCGCGTGACGGCTCGCGTCCGCCGGTAGCGGCATCCGCCGTCGTGGACGGCGCCGAGGTGTTCGTGCCGCTCGACGGGCTGGTCGACCTGGATGAAGAACGAGCACGGCTGGCGCGCGAGGCCGAGAAGCTGCTCACCGACCTTGAAGGCGTCAAGAAGAAGCTCCGTAACACGGACTTCCTCGCCAAGGCCAAGCCGGAGATCGTCGAGAAGGAGAAGGTGCGCCTCGAGCAACTCGAAGAGACACTCGACAAGCTGAAGAAGGCGCAGGAGTCGCTCAGCTTCAAGGCGCACTGACGCGCAGCCCGGTACGCGAAACGGCGGCCACTCGAAGTCCGGGCGGCCGCCGTCTTGTTGGCGCGCCGGCGCTCAGCGGAACGGCTGGTCGAGCGGGATGGGCACCGGACCGGCATCCGTCGCATGCTGTGCGGGCAACGGCGTGAGTGCTGCGCCGCGTGTGTATGACGCACTCTTGCGCACGAAGCGGCTCACGCGCAGCGGGCCCGTGAACGAGTCCCAGCGGTAGCGCTCCACGAGCACGCGGCCTTCGCCGGCCGCCAGCTCTGCGCGGTGGGCGACTTCCTTGCGCACCTCGGAGTTCGGGCTGCGGACGATGACCCACGCCTCGTCGTAGCCGGCAGCGTTCTTGCGTGCGGCCGCCTCGAGATCGTCGAGTTGCTTGGGCGTGAAGTGCGCGGCGAACGGCTCGTCGGGATGGCTCACCTCGACCGCGCGCACCCCCAGATGAAGCGCATGCTCATAGAACGCGAACGGGTCCAGGTCGAAAGGCACGAGCACGATGGTGTGTCCGCGTGCCGCGCGCAGGCCGATATCGCTGGCCACCTGGCGCCATGGCTCCTTGGTGAAGTCACGCTCGTAGCGAACGATGCCGGCCGCCGCCGCGCCGATCAGCAATGCGCCCCACATCACGCGCAGCGCTCGCGGAGCCATGGCGGCGACGCCCTGCGCGTAGAGCACCGCCAGGAACGGCGTCACGAACACGAAGTAGCGCGGCAGGAAGAGCGGCGCCTTGTGGCTCACCACCCACACGGCGGCGATGGGCACGAAGGCACCGGCCCACGCGATGCGCGCGACCATGCCTTCGGCGCCGGCGCGCCAGAGGCGCGGCAGCGATACCAGCAGCGGCACGGCAGGCGCCAGCACGAGCAGTGCCCACGCCAAGTTGCGCGGCAGCCAGTGGTCCAGGCCCGGCAGGAGCGATGCGGGCGGTGCGCTCACCAGCGGCATTGGCGAAAGCAGCACCGCGCGCAGCACTTTGAAGACGCCCTTCTGATCGGGATCCGGGATGTACCAATGCGAGCTCGACAGGTGATCGGCGAGTCCGCGCCCCATCCACGCCCACGGCGCATAGCACAGCGCCGCGGCGAAGAGCGCGATCGCCCAAGGGCCAAAGCGGCGGCGGCCTTCTGGAGTCAGCACGGCGAGCGTGCCTTGCACGGTGACGCCGAGCACGGCGATCGACTGGGTCCACATGCCCAGCGTCATCGCCAGCACGTAGGCGGGCCAGCGATTCGGTTTGGGCGAGACCAGTGCCCGCGCATACAGCAGGACCGATGCCACCAGGAAGAACGCCACCAGCACATACGTGCGCGCCTCCTGACCCGACAGGACTTGGAAGGGCGAGAGCGCGCAGAGCAAAGCAGCAAAAGTGGAAGTGGCGCGCGAAAGCCCCAGGCGCGCCAAGCGGTAGGTGAGCCACACCAGTCCCACCGACGCGATCACCGACACGATGCGCAGGTGCGCTTCGTCATCGGCGATGTGGATCGCGAACGAGGTGAGCATGTAGTAAAGCGGCGGGCTCGCGTCGCGCGTGAGGCAGCGGTGGATCAGGTCCTTCAGGCCGAGCGATGCGCCGACCCACGTGCTGCCTTCATCGGTCCACAACGGGCGCGAGCCCAACTGATCCAGGCGCAGCACCAGCGCGAGCAGCAGCACCAGCGGCGGTGCCACACGCCAGACGGGCGACTCGCGTCCGGGTTCCGCTGTGGCATTCATGCGCGTGCGCCGGTGGCCGCGTCGAGGATGTGATGCGCCGCGCGGCCGTCGCCGAACGGGTTCGCCCAGCCTGTGCGGCCGAGCATCTGCTTCGCGCCCGCGACGATCGCGGCAGGATCGGCGCCGACCAGGATGTTGCCGCCGGCCTCGACCGACTCGGGACGTTCGGTGTTGTCGCGCAGCGTCACACACGGGACACCGAGGCAGCAGGCTTCCTCCTGAAGTCCGCCCGAATCACTCAGTGTCATCGCCGCTTGCGCGTGCAGTCCGAGGAAATCCAGATAGGGAAGCGGCGGCAACGCGCGCACGCCGGCGCCCCACGACAGTCCCATCTGCTCGAGCCGTGCCGACGTGCGCGGGTGCACGGCGCAAAGTACCTGGAGCTGCGTGGCGGCCGCGGCTTCCGAGAGCCCACGCACGATCCCGCGCAGGCGCGTCTCGTCGTCGGTGTTCTCGGCGCGGTGCACGGTCGCCAGCGCGTAGCGGCGCGGCTCCACGCCGAAACGCTTACCGGTCTCACGTGCTTCGGCGCGCGGGCGCTGAAGCATGAGTTCGTCCACGACGGTGTTGCCCGTCACGAAGATGCGCTCGGCCGAGACCTGCTCGCCGAGCAGGATGCGCTTGGAGTGCTCCGTAGGCGCATAGAGATGATCGGCGAGGCCGTCGGTGAGGATGCGGTTGATCTCCTCAGGCATCTTGCGATCGTACGAACGCAGGCCTGCTTCGACATGTCCCACTTTGATTCCCAGCTTGTGGGCGGCCAGGCCCGCGGCGAGCACCGAGTTCGTGTCGCCTTCGACCATGACCCAGTCGGGCTTCTCGCGCTCGAAGATGGGCGTGATGCCGGTGATGATCGCGCCGATCTGGTACGCCTGAGTGCCCGAACCCACTGCAAGGTTCGTGTGCGGCTGCGGCAGCCCGAGTTCTTCAAAGAACACACCGTCCATCTCGTAGGAGTAGTGCTGGCCGGTGTGCAGCAGCAGATAGGGCAGGCCGCGCTGCGCGCACGCGCGCACAAGCGGCGCCATCTTGATGATCTCCGGGCGCGTGCCGACGATGATCGCGACCTTCACGGCTTGCGCTGCCCCGCCGCGGCTTCGAGCTTCGCGATATGCTTGGGCGTCCAGATCGTGATGCGCTCCCAGCGGCGCTGGATGAGCAGCGAGAGTGTGGAGCGGATGGTCGTCATGACCTTCATCTTGCTCTGGCCCACACGGTCGCCGTAGTCGAGCACGAAGCCCATCTCATCGACTTTCATGCCGAGCGGTCCTAGCCGCAGCAGGAGGTCCATGACGGCTTCGAAGCCCTTGGCCGTGCAGAGTTGGTCGCCGTACACGGCGCGCGCGCGGCGCAGCAGCGGCACACGATACGCGCGGAAGCAGCAGGTGTAGTCCTTGACGCCTGGGATCGGATAGAGCGTGGAGAACAGCAGGCTCGCCACGTCGGAGAGTGCGCGGCGATAGCCGGGTACGCCATGCACCTCGGCGCCGGCGCGGTAGCGCGACGCGATGCTCAGGTCCGCGCCCGCGCGCACGCGGCGCACAAGCTCGGGGATCAACTTGGGAGGGTGGGTGTTGTCGGCATCGAGCGTGACCAGGATGTCGTCATCCTTGGCGCGGTCGAGCACCCAGTAGATACCGGTGCGCAGGCCGGCGCCAAGGCCCTTGTTCACCTCGTGGGTCAGCACCTCGAGCTTCATCTCGCCGCCGCTATCGGCGACGGCGCCTTGCGCCTCTTCGACGGTGCGGTCCGTGCTGCCATCGTTCACGAGCACTGCCGTGTAAGCCTCGGTGCTGCCGCGATAGGCCTGCCATAACGCCAGCAGCGTGGGGCGGATGACTTTCTCTTCGTTCCATGCCGGAAAGATGACCCAGATCATGCCCGCGCTCCTGCCGCTCGCGCGGCCACTTCAGCCTGCAGCGCAGGCAGCATCTCGTCCACGACGGCGCAGCAGGAGTTCCACGAGTTCACTCGCGGATACACTTGCGCGGTGGATGCCATGTACAAGCGGCCCGGGATCACCGACGTCGGCGGCTTCTTCGCACGATACCCCACGGTCCACATCGGTTCCACGTACGGCGCGCGGAAGATGAAGTGCTCGCGGATGCTCGCGCCGACCTCGGGGAAGAGGTTCACCAGGTCGCGGCGGTAGAGCTCGGCGATCTCCGCGTCGCTCTTCTGGTACAACACGCTGTCACGGTGCGTGTAGTTGACCAGATAGTTCACGTACAGGCCGTTCGAGCGCTCGAGCGGCACCAGGTTGCTCATCTCGATCACGCCCTGCGACGTGGCGCCGGAGTCCACCCACGGCATCCAGTAGTAGTTCGTGATCGGCTTCTCGGTCAGGAACACGCCCGAGACGACGCCCTGGTAGTCGAGCTTGAGGTCGGCGATACCGCCCGGGAGCGTCATGCCGTTCGTCATCTTCTGGAAGTGAGTGAGCGGTGAGGTCGACACCACGAAGTCGAAGCGCTCCGGCGCGCCGCCGAGCGGCGTGACCGTCATGCCCTGCTCGTCCTGGCCGATGCCGTCCACGCGCGTCGCCATGCGGATCGTCACGCCCTTCTTGGCAAGCGTCGCGGCGAACGCGTCGATGAGCGCGCGGTACCCGCCGGTCAGGCAGCCCTTGCGTTCGGGGCCGGTGCTTTTCTCGCGGTTCATGCGGCTCGAGAGCCACAGTGCGGGCAGTGCCGAGTAGTGATCGCCGATCTTGGCCGACAGCAGCGGCTTCCACAGCACGTCGAAGCAGCGGTCGCCGACCAGGCTGCGGATCCACTGCTCGGCGGTGATGTCGTCGAGCTTGGGAGAGAGTCCACCGATCCGCGCGCGGATGCCCATGAGGCCCATGCGCAGGCGCTCGATGATCGACAGCGGCCCGAAGCTCAGGATGTCGCGCGGCGTATTGAGCGGCCAGATGCGCTTCTGGTACATGAAGCCCATCTTGGTCTCGCGCCAGAGCAGACTCGATCCCAGCCCCACCGCATGGATGCGCGGCAGCAACGCGTCGTCATCGGGCAGCACGCAGTGATAGAACTTTTCAAGATTCGTGTCGCGCCATGGGAACGTCGTGCCCAGGCCACCGAGTTCGGCTTCCCCTTCGAACAGGGTGACGCGATGGCCCATCTCGGCGATGGCGAGCGCGGAGGCGAGGCCGGAGATGCCGCCGCCGATGACCGCTGCGTGCTGGGGATGCGTGACGGACATGAACACTCGGCCGTACGCGCCGAAGTGGCCGGCGGCAAGGTGGATGGAGACCTCGAATCGGGGTCCCGGGGCATGCGACCCGGGCCTGGGCTTGTACGCGTGCTATCGGCCCGGTTCGCCTCGTCCTGAAGCCTGACTGCCGCTGTGGGAGGGGCCCTACCGTGCAGTGCCGCAGGAGACTAGGGGGGGGGCGCGACGTTGGCAAGCATTCCCCGATGAAGCATTCCCCGATGACGCGCGCCGGGGTGGCCGCTTCTTCGCGGTTCGCCTATCATGCCGCCTTGTTCGCCTGCCGATGACTGGGCGGTGCCATGAAGCCGACTCTCTAAGAAGTGGTGCCGCAAGCGACGAGCCCATCCGCCGAGGAGCCCCATTGTCCGCAGTGACGAAGGATAGCGGCAAAGGTCTTGCCGGGCTCCACCCGCTCACCTGGATCGCCGTCATCGTGCTCTTCGTGTTGCGGCTGCCTCACTTGGGCGGACCGCTCGATGATCCGCACTCGTGGCGCCAGGCCGATACGGTCGGCTACTCGTACGCGTTCGCCCGCCACGGCATCGACCTGCTGCATCCCAAGGTCTGCTGGCTCGGCGGACACGGCACTCTCATCTTCGAGTTCCCGCTCCCGGAGGCCATCGCGGCACTCTTCGACCGGGCGTTCGGGCTCTCGCCGATGTGGGACCGGCTCGTCTCACTCGCGTTCTTCGTGCTCTCGGCGTTCTGGTTCCACCGTCTGGTGCGCGCGGTGGCCGATGCCGTGGTCGCCGAACTGGCGCTGGTCGTGTACCTGATCGCGCCGCTGTCCATGTTCTTCTCGCGGGCGGCGAACGTGGATTTCGCCGCGCAGGCGCTCGTGCACGGGTTCCTCTACCACGCGATCCGCAGCACGCGCGGCGGCGGTGCGCGGCATGCCGCCGGCGCTGCGCTCTGTGGTGCCCTCGCGGCGATGATCAAGGGCCCGTACCTGCTGCCCGTGCTGCCGCCGCTCGGTCTGGCCATGCTCGCCGCCGCTTCTCTGGGCTCCGCGGCGCTGGCCGCGCTTGCGGTCGCGGTGAGTTTCGGAGCCTTCACGCTTTGGCGCGCGCATGTGAACACGGTCAACGCCCACGCGCCCGATTGGACGTGGCTGCCGGGCTACTACAAAGAGGTCAACCCGTGGTGGTGGTACGTGGGCGAGGCGCAACTCCGCCTGAAGCCGGCGAACTGGCTCAAGATCGCCCTGCGCCTGCTGCGCGAGATCACGACTTATGCGGGCGCGCTCTTGCTGCTCGCGGCGCCGCTGTGGCGCGGGCGCGACGGCGCCCGGCGTCCGGCCGCGCCGGTGTTCGTGCTGGCATGGCTCCTGGGCGGCCTTGCATACGTGAGCGTGTTCTTCCCGCTCAACGTGAGGCACGACTACTACCAGATCCCATTCATCGCGCCGCTCGCGTTCGCGATCGCGCTCGGTACCGCGGCGCTCCTGCGCGAGGAGCGGCCGCTGCCGGTCCGGCTGTTCGCGACGCTCGGGTACGCCGCGTTGCTGGTGCTCGCGTTCCTCGCGCCGCGCAAGCTCGATTACTACCGAGTGGATGAACTTCGCGAGGGCGCCGGCGCGGTGCTTCGGCAGCAGGTGCCCCCCGGCGATCTGCTCGTGGTGGTGGACCACAGTTCGGAGTACACGGACCCGCGCCTGCTGCATCGCGCGGACCGCTATGGCTGGGCGGTGAACGCCGCCGACATCAAGCCGGAGTTGCTCGAACATCTCGCGCAGGCGGGTGCCCGCTGGCTGGCCTACGTGAGTGAGCCCGGCGATGCGAAGCTTGCGCCGCCCGCGTGGCTCGCGCCGCAAGAGGTCGCGACGCAAGCGGTGCCTGCGGCGGATGGTGGAAGCCAGCCGATCGCCGTCGTCCACCTGTTCCGGCTCCACAGCGCGAGGGAGGCCTTGCGATGATCGCTCGATTCGTGCTGCGGCTGGGTGTCTGGGCCATGGGGCTGCTGTCCATCTTCGAGTATGTGCGCATCGGCTTGAAGCGCATGGCGTATCCGCTGGAACTCGACTGCATCGAGGGCGTCATGATGGACCACGTCGTGCGGCTTGCGCACGGCCAGGCCATGTATGTGAAGCCCACACTGCATTTCATCTCGCTTGCCTACATGCCGATCTTCGCCTTCGTGAGTTCATGGCTCGCGCGCGCGTTCGGCCCAGCGCTGTGGGAGCCCCGGCTGGTGGCGTTCGGTTCGTCGCTCGGCATCGCGTTGCTCGCGGCGGTGGTCGTGTGGATCGAGACACGGCGTCCGACGCTTGCGGTCGGCGCAGCGGGCGTCTACTGCATGGCGTTCGGTCTCACGGGCTCGTGCTACGACGTGGCGCGGCCGGACTCGCTCATGCTGCTGCTGGCTTTCTCCGGGCTCGCGATCCTGCGCTACACGCGCGGCCTGCCCGGCGCCGTCGCCGCGGCGTTCGTGCTCGCACTGGCCTTCTTCACCAAGCAGCATGCCGTGCTCTTCTGTTTCGGAGCCGTGGCGTACCTGCTTTTCCAGGACCGCCGCCGCTTCGTGCCGTTCACGCTCACGTTGCTCGTGCTGTGCCTGGGCGGTTACCTGGCGCTCACCGTATGGCTCGGCGAGTGGTTCCGCTTCTACACGTGGTCGATCCCTCGCGGCTGGTCGCAGATCGATCGCGCGCGTATCGAGCACTACGTGGGGCATGGCCTCTTCGGCGCCTTGGGCGCGCTCACGATCCCCGCGGTGCTCGCGCTGGGCACGGCCGAGCGGCCGTGGAAGCATCCGAGGGGCTTGTGGTTCTGGGCCGGCCTCGCCGGCGTGGGAACCGGCTTGCTCGCCACGCTCGATGCCTACGCGTACCGGCACGTGCTCATCCCCACGGTCGTCGCCTTCACGTTCCTCGGCCCCATCGCGCTCGACCAGCTCGGCCGCCAGCTCGAGGCGGGCGCCGAGGGCGGCCGCGGGCTGGGTACCGCTGTCATCTATGGCGTGCTCCTCGCGCAGTTCTTCCCGTTGCTCTACCCGATCCACGACCAACTTCCGCATCCGCGCGCACGCGAGGCGTTCGCGGCATTCGAGTCGCGCGTCGCGAGCATCGCGGGCAAGGGCGACCTGCTCATGCCCTACCACGGCTGGTACACCGAGCGTGCGACGGGCCACACGTCGCTGCAGATCATCCCGTTCGACGACATCTCTCGTTCCAAGGGCAACACTCTGCTTGCGCGCGATCCGCACTATCTGGACCGGATGCTCGACAGCCTGCGCTCCGGTCCCGGCCGCCCGCACCTGATCCTGGACCGCACGCTCGAGGAGATGGGCGAGCCATGGGCGTCGCTCGCGGGGTCGTATCGTGTCGCGGACACGCTGGGCTGGGTGAGCGAGCCCCTGCGTCCGGTCTCCGGCAACCGCTTCACGCCGACTTATATCCTCGAGCCCGTCGAACCCGCAGCCGCTGTTCCGGCGCTTCGCGTGGTGACGCCGCGCTTGCAGCCGTGAAGCGCCCGCTCGCGACCATCAGCGTGGATGTGGATCCGGTGGACCTGCACCTCATGGGCTACGGCTTCAAGGGGCTGCCCGCCGATCCCCTGGCGATGGCGCGTGCGCTGCCGCGGCTCCTGGATCTCTTCGCGCGCTGCGGTGTACGTGCGACGCTCTTCGTGGTGGGCCGCGACGCCCAGGCGCATGGCGACATCCTGCGCGCCGCGGTCGGTACGGGCCACGAGATCGCGAGCCATACCTCCACGCACCCCATGCGCTTCGCGGGACTCACCGAGAAGCGCAAGCGCCGCGAACTCGTGGAGTCCAAGGCCGAGCTTGAGCAGGCCTCGGGCGCCCAGGTCGTGGGCTTCCGCGCGCCGAACTTCGATATGGCGTCGCGCGTGCTGCCGCTGCTGGCCGAAGCCGGCTACCGCTACGACGCCTCAGCGTATCCCACGCCCGTGCTGCTGGCTTCGCGTGCAGTCCTGGCCATGAAGAGTGCGCATCCGCCCTCGGTGCTAGCCATGAAGCCGTGGCCGTTCACCTGGAAGCGCCAGCCCTACGACTGGACCGCGCGCGGCGTCACGATCCGCGAGTTCCCGCTGGCGGTGACTCCGGGCCTGCGGCTGCCCGTCTATCACACGCTGCGCTACTTCACGAACGAGCGGCGCTTCCTGCAGCAACTCGATCAGTTCGTCGCGCGCGGCGAGCAGTTCTCCTACTGCCTGCACGCAGTCGATGCGCTGGGCGCCAGTGAGGACCACGTCGACGTGCGCTTGGGCAAGCACCCCGGCATGGACCGGCGGCTCGATGCGAAGCTCGCGCTGCTCGAGACGTCGCTGCGCGCCATCGCCGCGCGTTTCGACGTGCGACCCTACAGGGAGCAGTTGGACTGAGCGTCGCTGTCCGGCGTGGCGCCGTGCGTGCCTGACGACTCCCTGACGGCGGCCACTGCGCATGGGAATGCGCGCGCCACTCTGGCGTATGTTCTCCGTGATGCAGTTGGTCCATCCCCACGCCACGGAGGTTGCCCCGATGAAGCGCACTCGCACGATCCGCTTGGCCGCGATCGCGGCCGTACTGGTCTGCCGCACCGCCGCCGCAGGAACCGCGGTCACGCTGTACACCCATGACCTGGGCTTCGTGCGCGAGACGCGCGACCTCACCTTGCGCGCTGCGCGCGATACGGTGCGGGTCGAGGGCGTCTCCACGGCGCTCGACTTCACGAGCGTGCGGCTCGCGCCGGCGAACGGACGCGTGCTGCGCCTGAGCTACCGATGGGACACGGCCTCGGGGGACGGCCTGCTCGAACACTCCGTGGGCGAGCGTGTGCGCGTGAACTCCCGCGGCGACCGCGTGGACGAGGGCGTGTTGCTCGCGGCCGACGGCGCATGGCTCGTCGTGCGCGGCGATGACGGCGCGCTCACCAACGTCTCGCGCGCCACGGTCGAGCAGGTGCGCCTGGCCAAGCCGACCGGCGCACTGTCGATGCGCCCCGCGATCGAGGCGGTGATCGACGGCGCGCGCGGCAGCACCAAGGCGGAGCTCAGTTACCTCACCGGCGGCCTGTCGTGGAGTGCCGAGCACACGCTCGTGCGCACGGGCGAGACCACCGCGATCTGGTCGGCAGCGGTGCAGATGCAGAACACCACCGGCCGCTCGTTCGAAGACGCGACGGTCAAGCTCATCGCCGGCGATCCCTCGCGCACCACCTCGAATATCGACCCGCGCCCGATCATGATGATGAAGAGCGCCATGGCCGACGCTGCACCGGCGCCCGGTGGCATGAGCGAGCAGGCCTTTGCCGACTACCACCTGTACACGCTCGATGGCCCGGTCACGCTGCGCGACCGTGAGACGCAGAGCGTGACGATGATCCGCCCGCGCGCCATCACCGTGAAGCCGCGTTATTTCTATCGCTCGGGCGATGCGCGCGGCGTGCTGAGCCAACTCGAGGTCTCGAACGCGGAGAAGTCCGGTCCCGGGGTGCCGCTGCCGGGCGGGCGCGTGCGCACCTTCACGCAAGACGGCGCGGGCGACCTGCAGTTCATCGGCGAGTCGAACATCACCCATACGGCGGTCGACGAGAAGTGCACGGTCGACCTGGGCTATGCGTTCGATCTGGCCGCCACGCGCCGCAATGTGAGCGAGAAGCGCGTCTCGGATCGCGAGCGCACCTACGGGGTCGAGATCGAACTGCGCAACCGCAAGCCCCTCGCCGCCACGATCGTGGTGGAGGAGCCGCTGGGCGGTGACAGCGAGCTCATCCAGTCGAGCCTGCCCGCGGTCCGCAAGGACGCGAACACCTTACAGTTCACGGTCGAGATCGCCGCCGGCAAGACCGTCACGCTCAGCTACTCGGCGCGCCAGCGTTGGTAGGCGCGGCACTTCGCGCGCAGGCTGCGCTGGCGCTGATCGCCGGCGCGATGGCCCTTGGGAGTTGCGCTCCCGGGGGCCCTTCGCGCGCCTCCGGCGGCGCGCACGCCGGCGTGCCGGGCGCGGCGGCGCCGGTACTCATCGACGTCACGGTGGCCCAAGTGAAGGCGCTTGCCGCGCGCCCCGGCGCGCAGGCGACGCTGGTGAACGTGTGGGCCACGTGGTGCGGCCCGTGCCGCGAGGAGTTCCCGGCGCTCGCGAGGATCATCGCGAATCATCCCGGAACCCGGTTCGTGCTCGTCTCCACCGACTTCAGCGAGCAGCGCGGCGCGGCACTCGACTTCTTGAAGCGTCACGGCATCACCGACAGCACGTACTTCAAGCACGAGGGCGATCAGGCCTTCATCAACGGCCTGGACGCGCGCTGGACGGGCTCGCTGCCGGCCACACTCGTGTATGACGCGCAGGGCCGACCCGTGGCATTCTGGGAGGGTGCGGCCGACAGCACTCGTTTCGAAGCAGCGCTCGCCAAAGCCATCGCCGCAACGCCATGACCCCTCGCGGAAGGATCGTCCCATGAAGGCCATGCAGCCCATGTCGCTCTTGCGTTGCCTCGTCGCACTCGCGCTCACCGCCACGGTTGGCGTCGCGCTCGCTCTCTCGCCCGCGCATGCCGACGCCGACGCGACGCCCACGCCGCTCGCACTGGGCAGCACCGCGCCCATGCGCGATACGCCGATGATGAGCGTCGACGCCAAGTCGATCACGCTGGCGAAGGCGGCGGGCAAGAAGGGGCTCATGGTGGTGTTCGTCTGCAACCACTGCCCGTGGGTCAAAGCGTGGCAGGGCCGCATCGCCGAGATCGGCAACGCGGCGCTCAAGCAGGGCATGGGCGTGGTCGCGGTCAATGCGAACGATCCGGCGGCTTACCCGGAGGACGACTTCGCGCACATGGTCACGCGCGCAAGGGAAGTCGGCTACAGGTTCTCGTACGTGGTCGATGCCACCAGCGACGTGGCGCGCGCATTCGGCGCTTCGCACACACCGGAAGCCTTCGTGTTCGACGCCAAGGGCAAGCTCGTCTACCACGGTTCCGTCGACGACAATGCGCAGGAGCCAGCGTCCGTGAAGTCGCGCTACCTGTACGACGCAGTCACCGCGGTCGTGAGCGCCAAGCCGGTCGTGACGGGCGAATCCAAGGCGCTGGGCTGCGGCATCAAGTTCCGCGACAAGGCCGCAGCGGCCAAGTGACGCCGGAAGAGTTCCGCCGGCTCGGGCATCGCCTGATCGACTGGATCGCCGACTACCGCGAGGGCATCGAGCAGCATCCGGTGCTCTCGCAGGTGGCGCCGGGCAGCATCCGCGCGTCGCTGCCCGCTTCGGCCCCCGAGCTGCCCGAGGACCTGGACGCTCATCTCATCGCCGACGTCGAGCGCCTGCTCATGCCGGGGCTCACGCACTGGCAGCATCCGAACTTTCACGCGTACTTCCCGGGCAACGCGAGCTACGCCTCGGTGCTGGCGGATCTCTTGAGCACCGGACTCGGCCAGACCGGTATCACGTGGCAGGCGAGCCCCGTGCTCACCGAGCTGGAAGAGACCACCTGTGACTGGATGCGCCAGTTGCTCGGGCTCTCGCCCGCGTGGCAGGGCGTGATCCACGACACCGCTTCGACCGCGACGCTCACGGCGCTCTTGTGCGCGCGCGAGCGCACGACCAATCACTCGCAGACGCGCGGCGGCCTGCAGGCGGAATCGGCACCGCTCGTGGTGTACACCTCGCGCGAGGCGCACAGCTCGGTCGAGAAGGCGGCGCTGCTCGCCGGCTTCGGGCGCGAGCAGTTGCGATTCATCGCGACCGATGACGAGTTCGCTTTGCGCGCGGATGCGCTCGAGCAGGCGATCCGCGAAGATGTCGTCGCGGGCCGGCTGCCTTGCGCGATCGTCGCCACGACCGGCACCACCGCGACCACGGCGATCGATCCCATCGCGGCGATCGCGCGCATCGCGCAGGCGCACGGACTCTGGCTGCACGTGGATGCCGCCATGGCGGGCTCGGCGATGATCTGTCCCGAGAAGCGGGGGTTGTGGGAGGGCGCCCAAGCCGCCGACTCGATCGTGATGAATCCCCACAAGTGGCTGGGCGTGGCGTTCGACTGCAGCCTGTATCTGGTGCGCGACGCCGAGCATCTGGTGCGCGTCATGAGCACGAACCCCAGCTATCTGCAAAGCGGGGCCGATGGGAACGTTCGCAGCCTGCGCGACTGGGGCTTGCCGCTTGGGCGGCGCTTCCGTGCGCTCAAGTTGTGGATGCACCTGCGCGCCGAGGGCGCCCAAGCGCTGCGAACGCGCCTGCGTCGCGACATGGCGAACGCGCAGTGGCTCGCTGCCCAGGTGGACGCTTCGCCGCAGTGGGTTCGGCTCGCGCCGGTGCCACTTCAGACGGTGTGCGTGCGCCACGAGCCGGTAGGCTTGACGGGAGCGGCGCTCGATGCGCACACGCTCGCATGGGCGCAGCGCGTGAATGCCTCCGGGCGCGCGTTCGTGACCCCGTCGCTGCTCGCGGGGCGCTGGATGGTGCGCGTGTCGATCGGCGCTGAGCGCACCGAGCGCCATCATGTGGAAGCGCTCTGGGCGCTGCTTCAAGAGCGTGCGCGGGGGTAGTGTTTCCGCGGTCGCCGCGCACTCGACCGCGCGTTCCCTCGCCTGTAGCATGGCACCACATGCACTTCCGACTGCAAGCCCCTTATCCGCCCAACGGTGACCAGCCGCAGGCGATCGCCGAGTTGGTCGATGGCCTCAAGGCCGGCGACCGCCACCAGACGCTGCTCGGCGTGACCGGATCGGGCAAGACCTTCACGATCGCCAACGTGATCGCGCAGTACGGCAAGCCGGCGCTCATCCTGTCGCACAACAAGACGCTGGCCGCGCAGTTGTACAGCGAGTTCAAGCAGTTCTTCCCCGACAACGCGGTCGGCTACTTCATCTCGTACTACGACTACTACCAGCCCGAGGCGTACGTGCCGTCCACCAACACGTACATCGCCAAGGACTCCAGCGTGAACGACGACATCGACCGCCTGCGGCTGCAGGCGACGGCGATGCTCCTCGAGCGCCAGGACGTCATCATCGTCGCGAGCATCTCGTGCATCTATGGTTTGGGCATGCCCGAGGACTGGACCGGCATGCGCGTCGACCTGCGTGAGGGTGCCGCATTGCGCCGTAAGGAATTGCTGGAACAACTGGTCGAGATCCAGTATTCGCGCAACGACATCGAGCCGACGCGCGGGCAGTTCCGGGTGCGCGGCGACATGGTCGAGATCTACCCGGCATATGAGGAGTACACGATCCGCATCGAGCTGGAGGACGACCAGGTCATGCGCATCGCCGCGGTCGATCCGGTCACCGGCAAGACGGCGCGGACCATGGACCGTCTGGCGATCTACCCGGCCAAGCACTTCGTGACGCCGGAGCACCGCCGCTGGGCGGCGCTGGCCACGATCCGCGAAGAGCTCAAGGAGCAGTTGGCGCTCTTTCGCGCCCAGGGCAAGCTGCTCGAAGCGCAGCGGCTGCAGCAACGCACTGAGTACGACATCGAGCTCCTCGCCGGTGTGGGCACGTGTCCCGGCGTCGAGAACTACTCGCGGCATCTCTCGGGCCGCGCGGCCGGAGAACGTCCGGGCTGCCTGCTCGACTATTTCCCCCGCAATGAAAAAGGCGAGCCGGACTTCCTCATGGTCATCGACGAATCGCACGTGACGGTCTCGCAGATCGGCGCCATGTACGAAGGCGACCGCTCGCGCAAGACGACACTGGTGGACTTCGGCTTCCGCCTGCCGAGCGCGCTCGATAACCGGCCGCTCAAGTTCCCCGAATACGAGCAACTCGTGGGGCCCATCGTGTATGTGTCGGCGACGCCTGGTGAATACGAATTGCGCAAGTCGCAGGGCGTGGTGGTGGAACAGATCATCCGTCCGACCGGGTTGATCGATCCCGTGCTGGTCATCAAGCCCGTGCACGGCCAGGTCGATGACCTGCTCGCCGAGGTGCGCGTCCGGGTCGAACGCAAGGAGCGCGTGCTCGTGACCACGCTCACCAAGCGCATGGCCGAGGATCTGACGGACTATCTCAGCGAGATGGGCGTCAAAGTGCGCTACCTGCACAGCGACATCGATTCGCTCGAGCGCATCGAGATCCTGCGTGGGCTGCGGCTGGCGGAGTTCGACGTGCTCGTGGGCATCAACCTGTTGCGCGAGGGATTGGACCTGCCCGAGGTATCGCTCGTCGCGGTGCTCGATGCCGACAAGGAAGGCTTCCTGCGCAGCGAGCGCAGCCTGATCCAGACGGCCGGCCGCGCTGCGCGCAATGCGGGCGGGCGCGTGATCTTCTATGCCGACAAGATCACGGATTCGATGAAGCGCGCGATCGACGAGATGAACCGCCGCCGCGAGAAGCAGGTGGCATACAACACCGCGCACGGCATCACGCCGCGCACGATCCTCAAGACGGTCGAAGAGATCATGCAGGCCACGAGCGTCGCCGACGCGATCGGCCGCGGCAGCGACCGCAAGGCCGCGAACGTGCTCGAATCGCTCGAGGGTGGCCCGGAGGAGATGATCGCGCGGCTCGAAGGCGAGATGCTCGACGCCGCCAAGGCGCTTGAGTTCGAACGCGCGGCGTCACTTCGCGACCGGATCGACGAGGTCCGCATGGCGCTCGCGGTGGCGCACGGCGATGCGCCGCCCGAGGACCTGGGCGTCCTCAGCAAAGGTTCACGTCCACCGCGCAAGATGGCGCGACGTTTCGGGAAGGATCGCTAGTGTCTCGTCCCATGAATCGTGCACATGCCTCGACGGCCCTCGTGGCCGCTTGCTGCGTTGCTCCTCCTCGACGTATCTCCCGGATACGACTTCGTCGTCGCGCCTTGCCAGCGGCCACGACGTCTCGCCGATTCATGCACACGACTCATGGGACGGGACACTAGATGCTCGAGAGTTTCCTGCCGTTGGTGAAGTTCGCGCTGTCCGAGGACGTGGGCACGGGCGATGTGACCACGCTCAACTCCGTGCCGGCCAACGTGGGCGCGCGCGCCGTGATCATGGCCAAGGAGCCCGGCGTGGTCTCGGGCCTCGAGATCGCGCAGATGTGCTTTCACGAGGTGGACCCCGCGCTCAAGTTCCGCGCGACCACCAAAGACGGCCAGCAGGTGGACGCCGGTGTCGCTCTGGCGCAGATCAGCGGTTCGGCCGCGAGCATCATGACCGCTGAGCGCACGGCGCTGAACTTCATGATGCGCATGTGCGGCGTGGCCACGATCACGCGGCGCTACGTGCACGCGATCGACGGCACGGGCGCGGTCATCCTGGACACGCGCAAGACGACGCCGGGCCTGCGCTTTCTTGAAAAGTACGCGGTGCAGTGCGGCGGCGGGCAGAACCACCGCTTGGCGCTGTGGGACATGTACCTGGTGAAGGACAACCACATCCGCGCCGCGAAGGGCCTGACCAACGCGATCGACCGCATCCAACGCACGCGCCGTGACCTGCTGCTGGAGGTGGAAGTGGAGTCCATGGATCAGTTGCGCGAGGCGCTGCGCCCCGAAGTGGACCGCATCCTGGTCGACAACCAGCCGGTCGACGCCGTGCGCATCGCGGTCGAAGAAGTGGACCGCTGGTTCCGCTCGAATCCGCCGGACCATCCGCGCGCGCGTCAGGGCCACAAGCGCTGGCCCGAAGTGGAAGTCTCGGGCGGCCTCAATCTGGACACGATCCGCGCGTACGCGGAGACCGGCGTGGATTACTTGAGCGTGGGCGCGCTCACGCATTCGGCGCCGGCCATGAACCTGAGCCTGGAGATCGAGGAAGTTGGCTGACGCGCTCTTCGACCGTGCGCGGTATGTCGCGCGACTGACGACCCACGGTATGGGTCGCGTGCTCGTGACGCGCGCGAGCGCCGAGAGCACCAATGACGAGGCGTGGGACGCGCTCGCCGCCGGCCTCGGCGATGGGGTCGCCGTGGTCGCCGACGTTCAGACCGCAGGCCGTGGCCGCAGCGGCCGCGCGTGGGCCCATGCGCCCGGCAAGGGGCTGGCGCTCTCGGTGGCGCTGCATCTGGGCTGCGATGTGCGCCAGGCGGGCGTGATCCCGTTGGGCGCGGGGCTCGCGTTGCAGCGGGCGATCGCATCGCTGGGCGTTCGAACGTCACTCAAATGGCCGAACGATCTGCTGCTGAAGGGGCGCAAGCTTGCGGGCATTCTCTGTGAGGTGAGACATCAGCCGACCGGCGGCGATGCGGTCGTGATCGGCGTGGGTGTGAATGTGCTCCAGCAGGCCGAGGACTTCCCGCCCGACGTGGCGCCGATCGCCACGAGTCTTGCGATCGCCGGCATCGACACCGGCGTCGAGGATGTGGCCGCGGCGTTCCTCAATGCCTTCGAGCCGCTGTGGCCCGAGATGCAGGAGGGCGACCGCGCCGCGATCCTCGACGCATGGGCCGAACGCGCGGATTTCTGGGGCCAGGGCGTGACGGTGCGCACACCTAGCGGCGAGTTGAGCGGCATCGCGCAGCGGCTCGACGAAGACGGCGCACTGGTGCTTCGCATGGAGAACGGCACCGAGCATACGGTACTCGCGGGCGATCTGGTGCTGGCAGGCAGCGAGGGGCCGGCGTCATGAACAGCCCGCACCTTGATCCGAATCGTGACCCGCGCGCCGATCGCGAGTTCCGCGCGGATGATGAGAAGCGCTGGGTCGATCCGCGCCAGAGCGGCGAGATGCCGTTCCTGGAGCATCTCGAAGAACTGCGCCGCGTGCTGCAGCAGAGCCTGCTCGCCATCATGGTGGGCATGCTCGCGGGCTGGTGG
>JANYBS010000144.1 GCA_025360715.1 Candidatus Eiseniibacteriota bacterium | reverse complement strand
CACGTCCCATAGGCCGTGTTGGCGGTCGCGCGGGCGAAATCGATGTCCGCGCGCAGCGTGTGGAGGGGAACCCGGCCCTCACGATAGGTTTCGAAGCGCGCCATTTCCGAGCCGCCCAGGCGGCCGGTGCAGTTGATGCGGATGCCCTGGGCCCCGGCACGCATGGAGGAGGCGATGGCCTTCTTCATGGCGCGACGGAAGGACACGCGCTGCTCGAGCTGCTTGGCGATGTGTTCGGCGACGAGCTGCGCGTCGAGGTCGGCGCGCTTGATCTCTTCAATGTTCAGCTGCACCTGCTTCTTGGTGAGCTGCTTCATCTCCTCGGAGAGCTTGTCGACCTGCTCACCCTTGCGGCCGATCACCAGACCCGGGCGGGCCGTGCGGATGCCGATGGTGACCTTGTCGCCCTTGCGCTCGATCGTGATCTTCGAGATGCCTGCCTGGTAGAGACGCTTCTTGAGGTACCGCTTGATCAGCAGATCCTCTTTGAGCAGCTCTGCGAAACCGCGCTTGGCGAACCAGCGCGAGTCCCAGGTCTTGACGATGCCCAGGCGCAGGCCGATCGGGTGGGTTTTCTGTCCCATGCTTACTCCTTCGTGGCCACGGTCACGGAGACGTGGCTCGTGCGCTTGAGGATCGGGGTCGCGCGACCCTGGGCGCGCGGGAGCCAGCGCTTCATAGTCGGCCCCGCACCCACGATGGCTTCCTTCACGTACAGGTCCTCCACTCGCACCTTGCCCTCGTGAAGAGCATTCGCGACGGCGGACTTCAACACCTTCTGGATGATGCGCGCGCCGAGCTTCGGCGTGAACTGCAGCGTGACCTGCGCTTGCTCCACGCTGACTCCGCGGATCGTGTCCAGTACCTGATTGCATTTCCGCGGCGTGATGCGCACGAAGCGCTGGATGGCTTTGGCTTCCATGGCTTACTTCCCAGGCGTTTCGGCTTTGGCAGTCTTCTCGGTGTGCCCGCGGAAGATCCGCGTCGGCACGAATTCTCCGAGCTTATGCCCCACCATGTTCTCGGTGATGTAGATCGGGATGAACTTATTCCCGTTATGCACTGCCAGCGTGTGCCCCACGAACTCGGGGAGCACCGTGCAACGCCGCGCCCACGTCTTCAGGACGCGCTTGTCGCCGCTGCGGTTGAGCGTCTCGATCTTCCGTACAAGGGAGTCGACGACGTATGGGCCCTTCTTGATGGAACGTGCCATGTCTTCGTCTCTCCCCGCTTACTTCTTCCGGCGGCGCACGATGAGCGAATCGCTCAGCTTGCGCTTCCGGGTCTTGAGGCCCTTGGTGATCTTGCCCCACGGCGAGCACGGATGGCGTCCGCCTGAGGTCTTGCCCTCGCCACCGCCCATCGGGTGGTCGACCGGGTTCATCGCGACACCGCGAACGTTACCAAGACGACCGCGCCAGCGATTGCGGCCCGCCTTGCCGTACGAGATGTTCTCATGCTCGAGGTTACCCACCTGGCCGATGACGGCGCGGCACTTCACGTGGAAGCGACGAACCTCGCCCGAAGGCAGGCGCAGCTGAGCGTAATCGCCCTCCTTCGCCATAAGCTGCGCGAAGGCGCCGGCCGAACGCGCGATGCGCGAGTTGCGACCGGGATAAAGCTCCACGTTGTGCACGTTCGTGCCCACGGGGATGTTCTTGAGCGGAAGACAGTTACCGTTCTTGATCTCGGCGTTCGGACCCGACTCGACCATCTCACCCACGCGAAGACCGTCCGGCGCCACGATGTAGCGGCGCTCGCCGTCGACGTAGTTGAGCAGTGCGATGCGGGCGGAGCGGTTCGGATCGTATTCGATCGAAGCCACCTTCGCCGGGATACCGTCCTTATCCCGACGGAAGTCGATGATGCGGTAGCGCTGCTTGTGGCCGCCACCGATCCATCGCATCGAGATATGCCCATAGTTGTTTCGTCCGCCGGTCTTGTAGATGCGCTCGGTGAGCGACTTGACCGGCTTGCTACGCGTCAGCTCCGAATAGTCCGGCATGACCGAGTGGCGCATGCTCGGAGTGATCGGGCGGAATTTCTTCAGACCCATCGGTGTCGTCCTCGTCTCAGATCTGCTCGAAGAGCTCGATCTTCTGATCGGGCTTGAGCGTCACGATGGCCTTCTTCCAGTCATTGCGCTTGCCGACCCAGCGGCCCTGCCGCTTGACCTTGCCGCGCAGCTGCATGGTCTGCACGCTATCCACCTTCACCTGGAAGATGGACTCGATCGCCCGCTTGATCTCGATCTTGTTGGCGTCGCGTGCAACCTCGAAGAAATACTGATTCTGCGTCTCGCGGAGCAGCGTGCCCTTCTCGGTGATGAGCACCTTCTTCACGATGCTACGGGCATCCTTGATCATGACGCGAAGACCTCCTTCACACGCGCGAGACCATCCGTCGTCAGGATGACCGCCTCCGCGTTCACGAGGTCGTACGCGTTCAGCTGGTGCGCGAGCGTGGTGTTGAGCTTGTCGATGTTACGCACCGACTTCCACACCGCCTCGTGCTGCGCGTCGACGACCAGCAGCGTGCGCTTGCCGTACACGCCCATCTTCTTGAGCACCGCGGCGACCTGCGCCGTCTTCGGCGCGTCGACCTTGATGCCTTCGAGCACGGACACCGTGTTCTCGGTGGCCTTGAGCGACAGCGCGGCGACGAGCGCGGCGCGACGCTGCTTCTTAGGGAGCTCGGTGCGGTGATCGCGCGGCTTCGGACCGAACGCACGACCGCCACCCGGCATCAGCGGCGAGGTGTTCGAGCCCTGACGCGCGTTACCCGTACCCTTCTGCTTGAACGGCTTACGACCACCGCCGCTCACTTCGCCACGGGACTTCACCTTCGCCGTACCCTGGCGCTGGTTGCCCAGATGACGCTTGATCGAGAGCCAGAGCAGGTGTTCGTGCACCGGCTGAGCGAACAACTCGTCCGGCAGGGCAGTCGTGCCCTTCTCGGTGCCGTCGAGTGCAAAGAGCTTCGCGTTCATGTCAGCCTTCCTGCTTCTTGATGTAGACGAGTCCGTTCGGCGGCCCAGGGATCGCGCCCCGGATGAGCACATAGTTCTGCTCGGCATCCACGCCGACGACTTCGAGGTTCTTGATGGTCAGGTTCTCGCCACCCATACGGCCGGGCAGGCGCTTGCCCTTGATGACGCGCGAGGGATAGGCCGACGAACCGATCGAGCCCGGCTGCTTGCCGAACGTCGGACCGTGCGAGGCGTGACCGGCGACGAAGCCGTGGCGCTTCACGACGCCGGCGAATCCACGGCCCTTCGTGACGCCCTGGACGGCGACATACTCACCCTTCGCGAACAGCGAAGCGTCGACCTTCTGGCCCATCGCATACGCGGAAGCATCCTCCAGGCGGAATTCCTTGAGGTGCCGCGACGGCGGGAGATTGCGCTTCTTGAACTGGCCGAGCAGCGGCTTGTTGAAGCGCGACTCCTTGTTCGTGCCGAATCCGATCTGGACCGCGATGTAGCCATCGCGCTCCTTCGTACGGACCTCGGTCACGGTGCAAGGGCCAGCCTCGACCACCGTCACAGGGATGCACTCGCCCTTCTCACCGAAGAGCTGCGTCATCCCGATCTTCTTACCGATCAGACCCATCATGATTGAATGATCCCTCTATTCGGAGGCGCACGATGCGCGGATCGTCCGCGCGAATCGCCGTCGCTCCGCCCGAGTGTTGGCTCAGGTCTTGATCTCGATATCCACACCAGCGGGGATATCGAGTTTCTCGAGCGCTTCCATGGTCTGAGCGGTCGAGCGGGTGATATCGATGAGCCGCTTGTGGATGCGGATCTCGAACTGCTCGCGGGACTTCTTATCGACGTGCGGGCTGCGCAGTACGGTGTAGACCGTCTTGCGCGTGGGCAGCGGCACCGGGCCGGACGTGACCGCCCCGGTGCGACGCGCCGTGCGCACGATCTCGGCCGCTGACTGGTCGAGCGTCGCGTGGTCGTATGACTTGAGCTTGATGCGGATCTTCTGAAGCATGCCGCCCCCGTTACTCGATGATCTCGGTGACGACGCCGGCACCGACGGTGCGGCCGCCCTCACGGATCGCGAAGCGCAGTTCCTTCTCCATCGCGATCGGCGTGATGAGCTCCACCACCATGTCCACGTTGTCGCCAGGCATCACCATCTC
>JANYBS010000128.1 GCA_025360715.1 Candidatus Eiseniibacteriota bacterium | reverse complement strand
TCGATCCCCGAAGTGCTCGGCGGCTTGTTGTTCCTGATCCTCGCGTTCAAAACCGGCTGGTTCCCGATCGGGGACATGCACAGTCTCGACCATGACGAGCTTGCCGCGTGGGGCAGGTTCACCGACACATTGCACCATCTGGTGTTGCCGGCGCTGGCGGTGGGGCTCGTGCCGTTGGCGGGGCGCATGCGGCAGATGCGCGCGAGCCTGCTCGACGTGCTGCGGTTGGATTACGTGACCACCGCGCGCGCGAAGGGCCTGTCCGAGGCCGTCGTGATCCGCAAGCACGCGCTGCGCAATGCGCTCAATCCGTTGATCACGCTCTTCGGCTTCACGCTCGGCTCGCTCGTCTCGGGCTCGTTCGTCGCCGAGATCATCTTCAGCTGGCCCGGCCTGGGCAGCATGACGCTCACCGCGCTGCAGACGAAGGACCAGTATGTGGTCATGGGCGCCGTCCTCATGGCGTCGGCCGTACTCGTCGCCGGCAACCTGATCGCCGACCTCCTATTGGCAGTGGCCGACCCACGGATCCGATATGAGTGATCCCGCCGTGACGCGGGTGCGTGCTAGCGTCTCGCGCTCTCCCGCGCAGATGTTCTGGCGGCAGTTGCAGCGCAGCCCGCTGGCGATCACCGGCGCAGGGTTACTCGGCGTGCTCTATCTAGGCGCGCTGTTCGCGCCGTTCCTCGCACCCTATGGGGAGACCGAGACCGACCGCGAGCGGTTCTTCCATCCTCCGACCGCGCTGCACCTGATCGACGCACAGGGCCGCTGGCGTGGGCTTCATGTGCGCGCGACGCGGCCCACCGATCCGGGCGCGACCACTTACGAGGACGTGGCAGGTTCGGTCGTACCGGTCCGCTTCGGCGTGATCGGCGTGCCCTATCGTCTGCTCGGCATGGGCCCGCTGCACCGGCACCTCTTCGGCGTCGATCCTGGTCACCGTATCTTCGTCTTCGGCGCCGACGCCAACGGCCGCGACCTGTTCACGCGGTTGCTGTTCGGCGCGCAGGTCTCGCTCACGGTCGGGCTGCTCGGCATCGCCATCTCGTTCACGCTGGGGCTGCTGTTGGGCGGCATCAGCGGCTACTTCGGCGGCTGGGTCGACACCGGCATCATGCGCTCGACCGAGCTGCTGCTGAGCATTCCGGGCCTGTACCTGATCATCGCGATGCGAAGTCTCTTTCCCACGCACGCGAGCAGCCGTCAGACGTACCTGGGCATCGTCGGGATCCTCGCGTTCATCGGCTGGGCAGGCCTTGCGCGCGTGATCCGGGGGATGGTGTTGTCGATCCGCCAGATGGAGTATGTGGCCGCCGCGCAGGCCCTTGGCGTGGGCCGGTTGCGCATCATCGTGCGCCATATCCTGCCCAACACGATGTCGTTCGTGATCGTCGCCGCCAGTCTCGCGGTTCCGGGTTACATCTTGGGAGAGGTGTTCCTCTCGTTCCTTGGCGTGGGCGTGCAGGAGCCGGCAGCTTCCTGGGGCAACATGCTCGGCGCGGCACGTTCGGTGAGCGTCATGCAGCACACGCCGTGGATGCTGTTCGCGCCTGCATGCGTGATCTTCATCACCGTGATGGCATTCAACTTCCTGGGTGACGGGCTGCGTGACGCCCTCGACCCGCGTTCCGCCCCGGGAGGGGGACGAAAGTGACTGAGCCGCTGCTCGCTGTGCAGGACCTGCAGACGCACTTCTTCACCGACGAGGGTGTCGTGCGGGCGGTCGATGGCGTGTCGTACGCCATCGGCGCCGGCGAGACACTGGCGGTCGTCGGGGAGTCCGGCAGTGGCAAGAGCGTCACGAGTCTGTCGATCCTTCGGCTGATCGCGACGCCGCCGGGGCGAATCGTCGGCGGGCGCATCGTCTTCAAGGGTCAGGACCTTCTGGCCCTTCCGCTCCAAGCGATGCGCGCGATCCGCGGCAAGGAGATCTCGATGATCTTCCAGGAACCGATGACCTCGCTCAACCCGGTCTACACGTGCGGCGAGCAGATCATGGAAGTGCTCGAACTGCACGAGAAGTGTGATCGCAAGGCCGCGCGCGCTCGAACTCTCGAGATGTTGCAGTTGGTCGGGATCCCTTCGCCCGAGCAGCGTATCGACGAGTACCCGCACCAGTTGAGCGGTGGCATGCGCCAGCGCATCATGATAGCGATGGCGCTCGCTTGCCGACCGGCGCTGCTCATCGCCGACGAACCGACGACGGCGCTCGATGTCACGATCCAGGCGCAGATCCTTGAGCTGCTCGGGCGTCTGCAGAAGGAACTCGGCATGGCCGTGCTGCTCATCACGCACGACCTGGGCGTGGTGGCCGAGACCGCCGACCACGTCGCTGTCATGTACGCCGGGCAGATCGTGGAGCATTGCGATGTGCGCGCGGCATTCCATCGCACGCTGCATCCCTACACGGCCGGACTTCTCGCGTCACTGCCCAAGCTCGGCGACCGCGGCGAACGCCTGCGCGTCGTGCCGGGCAACGTCCCGGACCCGACGAGTTTCCCCGCGGCCTGCCGCTTCCATCCGCGCTGTCCCATCGCCCAGGACCGCTGCCGTCAGGAAGCTCCACCGCTTGAGGTGTTCGAGGGTACGCATCAGGTGCGGTGCTGGCGAGCTGCGGAGATCGCCGCAGGAACCGTGGATCCGGTCGCGGGAGGGAGCGCTTCATGAGCGGGCATGACGAGCGCGAACACCTGCTCCAGGTGACGGGGCTCACGAAGTATTTCCCGATCCGCAAAGGCATCTTCTCGCGCGTCGCGGGTCAGGTACGCGCGGTCGACGGAGTGTCCTTCCATGTGCGCAAGGGCGAGACGCTGGGGCTGGTGGGCGAGAGTGGTTGCGGAAAGACCACGACCGGACGCTGCATCCTGCGGCTGATCGAGCCCACGTCGGGCAGCGTCCGTTTCGAAGGCCAGGAGGTCACCACGCTGGGACGCGATGCGCTGCGCGCGATGCGGCGGCGCATGCAGATCGTCTTCCAGGACCCTTACTCCAGCCTGAATCCGCGCCTCACGATCGGCAGCATGCTGGCCGAGCCGCTCGAGATCCATGGATTGGCCAAGGGCGCCAAAGCGCGCGAGCGCATCGCCGAGCTTCTTACGCTTGTGGGGCTCTCGCCCGACCACGCGCGGCGCTACCCGCACGAGTTCTCCGGCGGCCAGCGCCAGCGCCTGGGGATCGCGCGAGCGCTTGCCGTGGAGCCGCAGTTGGTCGTGCTCGATGAGCCCGTCTCGGCGCTCGATGTGTCGATCCAGGCGCAGATCATCAACCTGCTGCAGGATCTCCAGAAGCGCATCGGCCTCACCTATCTGTTCGTGGCGCATGACCTGTCGGTCGTGGAACACATCAGCGACCGCGTGGCGGTGATGTACCTGGGGCGGATCGTCGAGATGGCGGACCGCGATGCGCTCTACGCCGATCCGCGTCACCCGTACACGAAGTCGCTGCTGTCTGCCGTGCCGGTGCCCGATCCCGACCGCCGCTCGCGACGCATCGTCCTCAAGGGCGATGTCCCGAGCCCGGCGCGGCCGCCTTCGGGATGCCACTTCCATCCGCGTTGCTTCCTGGCGGAACAGGTGGGAGGGCTCGCGCGCTGTTCGGCCGAGGATCCCGCGCTGCGCGAAGTGAGCCCCGGGCACTGGGTGGCCTGCCACTTCGCCTGAAAGCGCAACGCCCGGCGGGTTCGCGCCAGATGGCGCAGTGGTTGGGTCAGGTGCCCCGTTCCCGCCAGCTGTCGCACCGCGTTGTGCGCGTGCGCGCAATGCCCGCTCGGGCGCCCCGCAACGCCTGCGGCGCTTCGCACCCGTCATCGGCGCGGGATCACGCGCCAGGCTTCACCTATTCGCAATGACATGCGGGTGCTCCCGCACTCCCGGAGCGTTCCGGCACCACCCTTGCGATACCTCTCCTTCGACGCCGCGCTCGGTGGCTGCGGAGCGGACCGGAAAGGGTCTGCGAAGCGAGGTTGCCGGCGAAGGCAAAAAGAGAGATCGAAATGTTCCCTGTGCTTCTCGTGCTTGGCTGTCTGTGGGCTGATCCCCCTATCGCGAGCGAAGGAGTCTATCGGACGAGCACACGGTTGTTACGGGGAACTTTTAGTAGGGCCCTGCTGTCGGCGGCGCAATGGCCTCCGTGCTCGACTCGCGCGACCGTGGCGCAGGGCCCATGAAGGAGCAGCCACCACTTCCTCACGGAGGTGGTGGTTGTGATGTTTTGTCGCCGGAGCCTGGGCTCCTGAGCGTTGACCCACCCCGAAAGCGCTGCTACGTTGCCTCAACTGCCCGCCGGCCCGTGCCGGAGGGAAGGCGTCCGGAAAGAGGGGGAGCATGCACGATCGGCCGCCCCGCGAGGCGCTTGGGATGGTGGAGACGCGTGGCTGGGTCGCGGCGGTGGAATCCGCAGATGCCATGGTCAAGGCCGCCCGGGTCCGCTTCCAGCGGTACGACGTGACCCGCGATGCGCGGGTGACCGTCCTCGTCCGGGGACCGCTGGCCGATGTCGAGGCCGCCGTCGCTGCGGGTTCCGCAGCGGCGAAGCGGGTCGGCGAACTCCTGCATGCGCATGTGATCGCCGCGCCGGATCCGAACCTCGAGTTCATGCTGGAGTCGCTGCGGCGCTGACCGCGTGCGACTCGGCCCGGTCACAAGGTCATACGCCACATCATCAGCCACGAGCTCCATCACGACGTGGCGCACGCAGGGGGCATCATGCAGGAAGAAGCTCTGGGCTTGATCGAGACGCGAGGCTTCGTCGCCATGGTCGAAGCGTCGGACGCGATGGTGAAGGCCGCGAGAGTGACGCTGGTTCACTATGAGAAGATCGGCGGCGGCTACGTGACCGCGGTCGTACGCGGTGACGTCGCGGCGGTCCGTGCAGCCACCGAAGCCGGTGCGGCAGCTGCGGCCAAGGTCGGCGAGGTCGTCTCGGTGCACGTGATCCCGCGTCCGCACGGCCAGCTCGAAGACGTGCTGCCGATCCACGCTGCGCCCGCGCCAACGTCCAAGAAGTAGCGCATGATCCTGGCGCAAGTCCTTGGGACCGTGGTCTCGACGCGCAAGGACTCGGGGCTCTCGGGCCTCAAGCTCATGCTCGCGCGTGAGGTCGACGGGAAGTTCCAGCCTGCCGGCAATTACGTCGTGGCGGTCGATGCGGTCGGTGCGGGTACCGGCGAGATCGTGCTCATCGCTGCCGGATCGTCCGCGCGGCTCACCGAGGTCACCAAGGACCGGCCGGTCGACCACGTCATCTGCGGCATCGTCGACGAGGTCGAGGTAAATGGGCGCGAGAGCTATTCCAAGCGCGCCGGCGTGACGCCTTCATGAGAGCGCGATGAGTCTCGATCCTTCGCGAATCGGCTCGATCGTGGCCGAGGTGCTCGACCGTCTCGACCGCGGCTCCGATGGCCCGGGCACCGCGCGGCCACTGGGCGTGCATGCCACGCTCGACGAGGCTGTCGCGGGGGCGCGCAAGGCGTTCGCGGCCTACCGCGAGACGCCCGTCGCAGTGCGGGCGCGCATCATCGCGTCGATCCGCCAGACGATGCTTGCCGAGGTCGAGACGCTGGCCAAGGTCGCGGTCGATGAGACGGGCTTGGGCCGCGTCGAGGACAAGATCCTCAAGAATCGCCTGGTCGCCGAGCGCACGCCGGGAACCGAGGACCTCGAGCCGCACGCCTGGACCGGCGACCATGGGCTCACGCTCATGGAGCGCGCGCCGTACGGCGTGATCGCGGTCATCACCCCCGTCACGAACCCCAGTGAGACGATCCTCAACAATGGCATCTCGATGATCGCCGGCGGTAACACGGCGGTCTTCTGCCCGCATCCGAATGCGCGCAGGATCTCCACGCTGACGATCGACCTCATCAACCGCGCGGCGCGCCGTGCCGGTGCGCCGGAGCCGCTGCTGCATTCGGTCGAGCAGCCGACGCTGGATATCGCCAAAGCGCTGCTGCGCTATCCCGGCATCCGGCTCAATGTCGTCACGGGCGGACCAGCGGTGGTTCGTGAGGCGCTCGATTCGGGCAAGAAAGCGATCTGCGCCGGACCTGGCAATCCACCTTCGGTGGTCGATGAGACCGCCGACCTCGAGCAAGCCGCGCGCGACCTGGTCATGGGCGCGTCGCTCGATAACAACATCATCTGCACCGATGAAAAGGAGATCGTCGCCGTCTCCCTCATCGCCGACCGGCTCAAGGAACTGCTTGCACACAGTGGCGCCGTGATCCTGCAGCCGCATCAGACCGAGATACTCCGCAAGATGGTCATGGAGTACGAGAAGGGCCCGCGCAAGCACGGCGGCGTGAACAAGAAGTACGTCGGCAAGGACGTGCAGGTGATCTTGCATGATGCCGGCATCCCCTGCGGGCCCGACAAGCGCCTCGCAGTGTGCGAAGTCGACGGCGACCATCCTTTCTTGTGGACAGAGATGATGATGCCGGTGCTGCCGCTCGTGCGTGTGCGCCACGTGGACGAGGCGATCGATTTCGCGCTCGAAGTGGAGCACGGCTATCGCCACACCGCGTCCATGCACTCGCGCAACATCGACAAGCTCTCGAAGATGGCCCGGGCCTGCGACTGCTCGATCTTCGTGAAGAACGGCCCGAACGCCTCCGGTCTCGGCTGGAACGGCGAGGGTCCCACGAGCTTCACTATCGCGAGTCCGACAGGAGAAGGCATGACGACCGCGCGCAGCTTCACGCGCCTGCGGCGCTGCACCCTGGTCGACCGGTTCCGGATCGTATGAACCCCATCGCCATCGCCGCTATCGAGACGTCGAGCATCGCGCAAGGCATCGTCACCGCTGACGCAATGGTGAAGACTGCGGATGTGGAGCTGATCGAGATCTCCACGCTGTCGCCGGGCCGCTACTGGATCCTGATCGGCGGCGACGTCGCTTCCGTGCGCGCTTCCTACAAGCGCGGCCTCGAGGTCGCGGCCGATGCGCTGCTGGATTCGCTCTTCATCCCGCAGTTGCACGACGGCGTGTTCCCGGCCCTGCGCGGGACCGTAGCGGCCAGCGAGGACGACGCGGTGGGCGTGATCGAGACACTCAGCGCGGCCTCGGCCATCCTGGCCGCCGACATCGCGGTCAAGAACGCCGACATCACGCTGCGAGACCTGCGTCTGGCCAATGGGATCGGCGGCAAGGGCGTGGTCACGTTCTCCGGCACGCTGAGCGCCGTGCAGGCGGGCGTCGAAGCGGGTCGCGCCGATGCGCAGAAGCGCGGGCTCCTCGCGCGCGCGGTCGTGATCCCGCGGATCGACCCGCGACTGCGCGCACGGATCCTCTGATGCACTTCGCGCGGGTGGTGGGCACGGTCGTGTGCACCGAGAAGGTGCGTTCGTGGCGCGGCCAGCGGCTCCTGCTCGTCCAGCCCACCGATTCCGCCGGCACCCCGACGAACGCCAGAGTGATCGCGGCAGTGGATCTCGTCTCGGCGGGGCCCGGGCAGTTGGTGTTCTACGTGCGCGGGCGCGAGGCGGCCACGGCGCTGGCGGATCCCGAGAACCCGGCCGACGCCGCGATCGTCGGCTTGGTGGATTCGGCGCGTGAAGCCGCGCCGGGAGCGCGCTGATGTTCCTCGCGACGGTCGTGGGCGAGGTCGTGGCGACCGTCAAGCATTCGCACCTGGCGGGCCAGAAACTGCTGCTCGTGCGTCCAGAGACCACCCCGGGACGCCCACAGGGGGCGACCGTGATCGCGGTCGACACGGTGCAGGCGGGGCTCGGGGATCGCGTGCTGGTGGCAGACGAGGGCAACGCTGCCGCCCAGGCTCTGCGGCTCCCGCGGGGGCCCGTCCGGACGGTCATCGTCGGGGTCGTGGACCAGGTCGACGAGCCGGGCTTGGCAGGTTCCTGACAGACATGACTTTACCCGGAGGCTCCGGGCGCTTATCTTGCGTCGGCTGACCCGGACCACCCTTCGTCGTCACAAGCCCTTGCGGGCACAAGGCGAGGGCTCCGGGGGAGCGGTCCACTGGCGTCCTCGACTCACCTTGCCGCTGGAAGCAAGCGCGAGGCGGAGAACCACAAGTGGGGCGGCAGTGAACAAGAGGTCGTCGCGTTCGGGGCGGAGCCCCGTATGCGAGGACGGCATCATCAGCTGTACCGAGAGGCAGTTCTGCCCGGGAGGGGTGGCGCGCAGCATGCGCCGGTCTTCACGGGACAGAGCCAGGGAGCGGGCTCGCTTCACCGTGGAGGACGCACCATGACGAAGGCGGATCTGGTGGAGGAGATCGCGGTCGAGACCGGGGTCTCCAGGAATCACACGGCGGTGATCGTCGATGGTCTTCTGGACGCCGTGTGTCGTGCCCTGAGTGAAGGCAAGCATCTGGAGATCAGAGGTTTTGGCACGTTCAAGGTGCGTGAGCGGCGGGCTCGCCGGGCGCGCAATCCGCGCAGCGGCACCGAGGTCATGGTGCCTGCAAAGCTCGTGCCCGTGTTCAAGCCCAGCCGCGAGCTCAAAGCGCTCGTGCTGGAGCCGGTGAGCCAGGAACAGACGGTCGTCGGCTGACGACCGCGTAAACTTCAAGAGGAGTCGGAATGGGTTCTGGGAAGAAGCGGAAGCGCAAGAAGATCGCGACGCACAAGCGTAAGAAGCGCCTGCGGAAGAATCGCCATAAGAAGCGCATCCGCTGATCGTCGTTCTCACGACGCCCTACCGGTCCGTCGACTCCTCGGCCGCGCGCATTTCGCGCGCGGCCGCTGGAGCTTCGACCCGGCGAGACGCTGGCCCGGTGGTGTCCGTGAGCTGATCTGGAAGGGAGCCCATGCTCCCGAGGATGGGGACTGGGTCATCGCCGAGGTCCCCGAGGATGCACCGGCGCTTCTCGTCGAGGTCCTCGGCGCAGAGGATCGGCCCGAGTGGGATCTCCACACCATCAGCTCGCAATTCCGGCTGCGGATCGGATTCCCTGAAGTTGTGATGGCCGAAGCAGCCGCGCATCACGAACCCGGAACGCGTGAGCGCGAGGGAAGAATCGACCTGCGCGACGAGCTCGTGGTCACCATCGACCCCGAGGACGCGCGCGACCACGACGACGCGTTGAGCTTGCGCGCGTTGGGCGAAGGCCGCTGGCAGGTCGGCATCCACATCGCCGACGTGTCGCACTATGTGCGCCCGGGGTCCGCCCTCGACGCCGAAGCGCTCGCTCGTGGCACGAGTTGCTACCTTCCCGGCGGCGTCGTACCGATGCTGCCCGAAAGACTTTCGGCCGACCTCTGCTCATTGCGCGAGGGCGTGGACCGGCTGGCGCTCTCGGTCATGGTCACCCTCGACGACGAAGGCGTGCTGCACGAATACCGCTTCGCGCAGAGTGTGATCCGCAGCAGCGCCAAGCTCAGCTATGAACAGGTCGAGGCCGCGCTCCAGGGCGACGCGCCGCTACCGGGCGGCCAGCAGGCATTCGTGCTCTCGCTTGCGAAGCTCGCGCGCGCATTACGTGCCCAACGCATGGCAGTCGGCGCCTTGGCGCTGGAATCGCCCGAGATCAAGGCGGTCGTCGGCCCGGATGGCGAGACGATCGCGGTCGTGCGGCGCCCGCACCTTGAGAGCCATGAACTCATCGAGGAGTTCATGTTGCTCGCCAATCGCTGTGTGGGTGAGTCCGGCGCCGTGCGTGGTTCGGGCATGCTCTGGCGCGTCCACGAGCCGCCGTTCTCGCACAAGCTCGCGGACCTGGACGCCATGCTCAAGGCGCTGGGCCTGCCGCGCCTTGGCGAGGTGTCGCATCCGCATCGCGCACTGCAGGCGCTGCTCGCGATCTCGCTCGATTCCTCGCACAAGCGGCTCGTGCACCGGCTCGTGCTGCGTTCGCTCACCCGCGCCCGCTACTTGGAGCGCGACCTGGGCCACTTCGGCCTGGCGACGCGCGAGTACTGCCATTTCACGTCGCCCATCCGCCGTTACCCGGATCTGCATCACCACCGCCAGGTGCGCGAGTGGCTCTCGGGCCGCCGGCACGGCAGTTTCGATCCGGTAGCCATGGCGGAACTCGCGGATGCGTGCACCGGCGCAGAGCAGAATGCGACCGAGGCGGAGCGCGAAGGGGTCAAGGTCAAGAGCCTGCGCCTGCTCGAGACAAGACTCGGCGAGCGCGCATCGGGTACTATCTCGGGACTCGTTCCGAAGGGCTTCTTCGTCGAACTGGACGATGCGCCAGTGGACGGGTTCGTGCGAGTGGCGGACTATCTGGTCGATCGATTCGATCTCGACCCCTCTGGCGTCCGGCTGGTGGGTCGCAGGTCGCGAAAACGGTTCACGCTGGGAGATCCGATCAAGGTGACGATCGCGCGAGTCGATGTGCCCGCACGCGAGTGCGACATGGCGCTGGATGCACCAGCACCGCGGCGTGATGGCCGCGCAAAGGGGAGGCAAGGATGGCGGTGAAGAAGAAGGCGTCACGGAAGGCGGAGCGTCGCCGCAGCACGCGTGTCGACGCCAAGCTCAGCATGCGAGTCGAAGGCGCTCACGATGGCGGTCATGCGAAGATCGTCACCGAGACCCAGAACATCTCCGCGAGTGGCGTGTATGCCACCGCCAGTCACTATCTGCCGCCACTCTCCAAGGTGCAGCTCACGCTCGTGATCCCGCGCATCCCCGGCGCCACCCGTGCCCAGAACCTGCTCAAGTGCGATGGCATCGTCGTGCGCTGCGAGATGAACCCCGATAAGCGCCGGTCGAATCCCTACGACCTCGCATGTATGTTCGCGCAGGCCGATGACCAGCGCCGTGACCTGCTCGAAGCGTTCGTGACGTGGCGGAACCTGCAGGCGCTGCGTGCCGCGGTCGCGCCCTCGCCGCGCCGGCCGGCGGTCGCCAAGAAGAAGGCTGCTGCTCGTTCCGCCACGCCGAAGGCCACCTCCGCGCGCGCTATCGCTCCTCGCAAGGCCGCGCGTAAGAAGGCGTCCGCCAGCACCCGCAGGCCGACGGGAGCCCGACGCAGCGCAAGATGACCCGCCCGCTCACGTCCTTGGTCCGTCCGGAATTGCTCGAGATCGCCCCGTATGTCGCGGGGCGCACACTCGAAGCGCTGCACCGTGAGCATGCGCTGGATCAGATCTTGAAATTCGCATCGAACGAGAATCCGCTCGGCCCTTCGCCGCGAGCGATCGAGGCCGTGCGCGCGGCGGCTGCGCACATGCATCGCTATGCCGATGCCGGCGCTGTGCGCCTGCGTGAAGCACTCGCCACCAAGCTGGGGGTGACGCCCGCGCATGTCGTGCCCACGTGCGGCAGCAACGAGATGATCCTGCTCGCCACCCAGGCATTCGTCCGCCCGGGGGACGAAGCGGTGATCCATCATCCGAGCTTCCTCATGTACCCGATCGCGGTGCGCGCCGCTGGCGGAGTGCCGGTGCTGGTGAAGGGCGCCGACTGGGGCATCGACCTCGAAGGCATGCTCGCGGCCATCACGCCGCGCACACGCATGGTCTTCCTGTGCAGCCCGAACAATCCCACGGGCGACATCGTGCGCGCTGCCGAACTCGATGCGTTCCTTGCGCGCGTGCCCGATGACGTCTGCGTGATCATCGATGAGGCTTATCACGAATTCGCGCACGATCCCGCGTACCCCGATGCGGTCCGCCTTGTGGATGCGTTGTCGCATCGCCCGCTGATCGTGCTGCGGACGTTCAGCAAGGCGCACGCCCTGGCGTCCTTGCGCATCGGCTACGGCGTGATGCGCCCCGAGCTTGCGAGTGTGTTCGAGCGCATTCGCCAACCTTTCAACGCGAATGGCATGGCGCAGGAAGCCGCCTTGGCGAGCCTGGCCGACGAGGCGCAGATCTCCCGCAGTGTCACCGCGAATCGCGACGCCATGGGTCCCTTGGCCGATGGCCTGCGCGCGCTGGGCGTGCATGTGCGCGAAAGCCACGGCAACTTCCTGTTCTGCCGTTTCGCGGTCGATTGTCCGCCGCTGTGCGCCGCGCTCGAGCGTGAAGGGCTGATCATGCGGCCGCTCACCGCTTTCGGCGTCGATCCCCACTACTCACGCATCACGGTCGGCTTACCCGAGGAGAACGCGCGCCTGCTGGCGGCGCTGCGCACCCTGCTACCGGCGCCCGTGACACGCGCAGCGCACTGAGGGCCGCGCGCATGGGCTCGTACCGCATCCGCCAAGGCCGCACGCTCGCTGGCGACTTTGCCGCGCCGGGGGATAAGTCGATCACCCACCGTGCTTACCTTTTCGGCGCGATCGCTTCGGGTGTCACCGCCGTGCTCGATGCGAACGACGGCGAGGACTGCGAGCACTCGCTTGCCGCCGCCGAGATGCTGGGTGCGCTCGTGCAGCGCGACGAGACCTCACTTCGGATCGGCGGTCGCGACCTTCGCATGCGCGCGCCCGACGGGCCGATCGAGTGCGGGAACTCCGGCACCACGATGCGGCTGCTGGCGGGCATCCTTGCCGGACAAGAGTTTGATTCGTCTTTGACCGGCGATGAATCCCTCAGCCGCCGGCCGATGGCGCGGATCATGGCGCCGCTGCGACTCATGGGCGCCGGTATCTCGGCGCGCGAAGACCGCCTGCCGCCGCTGTCCATCACGGGCGGGCCGCTCACCGGGATCGCGTATGAGTCCCCGGTGGCGAGCGCACAGGTCGCCACGTGTGTGCTGCTTGCCGCACTCACGGCCGCAGGGGAGACGCGCGTCGTACTGCCTGGGCCTGCGCGCGATCATACCGAGCGCATGCTGCCGCTGTTCGGCGCGGCTCTGCAGATCCAGACGTTCGCGAACGGTGGTCGCGCGGTCACGGTGCAAGGCGGGACGCGGCTGCGCGGAACTTCGCTACGCATCCCCGGTGACCTGTCGGCGGCCTCGTTCCTGCTGGCTGCAGCGGCTTCGGCACCAGGCGCCGAGGTCACCGTGATGGGCGTCAACACCAATCCCACACGCTCGGGCCTCCTCGACGTGCTCCAGGCCATGGGGGCGCAGGTGAGTCACGCCCGCCCGCGCGTCGAATGCGGTGAGCCGGTGGCCGACGTGACCGTGCGTGGCCCCGAGAAACTGCGGGCCTTCGATGTGCCCACCGAATGGGTGCCGCGCCTGATCGACGAAGCGCCCGCGTGGATCATCGCTGCGACCGCGGCCGAAGGCACATCGCGCCTGACGGGCGCTTCGGAGTTGCGCGTGAAGGAGAGCGACCGGATCGTGGCGCTCGCGCGGAATCTCGCCGCGGTCGGCGCGCCGGTGCGCGAACTTCCCGATGGCCTCGAGGTCACGGGCGCGCCGGTGCGCGGCGCGCATATCGAAGCCCACCGGGATCACCGCATCGTCATGGCGTTCGCGGCGCTCGGCTGCCGGACGCGCGAAGCGATGACCTTCGATGATGTGAGCAGTGTCGCCACATCCTTTCCGGCGTTCTTCGACACGCTCGCGTTGCTTGGCGCTGACGTCGAAGAGGTGGCATGAGCTTCGTCGTCACGATCGATGGCCCGTCGGCAGCGGGGAAGAGCACCACCGCCCGGATGCTCGCCGAACGCCTGGGCTTTCGCTACCTGGATACCGGAGCGTTCTATCGCGCACTCGCGTTGGCCGTGCTGGAACGTGGCGCAGGCCCCGAGGATCCCGCCGCGGTGCTGGCCGTGGCTCAGGCCAGTCGCATCGAGGTCAGCGGCTCGCCCTCGCGCGCACACCTCACGCTCGACGGCCGTGACGTGACCGATGCCATCCGCACCCCCGAGGTGAGCGAGTTGGCGTCGCGAGTGGCCGCCATCCCAGAGGTTCGCCGCCTGCTGGTGGCATGGCAGCGCCAGATTCGCGAGGCCGGTCCGCTCGTGGGCGAGGGGCGTGACCTGGGCACCGTGGTATTCCCCGATGCCGAGGTGAAGATCTACCTCGACGCGGATCTGGACACGCGCGCTGCGCGCCGTTGCCGCGAGCTGCAGACGCGGGGGATCGCGGTAGGCGTGGAGGCGGTCCGCGAAGACCTGGAGCGCCGCGACAGCCGCGATCGCAGCCGCGAGGATAGCCCGCTCATGGCCGCCGATGGCGCACTGCACGTGGATACGTCGGGGTTGAGCATGGAAGCACAGGTCCAGGCGGTCCTCCGGGTCGTTCAGTCCCATCCCGCATACGAGGCCGTGCGGGGGACCGCTTGAACCGCCAGCGGCTCTCCGGGCTCGTGGCGCGGCCGGCGGTGGCCGAAAACGCACGTGGAGCCGTCCTCGGGCGGGTCCAGGGACGCTAGGAGATACGGTGGGACTGGTCTATACTGCTTCGCGGTTTGTGCTCAGTGGTGTCTTGGGTGCCTGCACCGGTTGGGAGGTGCGGGGGCGTGAACATGTGCCCATGGATGGCGGCCTCATCGTCGCCTCCAATCACATCTCATTCTTCGACCCGCCACTGATCGGGACCGCGGTGGTACGCGAACTTCACTACCTCGCCAAGGAGGAGTTGTTCCGTCCGCCAGTGTTCGGTTCGCTCATCCGCTTCTTCAACTCCATCCCGATCCGTCGGGGGATGGCGGACTTGAGCGGGCTGTCACGAGCCATCGACGTGCTCAAGCACGGGCACGCACTCATCATGTTCCCCGAGGGGAGCCGGATGCGCGATGGCAGGCTTCACCCGGCACGTCCCGGGGTCGGCATGCTCGCCGTCGCATCGAACGCGCGCATCCTGCCTTGCTTCATCTCGGGAAGTGACCGGCCCGGTGGTTGGCTGCTACGTCGCACCAAGCTCAAGGTGGCGTTCGGGCCGGTGAAGACGTGGCAGGAGATGGCAGGCGCGGATGCCGGGCTCGAACCCGGACGCGCGCTCTACCAGAGTGTCGGCAGCGGCGTGATGCAGGACATCGCCACGCTCAAAGCGGCATTCGAATGAAATCAGCTGTCCGGGGACGGCCAAGCCGGCCCCATATCTCGATAGTACCAGGAGGTCGTAGAAACACATGATCGATGCAACCGAGAAGGACCCTACCCCCGCCCCGAAGACCCGGCGGGCACCCGCGCTTCCGCTCGTCCCCCTCAATTACGAGGAAGAAGAGGAGCTTACTCCTGAGCAGCGCACCGCGTTGTTCGGGCAGTACGAAGAATCCATGCAGTCCATCGCCGAAGGCGAGATCGTGCGTGGCACGGTCCTGTCGGTCGACGACAAGGATGTGCTGGTGGACGTGGGATTCAAGTCAGAAGGCATCATCTCGCTGAGCGAGTTCTCCGATCCTTCGAGCATCAAAGTCGGCGACGTCCTCGAGGTGTTCCTCGAGAAGATGGAGAACCAGGACGGCCTGGTCGTCCTCTCCAAGCAGCGCGCCGACTTCGTCCGTGTCTGGGATCGCGTCAAGGAAGCCCATGACAACGGCCAGGTCGTCGAGGGCAAGCTCATCCGCAAGATCAAGGGCGGCGTGGTCGTCGATCTCTACGGCGTCGAGGCATTCCTGCCCGGCTCGCAGATCGCGCTTCGCCAGGTCCAGAATGTCGATGCACTGCTGGGCCAGACTGTCTCGGTCAAGATCATCAAGCTCAACAAGCGCCGCCGGAACATCGTCGTGTCCCGCCGTGCCGTGCTCGAAGAGGAGCGCGACCGCATGAAGGCCACGATCCTCAAGGACCTGGCGAAAGACCAGATCCGCGAGGGCCAGGTCAAGAACATCACCGACTTCGGTGCGTTCGTGGACCTGGGCGGTATCGACGGCCTGCTGCACATCACCGACATGTCGTGGGGCCGTGTCCAGCACCCCTCGGAGCTTGTCAAGATCGGTGACAAGGTGCGCGTGAAGGTCCTCAACTTCGACCCGGAGAAGGAGCGTATCTCGCTCGGCCTCAAGCAGCTCGAGGCGTATCCGTGGGAAGGCGTCGAGGAGAAGTACAAGGTCGGCGATCGCATCAAGGGCAAGGTCGTCTCGATCACGGATTACGGCGCGTTCGTCGAGCTCGAGAAGGGCATCGAGGGCCTGATCCACGTGAGCGAGATGTCGTGGACGCGTCACGTGCGTCATCCTTCCAAGGTCGTGAACATCGGCGACATCATCGAAGCGGTCGTGCTCAAGGTCGACAAGGCCAACGAGAAGATCTCGCTCGGCCTCAAGCAGGTGGAGCCGGATCCCTGGCTCACGCTCGACCAGAAATACCCGCCGGGCATGCGCGTCAAGGGCAAGGTCCGCAATCTCACCAACTTCGGCGCCTTCGTGGAGCTCGAAGAGGGCATCGATGGTCTCGTGCATGTCTCCGACATGTCGTGGACCAAGCGTGTCGCGCACCCGAGCGAAGTGCTCAAGAAGGGTGATGCGGTCGAGGTCGTGGTTCTGTCGATCGACAAGGAGCACCGGCGCATCAGCCTCGGTCTCAAGCAGGTGTCCGATGATCCGTGGCCGTTGCTGGCGGAGCGTTTCCCGTCCGGCATGGAACTGAACGGCACGGTGAACCGCTTGTTCGACCGTGGCGCCATCGTCGATCTCGGCGACGGCATCGAGGGCTTCATCCCGTTGTCGCAACTCGGCCTCGACGACCTCAAGCGTCCGAACGACGCCTTCGAGATCGGCGAGACGCTCACGATGAAGGTGACGCGCGTCGATGTGCCGAATCACCGGCTCATCCTCAGCGTCAAGGCGTGGCTCGTCGAGCAGGATGACATCGCCCTCGCGGAGTGGACCTCCAAGCGGAACCAGGTGCGCGCGCGCATCGCGGCCAACCCGCCGGTCGAGGACGCCACGCCGAAGCTGAAGGAAGATGAAGTGGTGGTCGACGAGTAGTCGCCGCCACCGAAACATCCCCGGAGCCGGCTCGAGCGATCGAGCCGGCTCTGATGTTCTGGGGGGTGCAATGCGGAGCGCTCGGCTCCCAACCAGGGCAGCTGCGGCCCGCAGTGGCGGCCACGAGGCTGCCGCCTTATGCTTCGCGGCCCATGTCGCTCCCGAGCCTGCTTCTCGTCGCCAGCCTGACCGCTACCATGCCGCCACAAGCAGCGGGCTCATTGCTGCCCGCCAACACGCCCGTCGACAGCCTGCCGCGCATCCTCATGGCGCTCGAGGCGCATCCGCGGCCGGGCATGTCGCCGGCGGATGCCGCATTCCTGCTTGGCCAGTTGCACCATGCGCGCGGCGAATACCGGCAGGCCGCCGATGCCTTCACGCGCGCTGCCGACCGGCGCTCGGGCGAGTCCCGCGGCGATGCGCGATACCGTGCGGGCGTGAGCCTGCTGGGCGCAGGCCAGCCCGCCGCCGCGCGCCAGGCTTTCGCTGCCGCGATCCACGACGCACCCTCGCGCACTGCGCTCGCGCAATTGGGCATCGCGCAGGCGCTCGAGGCCGAGTCGCGTCCCGACAAGGCATTCGCCGCGTACCAGTTGGTGGTCACGGCTGACGCCGGTGAAGCGGCCCCCGCCGCGCTGGAACGCATCGCGGCGCTGGGCGGATCGCTCAAGCACGAGGACGACGCCCGCCGGGCGCGTCTGCAGCTTGCGCGGGACCACCCCGCCAGCCTCGAGGCGGCGCGACTTGCTGCGAGTCCAGCGCCGGCCGCAACGCCCGCCGCGAACGCGAGCGCTGCACGCAGTGTGCAGATCGGTGTGTTCAGCGAACGCGCGCGCGCGCTCGCGCTTGTGGACGCCGCGCGCAAGGCGGGTTTCAGCGACACCGAGGCATCCGAGCGCGCTGGCACCGAGGGCCGCGCCACCGTCTGGGTCGTGCGTCTGGGCCGCTTCGCGAGTGCAGATGCCGCGCGCACCGCGGGGGAGAAGGCCGAGCGGTCCTTGGGCGTGAGCTGGAAGGTGGTCACGCCATGACCACGACTCCGGCCGGGTTGAAGCGCTACGACGGCGCTGCCGCCGCGCAGAGCGCCGCAGCGAACACGCCGGTCATGCGGCACTATCTGGCCACCAAGGAAGAGCACCCCGACGCTTTCTTGTTCTACCGCATCGGCGATTTCTATGAGTTGTTCTTCGAGGATGCGGTGCAGGTGGCGGGACTGCTTGGCCTGACGCTGACGAGCCGCAACAAGCAGGATCCCGCACCGATCCCCATGTGTGGGATTCCGTGGCACCAGCGCGACCCTTACGTGGCACGACTGCTACGCATGGGCCACAAGATCGCCATCTGCGACCAACTCGAGGACGCGGCTCAGGCCACGGGCATCGTCAAGCGCGGCGTCACGGAAGTCCTTACGCCGGGTTCGGTGACGAGCGATCAGTTCCTGGAAGAGGCTTCGCACAACTTCCTCGCCGCGCTCTGGCCCACGGCGCAGCGCGTGGGCTGGTGCTTCGCCGATGCGTCGACGGGCGAGGTGCGCCTGGCCGAATCCGATTGGCTGGAGGCACCCACGGTGGCTTCGCGTGCGCGGATCGCCGAGTGGCTACTGCCCGCGGGCGTCAGCGACGACGTGCAGCAGAAGCTCGATGCGCTCCTGGGTGGCCAGACGGGCACGCGCTCCACCGTTCCCGAGGCGCGCTTCGCCGATGCACACGTCGCGGCCAAACGCTGGGGCGAGGAGCGCGCGGCGAGCTACGGCGACCTGCCTCTCGCCATGGCCGCAGCGGCCGCGGCGCTCGACTATCTTGATCGCACGCAGGGCGGCGCGGCGCTGCAGATGACGCGCGTGGAACGCTGGACCGAGGACGAGGCGCTACGCTATGACTCGGCCACGGCGCGGCATCTGGAACTCTTCGCGCCGCAACCCGGCGGGGAAGCCCGGCACACGTTGTGGCATCACATGAACCTCACGGTCACCGCGCCGGGCTCGCGCCGGTTGCGCAGCTGGATCGAGCGGCCGCTCCTGAGCCTCGAGCGGATCGTGGCGCGTCAGGACGCGGTCGCCGGCTGGCTCGCACCCGATGCGCCGCGCGGCGCGTTCCGTGAAGCCTTGCGCGGGCTCCCGGACCTGGACCGTCTTGCGGCGCGCATCGCGTGCGGCAAGGCCACGCCGCGCGATCTTGGCGCGCTCCGCGAGGCGCTCGGACGGTTGCCCGATCTGGCGGCGGGGCTCGAAGGGTTGCCGAGTGGCTCCGTGGTCGCGGCGCGCGGGCGGCTGGTGCCGCCGGTGGCGCTGCGCGCGCGGCTCATGATGGCGCTGGTCGAGGATCCGCCCGTGTCGGCGCGAGAGGGCGGCATCTTCCGCGCCGGGTTCGATGCGGTGCGTGATGAGCTGGATGACCTTGCGCACTCGGGCAAGCGCTGGATCGCGCAACTCGAAACCACCGAGCGCGCGCGCAGCGGCATCAGCACTCTCAAGGTGGGCTACAACCGAGTATTCGGTTACTTCCTCGAAGTGACGAATGCGCAGAAGGACAAAGTTCCCGCCGACTACGAGCGCAAGCAGACCCTCACGAATGCCGAACGCTACGTGACGCCAGCGCTCAAATTGCGCGAGGCCGAGATCCTGGGCGCCGAAGAGAAGTTGCGTCAGCGCGAAAGCGATCTCTTCGCCGAGTTGCGCACCTTCGCAGCGGGCTTCGTCGCCGAGTTGCAGGCATCGGCCGATGCGCTCGGCGGACTCGACGCCGAATCGTCATTGGCCGAAACTGCAGCGCGCTATGGGTGGGTGCGCCCGATGATCGAGGACTCCGACCGGCTCTTGGTGGAAGGCGCGCGGCACCCGGTCGTGGAGCGACTCGTGCCGCGCGGCGAGTTCGTGCCCAACGATGTGCGGCTCGACGCGTCACATCGCCAGTTGTTGTTGCTCACGGGCCCGAACATGGGCGGCAAGAGCACCTATCTGCGCCAGGTCGCCATGCTCGTCCTGCTTGCGCAGGCGGGCAGCCATGTACCGGCCACCCGCGCGACCATCGGGCTTGTCGACCGCTTGTTCACCCGTGTCGGTGCGGCCGACCGGCTGGGCGCGGGGCAGTCCACGTTCATGGTCGAGATGGGCGAGACCGCCGACATCCTGCGCTCGGCGACCAGCCGCTCCCTCGTGCTGCTCGACGAGATCGGCCGCGGCACCGCTACGTACGACGGTCTCGCGATCGCTTGGGCGGTCACCGAGTACCTGCATGCGGCCAGCGGTCCGCGCCCGCGCACCATCTTCGCCACGCACTACCACGAGCTCACCCAACTGGCCGAACAGCTGCCGCGACTGGCCAACGTGCATGTGGCAGTCAAGGAGTGGGGCGACGGCGTCGTGTTCCTGCATCGCATCCACGAGGGCGCTGCGGACCGCTCGTACGGCATCCATGTGGCGAAGCTCGCCGGGCTGCCCGAGAGCCTGTTGGCGCGCGCGCGTGAGGTACTGAGCGAGCTCGAAGCCGAGCGCACGGTCGAGCATCTGGAGGCGGCGGGGAAGAAGCCCAAGGCAGCACGATCGCCCGCGCCATTGCCCTTGTTCGACGCCGCGCCGGCCGCGCAGGCCATACCGCATGAGTTGAAACGGGCACTCGACGCGATCCAGCCCGATGCCATGACGCCGCTTCAGGCATTGCAGACGCTCGCGGAGTGGAAGAAGCGCTTCGGGCCCTGAGCCGCCCTGTCAGACGCGGCGCTTGGCTTGCTTGGGAGCCCTGGCGTTCAGCACGGCCTCGCGAGCCGGAGACCGGGGCGCGGGCTCCGCGATGGTGATCAGCGCGCGCGCCATGGCGGTCGCCCGGTCCTTGCGCGCATCGGCGCGCGGCGGCGCCTGCACCGTGTCCTTGCGCCACGCCATCATGCGCTTGTAGTGCGCGGGCCGGACCTTTGCCATCCACTGCTCCAGATCCTCGGCCGTCTTGAACCACGCCACGATGTCGGAGAGCGGCGCGCGACGTTCGCAGTCGCGCGGGTCGTATTCGCGGCACAGCACGGGGTGGCGCCCGTAGATATCGCAGCGTTGCTGGCTGTTCAGATGCGCGCACCGTGATTCAATGTGCAGGTACCAGCGCTCGGGCTTCTCGAGATAGATCTCCAGGTTCTCGTGATGCAGGACCCAGATCCACTGGTCGTATTCGTGGTTCGTGCGCGGCTTGTCGATCTCGATGCTGACGGTCTCGCAGCAACGCGAACACCCGGCGCACAGGTCGGCGTTGGTCGTGGGCGACAGCTCCAGCGCGCTCAGTTCGGCAGGGGGCGTGTCGCCCGGCTTCTTCACAGCACGCCCTCGAGCACGTCGAGGCAATTCTCGTAGCGGCCGAAGGACGGCATCAGGTACACGCCGTTCGCCATGGCCTTGCATTGCTGCAGCAGCTCATGCGCGAGTTCCACGCCGACCTTCTGGCCCTCGTTGCCGGCATCGTGCATGCGCGTGCGGATCCACTCGGGCACGTGGATGCCGGGGACCTCGTTATGAAGGAACTCGGCATGGCGAAAGGACTGCAGCGGCAGGATACCGATGAGCAGCGGGATGCTCGGAGTCCCTCCCAGTCTCTCGAGGAAGCGTTCCCAGGCGGCGAGCTCATAGACCGGCTGCGTCATCACGAACTGCGCGCCGGCATCGAGCTTCTTCTGGAAGTGCTCCAGCTCCCAATCGAGTTTCTCCGACGTGGGGTTGACCGCGCAGCCGATCGCGAAGTCCGTGCGCGAGCCGATCGAGGTTCCCGAGTCATCGGTGCCGTTGTTCATCTTCTTCACGATGCCGATCAGTCCGACGGAGTTCGTGTCGTACACGGCGGTCATGTTCGGGTAGTCGCCCACGCTGGGGGGATCGCCGGTCAGGCAGAGGATGTTGCGCAGCCCCAGCGCGTGCGCGCCCAACAGGTCGCTCTGCAAGCCCATCAGGTTCCGGTCGCGCGTGGTGTAGTGCAGGATCACCTCGGTCTGCGGGTGCAGGCCGTGGATCTGGAACGCCAGGCTCATGGCACCCATGCGGATGCGCGCCATCGGAGAGTCGGCGATGTTGATGCAATCCACACCGCGCTCCGCCATGAGCTTGGCGCCCGCGAGTACCTTCTGGGTGTTCACGCCGCGCGGCGGATCGATCTCGACACTCACCACGAACTTCGTGCGCAGCTTGCGCAACAGCGCGGGCTCCTCGGACTCGGCGCCGGCCTCCGCCGGCGCGGGACCGGGCTCGATCACATGCACCTCCGCGCCGCTCGGGAGCTTCTCGGCGGGCAGGTGCGAAGCCAGGCGTTCGCGCATCGCGCGGATGTGCGCGGGAGTGGTGCCGCAGCACCCGCCCACGAGCCGCACGCCAAGGTCCACGGCGCGGGCGGCGAACTCGGCGAAGTACTCGGGACTCGAGAGGTAGACGTAGCGGCCTTCGACGAACTGCGGCAACCCGGCATTGGGCATGGCCGAGACCGGCGTGCCTTCGGCGGCTGCGACGAACTCCTCGAGTACCTCGAGCGTGGGCTGCGGGCCGACGCCACAGTTGATGCCGATCACATCAGCGCCGGCCTGGCGCAACGCGCGCGCCACGAAGGCCGGCGTCTGGCCGTAACGTGTCTTGCCATCGAGGCCGAATGTCATCTGCGCGATGATCGGCACTTCGGTGGAGACGGCGCGGATCGCGCGCATGGCGGTGAGGATCTCGGAGAGGTCCTGGAAGGTCTCGAGCAGGAAGACATCGTGCCCGCCTTCGAGCAGGCCCTCGGCCTGCGCACGGAAGGCCTGTTCGGCGACGATGATCGGGATGGTGCCGAATGGTTCCATGGGTTTGCCCAGCGGCCCCATGCTGCCGGCCACGAACGCCGGCGTGCCCACGATCTCGCGGGCGTTGCGCGCCACCTTCACGCCTTGGCGGGCGATGAGCCGCGCCTTCTCGGACAATCCGTGCGGCGTCAGCCGCAGGGCGTTGGCGCCAAAAGTGTTGGTTTCGATCAGTTCCGCGCCGGCGAGCAGATACTCGCGGTGCAGCGACTCGATCAGGGCAGGCTGCTCGAGATTGAGTGCATCGAAATTGCGGTCGAATGCGACCCCGCGTTCGAACAGCAGGGTGCCCATGGCGCCATCCGCGAGGAGCGGGGCTTGGGCAAGACGGGTCAAGAAGGGAGAGGAAGGCATGTCCGGGAAAGGTAGCGGCTGCTTCGTACAGGTTCAAGCAGCGCAAAGGTCATCATGCGGGTGCGCAATGGCTTCCGGCGCAAGCGGACCGATGCTATCGTGCGCGCCCGTGACCCTGCGCCCGTTCGCTTCGCCCGCGTTGTTGCTGGTACTCGCCATAGGGATCGTCCTCACCGCAGTCATGGTGGGTGCTGATGTGCATGCTGCGACGCCGCGGGTGCCCGTGATGGCTCCATCGCAGTTGCGGCCGGGCCTGCACGCCGTCGTGCATACGGTCTTCGCCGGCGATTCCATCGAGACCTTCGACGCGACGATCCTGGGCGTGCTCTCCGGCGGCCGCACCGAGGGCGACATGATCCTGGCGCGCGCCACCTCCGAGCGCGTCATCCGCTGCGGCGTCGCCGAAGGCATGAGCGGCTCGCCCGTCTATGTCGATGGCAAACTGATCGGCGCCCTGTCGTCGGGATGGAGCTTCTCGAAAGAACCGATCTTCGGCATCACGCCCATCGCCGACATGCTGCGTGTGCTCGATGCGCCCGAGAGCGCGCAGCCCGAGGGCACCGCCGGCCCAGTCGGCGTCGATCCGCTGCCGGCGGGGACGCCGCGCTATCACGGCTTCTCATGGAGCGATGACACCACGGCGGTGGCGCCCGTCTCGCCGTTGACGCGCACGACGCCGCGGCCCTTGCGCCTGCCGCTCGCGGCGGGCGGCCTGGCGAGCGGCGCACTGGGCGCCGTGCAGGACCTGTTCGCCGCGAGCGGCTTCACCGTCACGCCGGGCGGGCGCGCGCCTGCGCCACATGCGGAGTCCGAGGTGGTCCGGGCACGCGCCTCCATGCAGGCGGGCTCGCCGGTCTCGGTCGATGTCATGCGCGGCGATGTGAATCTATCGGCGATCGGGACGGTCACGTATCGCGATGGCGACCGCGTACTCATCTTCGGACACCCGTTCTTCCAGAGCGGCGAGGTGCGCATGCCGCTCTCGACCGCCGACATCATCGGGATCCTGCCGAGCCTCGAGAACTCCTTCAAGCTCGGCGAACCCGGCATCCCCGTCGGCACGGCCACACAGGACCGGCGTCCCGCCGTGGCCGGGCGCCTTGGCCCCGTGCCCGCATTGCTGCCCATTCACGTCACGGTGCAAGCTCAGGGCTTCCCGGTCCAGCAGTTCCATTTCGAGAGCATCGAGGACCGCGGGTTGTTTCCCCAATTGCTCGCGACCGCGGTGATGAACAGCGTCATGGAAAGCGGCGGCGGCGGCGCTCAGCAGAGTGTGCGCTGGACACTCGATCTGTGGCACGGCGGAGAAGTGCTGCAGCTGAGCGACGCCATCGCGAGCGAGTCGCCATTGCCCGAGATGGTGACCGCGGTCGTCGGCCCGCTGCGCTTTCTCTACAACAACCCCTTCCAACGCGTGAAGCTCGACAGCATCGCAGTCCGCGCGCAGATCCAGCCCGGGCGCGCGCAGTGGGTGCTGCGTGCCGCGTCACTCGGCGCCCCTGCCGTGCGACCCGGCGGCGTGCTTCATCTGGATGCCGAACTCGAGCCGTGGCGCGGCATGCGCGAATCGCGCACGCTCGAGATCGCCGTGCCGCGCGACCTGCCCGACGGCAAGTATGTGCTGTGGGTGGGCGGTGGGAGTGAAGCCGACCGCTTCACGGCGACGCGACTGCCCGGCCGCTACCGCCCGACATCGCTCGCCGACGCGTGGCATCGACTGGCTGCCGTGCGTGCCAGCGATGCCTTGCACGCCATGCTGTGGGCGCGCGCACCCGAGGTCACGAGCGATGGCGAGGACTATCCCCAGCTGCCAGGTTCGGCGCTTGCCGTGATGGCGCCGTCGCAGAGCGCCGGCGATCACGCGCGGCGCGGCGATTGGGTGCTGGTCGCGGAAGATGCCAGGACGTTCCCCGGAGTCGTGCGGGGCGAGCTGCAGGTCGAGGTGGCCGTGGATTCGAAGGCGCCATGATGCGCCAGGGAGAAGCGATGCGGATGTTCCAGCGGATGGGCGCGAGCCTCGGGCTTCTGATCCTGCTCACGGGTGGCGCGAGTGCGGCCGAGACGCAGTGGTGGACGAGCGATGGCGCGAGTGACTATGCCAAGGCCGAATCCAAAGGCGTGATCGTGCATGCCGACGGCACGCTCGAGCTCGGCCCCGAGATCAGGACCTTCGCGGACGACAGCCTCAAGTCCGTCTGGGCGATCGCGGTGATGGCCGATGGATCGATCGCATTGGGTGGGGATCACGGCCGCATCGATCGCTGGACCGCTGCGGGCGGTATCCGGCCATGGGTGCGTCTGGGGGCGGGCCAGGTGCTGAGCCTCGCGCGCGACGGCGATGGTCTGGTCGCAGGGCTTGCGCCGCGCGGCATCGTCTATCGCATCGGCGCCAAGGGCGACACCACGACGCTCTGCCGCACCGGCGAGCGTTACATATGGGGACTCGCGCCCGGTGAACGCGGCGCATGGTGGGCTGCCACAGGCACGCGTGGGCGGCTGCTGCAGATCGTGAGCGGCAAGGCGCGAATCGTCTACGACACCGATGAAAGCAACCTGGTCTGCCTGGTGAGCGATGGCGCGGGCGGCGTGTTCGCAGGCGGGGACTCCAAGGGTCGCGTCTACCACGCGCTTGCCGGCGGCGGCGTTCGCACGGAGTTCGACGCCAGCGAGGATGAGATCCGCGCGCTCGCGCGTACCAGCGACGGCGTGCTGTGGGCGGCGGGGCTCAGCGTCTCGGCTGCTGCCGACGAGGGTGGAGACGACGAGAAGCCCGCGCCAGTGCGCGCCGTCGTGGCCGGCGGACGCTCGACGCTCTATCGCCTCGTGCCCGACAGCGCGGCAACCGCGTACTGGATCTCGCCGCAGCCGCTGGTCTTCGCGCTCGCGGCGACGCCGGCGGGTGTGGTCGCGGGCACGGGCAACCGCGCGGGCATCTTCCGCATCGAGCGCTCGGGGGGCGCGTCGCAATGGCTGGCGCCCCCGCAGGGCCAGGTGACCGCGCTCGCCACCGGCGAGGGTGGCGCGGTGTGGGCGGCTACCAGTAATCCCGTGGTGCTGCACCGTCTGGGGCCCGCATCCGGCAGCGATGGGGAGTTGATCTCGCCAGCGCTCGACGCCAAGCATTTCTCGCGCTTCGGACGCCTGCGCTGGCATGGCAAGGGCGATGCGCGCTTCCTCACCCGTTCGGGCAATGCGGATCCCGCGGATTCCACGTGGACGCCGTGGCAAGGGGTGAGCGGCGACGCCGATGGCGCTCGTATCCTGTCGCCCGCCGCGCGCTATCTGCAATGGAAGGTGCAACTGAGTTCCGCCACGACGCGCGTGGAGGACGTCTCGATCTCGTGGCGCGAACAGAACCTGCCGCCGCGCGTGGACGATCTGAGCGTGGCCCCTCAGGCGCAGGGCTTCCGTGATGGCGAGCTGGGCGCGCGCTCCGAGGCGGTGACGCAGAGCCTGGCGGGTGGGCAGAAAGTGGAATACTCCGTGTCGCTGCCGGCGAACAAGGCGATCCGCGAGCTGCCGGTATGGAGCCGGGGGTTGCGCACGCTGCAGTGGCACGGCAGCGATCCCAATGGCGACGCGTTGCGCTATCGCCTGGAGGTGAAGCGCGAGGACGAGGGCGGAGCGTGGGTCGAGATCGGCAAGGATCTCGAGGCGACGTTCTACACGTGGAACACGAACACGCTTCCCGACGGCCGCTATCGCGTGCGCGTCACCGCGAATGACGCACTCGGCAACGCCGTCGGGGAAGAGCGCACCGCCACCGCGATGAGCGAACCTTTCGCGGTGGACAACACGCCGCCCGCGATCACGACGCTCGAAGGCCGTGGCGCACATCTGGAAGGCGCTGCCGACGACGCGAGCAGCCCGGTGATCCGTCTGGAGCTGGCCATCGACGACGGGGACTGGCGTACGCTCGCGCCACTGGGCGGCATGGCCGATGCGCCGCATCTGAAGTTCGCGCTCGACGTGCCCGGGCTCAAACCGGGCGAGCATCTGCTGAGCGTGCGCGCCATCGACCTGGCAGGGAACGCCGTCACGCGCGCCGTGCACGTGCAGATCGCCGCCGGAGGCCACTAGCATCGCCGGCGCCCCGGCTGCGCCTGATCGAAGGCGGCGCCGGGATGCCGCGCAAGGAGGGGTCCACGATGGAGCGTAGCCGGGAACGCATCCGCGCCGAAGTCAGTGGCACGCGCGCGCTCGCCGCCGTGCGCGCGATCGCCTCTCACCATCGCATCCAGGCGACACAAGGCTATGAAGATGCCGCGCGCTGGTTGGAAGAAGCGTTGCGCGCCGCCGGGCTGCAACTCGAGAGCGAACAGGTGGCCGGAGACGGTCACACGCGCATGCTGGGCTGCCCCATGCCCGAGGGCTGGGCCTGTGAGCGGGCGGAGGCAACCTTGCACGCGGGCGGTGTGGCCACACGCATCGCCGACTTCGATGCCGCGCCGCTGTCGCTGATCCAGCGCAGCAGCTCAGGCGACGGACTCTACGACCTGGTGGCGATCGAAGGCGGCGGCGCGCCCGAGGACTACGATGGCATCGAAGTCCGGGGCTGTGTCGTGCTGGTGAACGGCCCGGTGCAGCGTGCGCACGAATTCGCGGTGCTCGAGCGCGGCGCAGCGGGCCTGCTCAGCGATGGCCGCCGTCTGTTGCCGCCGACGCGCACCATCAAGATGGACCGCGATTCGCTCGCTTACACGTCCTTCTGGTGGCAGGGCGAGGACCCGCGCGGCTGGGGTTTCGTCGCCAGTCCGGACCTTGGTGCCGAACTGCGCGCGCGTCTGGCGCGTGGCGAGAGGTTGCAGCTCGAGGTGGTGATCCGCAGCTCCCGGCATGTCCAGCCGATCACATTGGTCACGGCCACGCTGCCCGGCACGCTCCCCGGTGAGGTGCTGATCACTTCACATCTTTGCCATCCCAAGCCCGGCGCGAACGACAACGCCTCGGGAGCCGCAACGACGCTCGAGGCCGCGCGCACGGTGGCGGCGATCGCGCGTGCGGGCGGATTGCCCGGCGCACGGCGCACCATCCGCTTCCTGTGGATGCCGGAGTTCACCGGCACCTACGCTTGGCTCGCAGGCGAGCACGGCCGTGCGGCACGGACCGTGGCGGCCCTCAACCTTGATATGGTCGGCGCCGACCAAGATGCGGTCGGCAGCACTCAACTGCTGGAATGCGCGCCGCACTTCCTGGGCTCCTTCGCGGAACCACTGCTGGCGCGCATCCGCTACGCGGCGTGGGATCCTGCACGTGCACGGCCGCGCAGCGCCGAGGTGCGCTATTCCGGCGGCAGCGATCATGCGCTGTGGATCGATCCTGCGGCGGGCGTGCCATGTCCCATGCTCATCCAGTGGCCAGACCGCTTCTACCACAGCGATCTCGACACGCCCGAACGTTGCGATCCGGAATCGCTCGCGCACGCGGCCCGCTGCGCCGCCACTTACGCGGTGGAACTCGCGTGTGCCGACGCGGGCACCGTGAACGAGCTGCTCGAACTCTGCGTGCGCGATGCCCACCGCCGCATGCGGATGGCCCTCGCGGAAGCGGAACCACGCGTGCGTGCGCGGGCGGAGCGCGTACGCGGGCAAGCGGCGCTCGCGAGCGTGTCGCGCTTGGGATACGCGCTGCCGCGGGAGCATCCGGTGCGCGCAGCATTCGAAGGTGGCCTTGCCGCGGCCATGGATGCGCTCGAGAGCCTGTTCGAGAGCGAGATCGAACCCGCGCTCGTGCGCGAGCCGCCCATCGCCATCCCGGCCGGAGGGCTGCGGCGGCCGGTGCGACTGCAGCCGTCCTTGTTATTGCCCATGCGCCACTGGCAGCAAGGCTGGCAGGAGGCGGGAGAGCATGCTCGCCGCGCCTTTCAAGCGCTGGAGGACCGCATGCCCACGGCCATGACCACGATCGACCTCGCGTGGTTCGCGGCCGATGGCGAGAGACGTGTCGTGGACATCGCCCTGGCCCTGCGCGGCGAAGGTTGGGACGTGGCCGTCGCGGACCTGGACGCGCTATTCGAGTGGACCGCTTTGCTCGGTGCTTCGGCGTGGGGTGAAGCGGACGTCGTCATCCCCGAGCGGTGAATTCGCGGTCAAGCCCCGTGCCGATGGTGGCCGGTATGCTGTTATACTGTTTCACCGCGTGACGGCAGCGACTCCCCACAGGCGGCCGGTCCGGCCCTCGTCACGGCGGTGCGAGAAGTACCAGTAAGGTTCACACGCAGTGCAAGCCTCGGTGTCGTGGATCGCGGTCGCGGGGACTCCTGCTGCCGCGAGTGCGAGCCGCGCCGCAGTGGGCAGGTCGAGATACGGCTTCGGACCCGGGCGGCGGACTGCGGCCCCGGGGAAGCGCAAAGCGACTTCTTCACCGACTTCATAGCAACAACCGCGGATGCAGGGGCCGATGTGCACCTCTACGTCCGCGGGACCGCAACGGCCAAGCGCACAAACGGCTTCCAGGGTCCGCACCGGCATCCCGTCGGCGGTTCCCCGCCAGCCCGCATGTGCGGCACCGGCAGCGGTCGTGGTGCCCGCCTCGGGTGACGTTCGGGTGCCGGAGGCTCGATACAACAAGCTCATGCAGTCCGCGGTGGTCACCGCGAGCGCGAGTCCGGGAGTGCTCGAGACGAGTGCGTCACAATCGGGGACATGACCAGCATCACTCACTTCGACCACGCGCGCGCCATGGACTTGTCCAGCGGTCGCGAGCGAGCCGAGGGAGAGCCCCGAAGCAAGCAGCAGACGACGGCGATTCTCAAGGATCGCTTCACGCGAATCCGCAGTCGAGAGCCCCAAATTCATCGATTCGAACGGCGCGGGACTCACCCCACCGCGGCGGGTCGAGAAAACCAGAGTCGCGCCGGGAGCAGCTGCTTTCGGTCGCCAGAGCGGTACCGCATCGGAATCCACGAGCGTCCACATACCGGGCGCACGCTAGGCAGCACGGCGCATCGCGTCAAGCGTCGTGCAGGCGAAACCTACGGAGAGTCATCAAGGTGAATGCCCGTCGCATCCTCTCGATCGTGATGTTACTCGCAGTCGCTGCGCCGCTCGGTGCGGCACTTGCGCAAGCACCCCTCACGCCCGCGGCGAAGGCGCCTGCTGCGGCGCCCAAGCCCGCCATCGCGACGGTGGGCACGCGGCGAGTGAACAAGGACGAGTTCGACCAGCGTTCGGTGCTCGCCATCTCCGAGTTCGCCCAGCGCAACGGTGGCAAGGAGCTGCCCGGCGAGTTCCGTGACCTCATCCGCCGCCAGGTGCTCGAGGGCATGATCCGTATCCAGCTCCTCATCCAGGAAGCGGCGCGCACCGGCGTGACGGTCGATCCGCTCGTTGCCGAGGAACAGATGAAGAAGGACCCCTTCTTCAATCCGAACGGCGCTTTCGACCCCAATCGTTTCCTGAGCGTGAAGACCACCCAGCCGGCCGCGTTCACTGCCGCGCGCGAGAACATCCGCGCACAACTTGCGGCCCGCAAGCTCAACGACCAACTCGAGACCAAGCTGCGGCCCGTCGACGCCGACCTGCGCGCCGCCGCGACGCGGCAGCTCTCGCTGGCGTCGCTCGAGCACTTGTCGCTGCGCCGCGCGGAGTTCACCGGTGCCGCTCCCGAGCCGCGCGAGATGGCGGTCCTCCAGTATTACAAGGCGCATGCGGCGGAGTACCACCGTCTGGACCGCGCGACTCTTACCGTGGCATTCGTGAACACGCCGGGCCTCACGGACTCGGCCCGCGCCATCCCAGCCGCGCTGAGTGCATGGACGGCGCGCATGCATGCGCTCGCTGATAGTGTGCTCAAAGAGATCGCCAAAGGCTCGCCGTTCGAGCAGGCGGCGGCGTTCCTCGGGCCGCGGCCCGGCATCATCGTCACCTCGGACAACTTCCCGGGTTACTGGCAAGGCTCCGCGGCGCAAGGCGCCTCGGTCTTCCGTACCCGACCGGGCGATGTCCTGCCGGAGGCGATCCCGGGAACCGATGGCTTCCTCATCGTGCGCGTCGACGACGTGAAGCCCGCGCACACGGCCGAACTGCGCGAGGTGGCTCGCGAGATCCGCAACATCCTGCGCCGCGATTCGCGCGCGCACCACGTGGAGAATGAGGAGCGCGCGATGTATGCGACGCTGCGTGATTCGCTGTCAGCGCCGGGCGTGAAGATCCGTTACGCGAGTTCGGACACGGCACGCGCTCCCGTGGGCGAGCCTTCCGCAGACGACCTGGACCGCTACTACCGCGGCCATCTGGCAGACTACTCCGCGTTCGATACCAAAGTAGGCGGCATCGTCTCGCGGCCCTTCAGCGAAGTGAAGGACGAGATTCGCCGCCGTTGGCTGCACGACCAGCGCACACTTCAGGCGCGGCTGCTTGCCGATCAACTGCTGCGCGTGTGGAGCACCGGCAAGCGCGACCCCGCACTCGAGTCCAGCCTGCAACTGCGCGAACCCGCGGCGGCGCCGACCGGCGCGGACCTTGACACCGGCATCGTCGCAAAGGCGCTCAGCGACACGATCTGGAGCAAGGGCGTGCCCTCGGGCACCGGCATGGTGCCCTACGCCCGTGGCTGGATCGTCTGGCAGGCCGTCGCCAAGCTCGACAAGGTTACTCCGACATTCGACCAGGCCCGCACCGCACTCGGTGCCGCGCTCGCGGCCCAGAAGCGCCGGGAGACCGATGAGGGAGCCCGCAAGCTCTTCGCCGCCGATCCCAAGAAGTTCGGCTTGGGCGACGTGATCCACTTCACGCGCATCGCGATCAAGCCGATCGACGTACTCGATGTGAAGCTCACGCGCGCCGAGGTCGCGAAGTACCGCGAAGCCCACATCGAACAGTTCTCGAGCCCCGAAGAAGTGCGCGCTCGCCACATCCTGATCTCGCCGGCCGACAAGAGCCCGGAAGCCGATAAGGCGGCCCGTGAGAAGGCCATGGGCATCCTCGCCCAACTCAAAGCTGGCGAAGACTTCGGCCGGCTCTGCAAGGCGAACAGCGATGATCCGGCGACCAAGGACAAGGGTGGCGACCTGGGTGTGTTCGGGCGAGGCACGATGCTCGATGCGTTCGAGAAGGCCGCCTTTGCGATGCAGCCGGGCGAACTGACGCCGGTGCCTGTCAAGACGGAGGTGGGCTATCACATCATCCGCTGCGAAGAGCATCTGCCCGCGATCACCCAGCCGCTCGATCTCGTCTACACGAATGTCGCCAGCGCCTGCGCGCAGGCGAAGGTCGATACCATCGCGCATCTGCGCGCCGACAGCCTCGCGCGCGTGATTCGTGATCCGGCCCAGGGGCGCGAGGCCGCGCGCAAGCTGGGCGTACCGCTCGAGGTGTTCACGCACAGCAAGGGCGAGCAGATCACCATCACGAACGTGCAGCCCTACTTCCAGATACTCGAGAAGCTCAAGGCGGGTGAGGTCATGCGTCAGACCTATCGCATGAAGGGACAAGGCACGTGGGTGACGTGGGTCGACAGTCTCACGCCCCCCAGCCATCCCACGTGGGAGAGCGCCGGCACTCGCGCGGTCGATGAATTCATGCGCGGCGCCGGTCAGCGCGCGCTCGATGCGAAGAAGGCGGAACTCGATTCGCTGTTCGCGGCGGGGTGGTCCTTCGACTCGCTCGGCGCGATGTGGAATGGACCCGAGGTCGCGAAGGGCGTCACGCCTGCGCGCGGCATCACCGGCTTGGGTGGGTCGGCGGTCATCGACTCGTTGGTGTTCGGCAACAAGAGTGCGCCGGTCCTCGCGGTGGGCCAGGTCAGTGGTTGGCTGGACCTGCCGAACAGCCTGACGCGCATCCGGATCGCCGAGCGTCTCGCGCCGCAACCGCAGCAGATCGAGACTCGCGTTCAGAATGTGCGCGCCGCGGCGGTGGAGCGTGGGCTGCGTGAGTATTTTGCAGGGCTCGAGAAGCGCTTCCCGGTCCGAATCCTCGACGCGAAGATGCGCGAGACCGCGGTCCCGGGCCCGCCGCCGGGAGATGCCCCCTAGCGGGCTTTCGAATCGGGCATCCTGCAATCCATGAAGAGGCGTGCACGTGCGAACTGCACGTGCGCGCCTCTCTCGCATGGGTGGGTGTGCCATCGCCCTCACGCCAGACGAGGAACAGGCCGATGGTATGGTCCGTGCAGCCGTCCATCACGAGACCATCCCATGGCGACCTTGACCACTGAATCCGCGAATCCGATGCCCCGCCGCGTCGTCCTCATCGACTTCGACTGGCAGGACGCCGACTTGCTCCCGGAGCTGCTCCGGCAGCCGGACGTGTCCGTGCGCCTGGTCGCCGGCGAGCGCACGCAGGATCCCGGCGTGCGCGTGGCGGAACTCTGTGGGCTGCCGCGCACGCTCGACCTTGCTGACCTGACGCGCGAGATCTTTGATCTGGCACTGGTCGGCGAGCGCAGTTCAAGGCGCACGCAGCTCGAGAGCCTGCTGCTCGCGCTTGGCACACCGAGCCAGACACCGCAGGAATTCCTAAGAGCTCCGGCGCCTCCGGCGCCGCCCCCGACCACGGGCACGACGATCGACGCGCCGCTGGCGCTGCATGCGGCCGCGCTGGAGCACACCCTGGGCGGCAGGGATTTCGATTCGCTCGTCGAACATGCGCTTGCCGACATGAGCGAGCAGGTCAAGATCTCGACGCCGGCATCGGGCCCGCCCGCGCACCCGCGGATCGTCATCACCAGTCTCGAGGACTTCCCGTCGCCGGAAGCGCGACATCGCCTGGAAGATGCACTCAAGAGCCTCGTCAGTGTGAGTGGCGCGGGTACGGCCGAACTGCACGCGGGTGACAGCGTGCAACTGCAACTGGTCGCCCAGGTCGGCCCCGAGGACAAGCTCCTCAAAGGGCTCATCGACCTGGCGAATGAACTTGGTACGCCGCAGGTCGTGACCCGGCTGTCGGAGCCGGGCAAGGGCAAGGCGTGGGGCGCGTGGCCGTTCCGTACGACGCAGCGCCGTGGTGTACTGGCGGCCGCGAACATCGATCCGGAGTCCGGGTGGTCACAGTGGCAGAAGATGGTCGAGGACTTGCGCACCACGTGGGATGAAGAGGATCGCGAACGTGCCGGCGCGTCGTTCCCTTACACTCCACAGCGCATCTCCGGTTGGCTCGAGCAGGAGGAGTTCCGCGCGCGTATCGAGTTGTCGCTCGAACGCAATCGTCACGACCGGATGCGCTTCGAACTCCATCGCATCGATTTTCCCGAAGCGCCCGATGCCATCGAGACGCTGGCCACCTGGCTGCCCGGGCAGATCCGCGACACGGATTGCATCTGCCGTTCTGCGCAAGGCAGCGTGCTGCTGCTCACGGCCGGACCGCCCGAAGGCTTCCTGCATCTGCGTCGCCGATTGCTGGCGCTCTGGGACACCGCGTGGCGTGAGACGGGAGGCGCGACGCCGGCTCCGGCGATCATCGACCAGCACGTGGCGATGGCCGGGCCCGAGGATGCGGAAGCGTTCCTGGGCGCTGCCGGCGCCTGGCTCAGCCGGCGCTGAGTCGATGCGATGAGCGCGATCCACCGCCGCCGCAGGCAGAGCCGCCGCTAGGGGACGCTGCGCGCAGCGTGGCTTGACCGCTCTAGAGAGCGCCGCCATGATGCGAGGTCACCGACAGGAGACCTCAGTGCCCCGATCCATCCGCCTGCTGTCGCCGGAGACCGCTTCGCGTATCGCCGCGGGTGAGGTCATCGAGCGGCCGCTCTCCGCACTCAAAGAGATCCTTGAGAACGCACTCGACGCCGGCGCCCGCAGCGTTGAGGTGCGGGTAGAACGCGCGCTCGATCAGGCATTCAGTGTCGCGGATGACGGCGTGGGGATCGTCGCCAGTGAACTCGAGTTGGCGCTCGAGCGTCATGCCACAAGCAAGCTCGTCGCGCTCGAGGATCTCGACGCGCTCTCGACGCTGGGCTTTCGCGGTGAGGCGCTACCGAGCGTCGCCGCTGTCGCCAAGCTGCGCTTGACCTCGCGCCCTGCAGGCGCGGACGCCGCTGCGTTCGTCGAGGTCGAAGGTGGGTCGATCCACGCGCGCGGTGCCATCGCGCGCGCACCGGGCACCACGGTCGAGGTTCGCGAGCTGTTCTTCAACACGCCAGCTCGCCGCAAATTCCTCAACACGCCCGGCGGCGAACTGCGCGCCTCGATCCGCATGATCGAGAGTTATGCGCTGGCCAAGCCCGAAACCGGATTCCGACTGGTGGTCGACGAAAAAGCGCGCTTCGACTGGGGCGCTGCCGCCACTCGCCGTGAGCGCGCGGCACAGATCTGGGGGGCGCGGCACGCCGATCAATTGCTCGAAGCAAGCGGCGAACGCGGCGACATGCGCGTGTACGCACTGCTCGGCCTGCCAGAACATGCGCGCGCCACGCGCGAGGGTCAGGTGTTCCTCGTGAATGGCCGCTGGGTGCAGAGCCCGGCCCTCTCGCAGGCATTGCGGCATGCGTACGGCAACCTGCTACCGGGCGGCCGATTCCCATCGGCGGCAGTATGGCTTGATGTGCCGGCGGACCGGTTGGATGTGAACGTGCATCCGACCAAGCGCGAGGTGCGTTTCGCTGATGACGACTCGGTCTTCTCGCTCGTTGCGGGCGCGTGCGCGCAACCGCTCTCGAGCCTTTACCCACCATTCACCGTGGTGCGCGGCGGCAGCGAGACCGAGATGGCGCAGCCCGCGTGGGCCGACCGCGTGCGCGAGTCGCCGCCGGTCGATGAGTCGCAGCTGGGCCTGGGACTGCCTGCGCCGCCGCCGCCTGAGCCCTCGGCCATCCCGAGCGGCGGCAGCGCTGCAGCGCTCATGGCCCCGGCCGCTTCTGCCGCGCCGCAGAGTGAGCCGGAGCTCTGGCAGTTGCATCGTACGTACATCCTCGCTCCGGTGCGCGGCGGCATGGTGATCGTCGACCAGCACGCGGCGCATGAGCGCATCCTGTACGAAGAGGCGCGCGCCCGGCTCGAGGGTCAACAGGGCAGTGCGCAAGGGTTGCTCTTCCCGGTGCTCGTCGATCTCACGCGCGCGCAGTTCGACCTGTTGCTCGAGGTGGGCCCGCATCTGCAGCAGCTCGGCTGGGATCTTTCGCCATTGGGCCCGCCCACGGTGGTGATCCAAGGCGTGCCCTCGGGCCTGCGCGTGGAACGCCCGCAGCAATTGCTTCAGGACTTGCTCGACGGCATGGGTGAAGGGGTCGCGAGCGCGCAGGACGACCTGCTGGAGCGCCTGGCGCGCTCGCACGCGTGCCATGCCGCCGTGAAAGCCGGTGATCCGCTCACACGCGAGGAGATGCGCACGCTGGTCGACCGGCTCTTCGCGACCACGCGGCCGCACGGCGATCCGCATGGCCGTCCCACGTTCGTGCGCCTCGACCTCGAGGAGTTGCACCGGCGCTTCGGCCGCAGCTGATGCGCCGAGCCGTTCTCATCGCCGGCGCCACGGCATCGGGCAAGAGCGACCTGGGCGAAGCGGTCGCGCGCGCGATCGGTGGTGAGGTGATCTGCGCCGACGCGCGGCAGGTCTTCCGTGAACTCGAGATCGGCACCGGCAAGCCCACCCCTGAAGAACGCGCCGCGCTGCCGCATCACCTGTTCGATGCGCTCGCGCTCGGTGAGCGGCCGAGCGCCGGCTGGTTCGCGCGCGAGGCCGGCCTGGTCGCGGAAGCGATGTTCGCGCGTGGGGTCACGCCGGTGTTCGTGGGCGGCTCGGGTCTCTATGTGCGCGCGCTGACCGAAGGCTTGCACGCGCTGCCCGCGCATGACCCGGTCACGCGCGCGGGGCTCATGCAGGAGCTGCAAGCGCGGGGCCCCGAAGCGCTCCACGAGCGCCTCGCGGGACTCGATCCCGAGGGCGCCGCGCGAATCGGGTCCGGCGACCGTCAGCGGATCGTGCGCGCGCTCGAGGTGCATGCCACAAGCGGCCGCGCGCTCAGCGACTGGCATGCCGGTGGTGCGCGCCAAGCGCTCGCGGCCACCTGGCACATATTCCTCGTCCAGTGGGAGAGCGCCGAACTCAGCGACCGCATCGCGCAGCGCACCCACGCGATGTTCGCAGGCGGCCTGATCGCCGAGACGCAAGCGCTGCTCGAAGCCGGCAAGGGCGCCGCGCTCGCCGCGCTGCACGCGATCGGGTACGACGAGGCGTTGAACGTGCTCGCCGGCGGCGCGGACCGGGCTGCTGCGGAGCTGCGCACGACCCAGCGCACTCGGCAGCTCGCCAAGCGCCAGCGCACGTGGTTCCGCCACCAGCTTCATGGCCACGGATTGCCGGGGCAGGAGGGGACCGAACGCCTGCGAGATGTCATTCTGCGGAGCGTGGAAGCGTTTGGCGCATGATTGACACCCGTCCCCATGGCCTCTAGTTTCGCCTCTTGTTGGCCATATCCATGGTCTCGCGGGCATAGCTCAGTTGGTAGAGCGCGAGCTTCCCAAGCTTGAGGTCGCGGGTTCGACCCCCGTTGCCCGCTCCATCTTACGCAGGACCTCAAGGCGCGCCACTGCTTCCAGCAGCCATGTGGCGCGCGTTCCTGTCTTTCAAGGAAGCAGTGAATCTCCTATGTCCGTCCCCGTCGTCTGCATCATCGGCCGGCCGAATGTCGGCAAGTCCACGCTCTTCAACCGCATCATCGGAGAGCGGCGGGCGGTGACGCATGACCGGCCGGGGGTGACCCGGGACCGCAACGCCGTCCGCACGGAATGGAACAGCCGGCCCTTCGTACTCGTGGACACGGGTGGCTTCCTACCGGAATCCTCGGAAGGTCGCGACGCCGATATCCGCCGCCAGGCCGAGGCCGCGATCGGCCACTCGCACGCGGTGATCTTCGTGGTCGATGCGCTAACGGGCGTGACCGACCTCGACGCGGCGATCGGTGCGCAGTTGCGCCGCACCGGCCGCAAGTCGATCGTGGTCGTGAACAAGGTCGACAAGCCGGGCGACGCCATCGTCCATGACTTCCACCGCCTAGGGCTGGGCGATCCCATGCCGATCGCCGCCGAGGGCGGTTTCGGCATCGGCGACATGCTCGACGCCGTGCTCGCGTTGCTGCCGCCCGAGACCGATGTGGAAGAGCGCCCCGATGCGCGCGTGGCCATCGTCGGGCGCCCGAATGTGGGCAAGTCGAGCATCGTGAACGCGCTGCTGGGCGAGGAGCGGGTGATCGTCGAGCCCGTCGCGGGCACGACGGTCGATCCCATCGACGCGGAATGGAAGACCGACCACGGCCGCTTCATCCTGGTCGATACCGCCGGCATCCGCCGTCAGGCGATCTTCGACGACCAAGCCGAGTTCTTCGCGATCATGCGCGCGCTCAATGCTCTGGAGCGCTCTGACGTGGCGTGCCTGGTGGTGGATTCCAAGCAGGGCTTCGAGAAGCAGGAGGCGCGGCTCGCACACCACGCGCTCGATGCGGGCTGCGCGCTCATGATCCTCTACAACAAATGGGATCTGATCGAGGACCGCGAGAAGGCGTGGAAGGACATCACCGCCGAGCGCGCCCGCCGTTTCCCGACACTGTCCGACATCCCTTCGCATCCGATCTCGGCCACCGAGCGCATCCATCTGGCGAAGCTGCCGGAATACGTCGCACAACGCGCGACCGAGAACAGCCGCCGCATCTCGACCCACGACCTGAACGAGTGGCTCAACCTCGTGCAGAAGAAGCGTGGCCTGCCCAGCAACTCGGCTGGCAAGTCTCCGAAGATCTATTACATGACCCAGACCGGCGTTCGGCCGCCGACGTTCACGTTCTTCGTGAACGCGCCTTCAAGGTTGACGGAGAACTACCGGCGGTTCCTGTGGTCGCACTTCACCGAGCACTTCGGCTTCAAGGGCACTCCCCTCAAGTTCAAGGTGAAGAAGAGCGAATAGGAGGGCCTCCGCGGTGGCTTTGGCGCTGGTCGTGCTGCTCGGCTATCTCAGCGGTTCGTTGCCATTCGGGCTGTGGCTGGGCCTCGCCCGCGGTATCGATGTCCGCACCGTGGGCTCGAAGAACCTGGGCGCCACGAACGTCTACCGGACTCTGGGGCCGTCGCTGGGGGTCCTGACGCTCGTGCTGGACATCCTCAAGGGCGCCCTGCCCGTGTGGCTGCTCCCGGGCCAGCTGTTTACACAGAGCTTTCCCGGAGGCCACGAGTGGTGTGCCGTGGTCGCAGGCCTGGCGGCCGTGGCGGGGCATGTATTCACCATCTTCGCCGGCTTCAAGGGCGGCAAAGGGGTCGCCACCACAGCCGGGGTCCTGATCGCGCTCTCGCCGCAGGCCTTCGGTGTCTTTGCCAGCGTGTTCCTGGTGACGCTGCTGGCCACCCGTTACGTCTCGCTGGGCTCCATCCTGGGCTCGCTGGCCTTCACCGTGGCGCTGGGCTTCTGGAGCCCCTCCGGCTTGCGCAGCCCGGTCTTCGGCGTCGGCGCGCTACTCGCGCTGCTGGTGATCGTGCGGCACAAGGACAACATCGCCCGGCTGCTGCGCGGCGAGGAACGCCGATTCGCCTTCACCCGGGGGAAGTCATGAGCGTCGTAGCGGTCCTCGGGGCCGGTTCGTGGGGCACGACCCTGGCGATCCATCTCGCCCATCTGGGACACGACACGCGTCTCTGGGGAAACGATCGCGCGCATCTGGCCGAGTTGACGGAAACACGGGAGAACCGCAAGTTTCTCTCTGGCATCCCGCTACCGGTTGGCGTTAAGGTGCAGCCGGAACTGGAGAAAGCACTTCAAGGGGCCGAGGTCACGCTGTTTGTGGTCCCGTCCCAGGTGGTCCGCTCGGTGGCCGGCGAGGTCCTCGCGCGAGGCGGCGGCGGTATCCCGGTCTGTGCCAGCAAGGGGTTGGAACTGGTGACCCTGCGGCGCATGAGCGAGGTCCTGGCCGAAGCGCTCGGCGATCCCACGCCGGTCGCGCTCACCGGCCCGAGTCACGCGGAAGAGGTGGCAGCAGCGATCCCCACCTCGATCGTCGCGGCCTGCGCCGATGAGAGCCGCGCCCGCACGGTGCAGTCCCTGTTCGCTTCACCGCGACTGCGTGTCTACACCAACGCCGATGTGATCGGCTGCGAGTACGGAGGCGCGCTCAAGAATGTCATCGCCATCGCCGCGGGTGTCTGTGACGGTCTGGGCTTTGGCGATAACACCAAGGGTGCGTTGCTCACCCGTGGCCTCGCTGAGATCAGCCGACTCGGCGTCGCGATGGGGGCCCAGCGCGAGACGTTCTTCGGATTGACCGGTATGGGGGACCTCATCGCCACAGCGATGAGCCGCCACAGCCGCAATCGCCACGTCGGCGAGCGGCTGGGCCGGGGAGAATCGCTGGAGCAGATCCTGGGCGCCATGGTCATGGTCGCCGAGGGGGTGAACACGGCGCGCGCTGCCCGCGACCTTGGTCGCGCACACGGCGTGGAGCTGCCGATCACCGAAGAAGTCTGTGCGCTGCTTCTCGAGGGCCGCGATCCTCGCGAGGCGATGCAGACGTTGATGACGCGCGACCTCAAGAGCGAGAGCTGAGAGGCGCGCCGGAAGAGGGGGATGCGCGTGGCGATCCGGAAGATCACGACCGAGGCTGACAGCAAGCTCTATCGCTCGATCAGTGAAGTGAGCGAGATGCTCGACGTGAAGCCGCATGTACTGCGCTACTGGGAGACGCAGTTCAGCATGCTGCGCCCCAAGAAGAACCGCGCCGGCAACCGCATGTACCGTCCCGACGAGGTCAAGCTCCTCCTGCGGATCAAGGAGCTTCTCTACGAGAACCGCTTCACGATCGCCGGCGCCCGTCGCACGCTGCTCGATGAACGCAAAGATGATTCGCCGCAGGTCGAGCTGGGCTTCGAGAATGCCGATCGCCGCATGATCCTGCTCGAGGTCCGCGAAGGCCTGCGCGATATCGTCACGCGGTTGCGCGAACGCGCCCCCAGTGGTGCGCGTACAAAGCCCGGCACACCGCTGCCGGAGCACGATCCCGAGCCTACCAAGGTCGGTTGAACTCCGGGCCGCAAGGCGCCGCCACCGCGCATCGCGGGCGGCGCGGTTGCGCGAAAGCGCTTCACAGGCTAGATTGCTCGCCCGCATCTGCACGCGGAACACGGTCGGGGCGTAGCGCAGCCCGGTAGCGCACCTGCATGGGGTGCAGGGGGTCGCTGGTTCAAATCCAGTCGCCCCGACCACTCACTCTTTCCGCACACGACGCGCCCATGGTCACCCATCTCGCGTATCAGGCCGCCGAATTGGCCACGAGAGCGTTGCCGCGTCGCACCGCGGACGCCCTGGCGCGGTCCTTGGCTCGCGCGGCGTTCGCCGCTCACCTGCCGGCCCGCAGAGCCACCGAGGACAATCTGGCGCGGCTCCTGCCGGCCGCGACGCCAGCCAAGCGCCGCGCGCTGGCCCGCGAGTCCTTCGAGACCTTCGCGCTCGCTTTTGCCGACTTCCTGCGGTTGCAGCGCATGCGCCCGGCCGACCTCATGGACGCCGTTGAGCTCGAGGGTGCCGAGCATCTTCAGGCCGCGCGTGACAGCCGCCGCGGCGTGATCCTGCTCTCGGCACACCTGGGTAACTGGGAATGGGGCGCCGCGTGGCTCGGCGCGAACGGCATCCCGCTCCACTTGGCAGCGCGGCCGCACGCCGATGCCGGTGTCGAGCAGTTCTTCGCCCGGCGCCGTTCAGCGTTCGGACTGCAGCTGCTACCCGTGCGCGCAAGGCTCACCCATGCCGCCGCATTGCTGCGCGATGGGCAATGGTTGGCGATCATGGGCGACCGCCCCGCCGATCCGGGCACGCCGCATGGGGGGTCGGTCTGCGCATCCGCGGCAGCACTGGCCCGGCGCACCGGGGCGTTGGTGCTGCCCGCCGCGGTGGTTCGGCTGAGCGCCACGCGGCACGCGCTGGTCTGCGAAGCGCCGCTGAGCTCCGAAGAGTGCCGCGATGGCGGGTACCGCGCAGCCGTGGAGCGCTGGCTCACCCGGTGTCCGGGACAGTGGGCGGCGTTCGAGCCATTGCCCGAAGGTCTCGCGTGAGTCTGCGCATCGCGGCCCTCGTGCCCGCATACCAGGCCGCTGCGCATGTGGGCGAGGTGCTACTGGGGCTGCAGGCCTTGCCGTCGCCGCCGCACGTGCTGGTCGTGGATGACGGCTCGCGCGATGCCACGGCGCAGGTCGCACGGCAGTTCGGCGCTCGGGTGCTCGCCTTCGCGGCGAACCGTGGGAAGGGCCACGCGCTGCTCGCTGGCTTCGAAGCGCTTGCTGATTTCGATGGCGTGGTCACGCTCGATGCCGACGGCCAGCACCCGCCCGAATGCTTCCCATCGTTCGTCGCCGCTGCAGAAGCAGGCGCCGACCTTGTCTTTGGCGTTCGCAAACTTACGCCCGACATGCCGCCGTCCCGGCGTTTCGCCAATGCGTTCTCGAGCGCCTGGTGCTCGGCGATCGCTGGTGCACCGATCCACGACAGCCAGTGCGGCTATCGCCTGTATCGCCGCCGCGTCGTGCAGGCGACCCCGGTGCGCGCCAGCCGCTATGAAGTTGAAACCGAGATGGCCGTCCGTGCGGCACGTCTGGGATTCCGTGTCGCCGAAGTCCCGATCCCCACGGTCTATGGCGATGAGACGAGTCATCTGAGTCCCACACGGGATGTCCCGCGGATCGTGGGCATGATGCTACGGCTGAGCTTCGAGCCGAAACCGCAGCCGAAAGGGTGAGCATGCATTTCCTGGTCACGAACGACGACGGCTTGCATTCGCCGGCGCTGCTGCAACTCCGCAAGCAACTCCTGCCATTCGGCCGCGTCACGGTGATCGCGCCTGATCGCAACCAGAGCGCCATGTCCCAGGCGCTCACGTTGCACCGCCCGCTGCGCATCCATCCGCACGGCGACGACGTCTATAGCGTCGACGGCACCCCCACGGACTGCGTGCTGATCGCATTCCACGGCAAGCTCATCGACAAGCCGGACTTCGTGGTCTCCGGTATCAACCACGGGCCGAACATGGGCGAGGACGTCTTCTACTCGGGGACGGTGGCGGCTGCGCTCGAGGGCGTGCTGCAAGGCGTGCCGGCGGTGGCGGCTTCCTTGGTCACGCGCAAGCCCACCGACTTCGCCGAGCCTGCCGCCATGGTGGGCCGGATCGTGCGGCATGTGCTCGAGCGCGGCGTGCCCGAGAAGATGCTGCTCAACGTGAACTTCCCGTTCCTGCCCAAGGCCGAGATGAAGGGATTGCAGCTCACGCGGCTGGGCTCGCGCGTCTATCAGGACACGCTGGTCAAGAAGGTCGACCCGCGCGGCCGCGACTACTACTGGATCGGCGGTGAGGATCCGATCTGGAAGCCGGACCCCGGGACCGACTTCCATGCCCTCCACGACGGCTACGTGTCGGTCACACCGATGCAGCTCGAGCTCACGGACCACAAGGCGATCGCGGCCATGGCGAACTGGGGCCTCACGCTGGACTGAGCGCCCTGCGGCGATTTTGCAGGGGCGGCCAACCGTGTGCTAGGGTCCACGCCGCCGCAGAGGAGGGCCTCTCCCGGAAACGCTTCTGGAGCAACCGTTTGACGGTGGCTCCGCAGGGCCCCGCGGCAGCAGCACCACCTCTTCGTCGGGGCGTAGCGCAGCCCGGTAGCGCACCTGGTTCGGGACCAGGGGGTCGGAGGTTCAAATCCTCTCGCCCCGACCATTGAAGTGGCAGGCGGACCCGCCCTCAACGGCGGGTCCGCTGTCATTTCAAGCTGCAGCGGTTCCGCCTGCGCGGGTTTGCGCCCTCCGGCACGTTGCACGATGCTCGCGGCATGGCATCTGTGGACCTGGTCATTCGAGGTCGAGTACAGGGAGTGGGGTTCAGGAGGTTCGTTCAGAAGCGCGCCCAGGAACTCCAGGTCTCCGGGACGGTCCGGAACCTTTCCGACGGCAGCGTCGAGGTTCGCGCCGAAGCCCCAGCGGCGGCACTGCAGGCGTTCGTGGAGATCGTGCGCATGGGGCCAGCGTACGCGCGCGTGATCGAAGTGCTCGAATCGTGGGGCGATCGCGACGCGCAGCAGGTTGGGTTCCGGGTGGTCGGCTGACGACATCGCGCTACAACACCGCCTGACAACATCGCCTGACAACATCGCATGACTAGATCAGCAAAGGATCCCAATGGAAGGCCCCGAACTCGTCACTTTCGAACAGCGTCTGGCCGCAGCGCGTCGTGCCGCGATCCTGAGCGGCGCCATGACGCAGCGCGACTACGAAGCGTTACTCGTGGACCCGGATTTCGACGACGACCGGTTCGAGGCGTTCCGCGCGCAGATGCAAGCGGCGGGCGTGCAGATGCCCGAGGACGAGGAAGCCACCCCGGCGCGGCTCGATCGCAAGGAGCTGCGCGGCGAGCCCGAGCGAGACATCCTGGACCTGTACCTGAACGAGATCGGACGTGTGAAGCTCATGCCGCACGAGGAACTCCTCGCCGTGGCGACCCGCGCTCGCGCGGGTGATGAGAATGCCCGCAAGCGCATGATCCTCGCGAACCTGCGGCTCGTCGTACACATCGCGCGGCCATACCGCAATCGCGGCCTTCCGTATCTGGATCTGATCGAGGAAGGCAACATGGGGCTGATCCATGCGGTCGACCGCTTCGATCCGGAACGCGGCGTGCGCTTCAGCACCTACTCGGCGATGTGGATCCGCCAAGCGATCCTGCGCGGCCTTGCCGATCACTCGCGCGCGGTTCGTATCCCGGTGCAGATGTTCCAGCAGGTGAACCGCTTCGTGCGCGCCGAGCGAGTGGTGCGCGCGCGCATGGGACGCGAGCCATCGATCGCCGAGATCGCCGCCGAGCTCGAGATCTCAGCCGAACGCGCTCAGCGTCTGCAGGCCCTGGTCGTCGGCATGCGTTCGCTCGATGAGCATCAAGGCGTGGATGCGTTCGAACAACTCTCGGCCGAGGATCTGGGCGGCGAGGTCACGAGCGTCGAGCGCTTGGTCGAGCTCCAACTCGAGCATGAGAAGATCGACCGCCTGCTGCGCTCGCTGTCACAGCGGGAGGAACAGGTGATCCGCATCCGGTATGGTTTCCACGACGGCATCGCGCGGTCCTTACAGGAGACCGGCGAACACTTCGGCATCTCGCGCGAGCGCGTGCGCCAGATCGAGGCGCGAGCCCTCGACAAGCTGCGGCACGCGATCGAGTTGACCGATGATGGCTGTTCGAACGATACGGTCCACTAGCTCAAAGCCGCACTCCAGGAGGACATCGTGGTCGATCTCTCGAGCCGTATCCGCGACATCCCGGACTTCCCCAAGAAAGGCATCATCTTCAAGGACATCATGCCGCTCTTGAGTGATCCCGCTGCTTTCGCTTCCGCGGTCGACCAGCTTGCAGCCCGTGTGGCCAAGCCCGATGCCGTGGTTGCCATCGAGTCACGCGGTTTCATCTTCGGCGCGCCGCTCGCGCTGCGGTGGGGTGTGCCGTTCGTGCCGGCGCGGAAGTTCGGCAAACTGCCCGGGAAGACCGTGCGTCAAGTGTATTCGCTCGAGTATGGAGAAGACACGCTCGAGCTTCACGCCGACTCTCTCTCGAAGGGTGCGTGCGTGGTCGTGGTGGACGACCTTTTGGCCACGGGCGGGACCGCCGCGGCGACCATCCAGCTTGTGCACCAATTGAGCGCCACAGTCTCGGCGGTGCTGTTCGTGATCGAGCTCGAGGGGCTGGGCGGCCGCGCCAAGCTGGCGCCCACGACGGTCGAATCCTTGTTGCGGTACAAGGTCACCGGCTAGGTTCGCGGTGCGGGCGACCTCACGCGAAGGCCCGCCGGTGACTTCGCCGGCGGGCCTTCGCGTCCTTCATGAGACGGTGGTTCAGTACGTCCGGCGGCTCTTCTCGATGATCACCGCCACGCTCTTATCTTGAAAAGTGAACGCTGAGCGGAACTCGCCCTGCACACCGACCTTGGCGCCGTCGCGCGGCGCACCGTTGCCCTCGGACACGATGGGCAGCGATCCGGTGCCGTCATCGACCGTGTAGCCGCCATAACCCATGAGCCCGATCGCGTGGGTCACCGTGCCCGCGATGCGCACGGTCTTGTGATCGTACTGGGAAGGATCATCGAGCAGCCGCTTGATGTCTGTGGTGCCGTACGCGCCACCCTTGCAACCCGAGAGGGCGATCAGTGCGATCGTTGCGGCCGCCAGTGCTGCGACCGTGAGAAAGGTCCGCTTCATGCGAGTGGTTCTCCTGAAGTGAGGGGGAGCTCCGGGGATGCTGGTGCGCGCGTGCCGCCCGCGAGTCTCAGCTCGTGGCCATCGACGCAAGCCGCTTGCGCAGTGCGTTGATCATGGTCGCCGAACGCTGGCTTTCGGGCAAGGCCTCCGCGTACGCGATGGCCTCTTCGATCGTCCGTCGCGCTGCTGGCTTGTCGCCGCGGCCTTCGTAGATGTCGGCGCGCGACTGATAGATGAGAAGCCGCCGAGGCCCGTACGACTTGGCCATGGCGCGATCACTCGCGGCGAGCGCCTCATCCCAGCGCTTGAGCGCCTTGTAGGTGTTGGCGAGCCGCGCCGGGGGGTTGTAGTCGTCGGGCATGTCGCGCTCGGACGCCTGCAACATGGGCAGCGCCCGTTCCGGCTGGCCCAGCTCGAGGTACGCCGAGAACCGGTGAGGATCGAACACGGCGCGCTGGTCCGGCGTTCGTGCGCGTGCCGCTTGGCCTTCGAGGTACGACGCCCATTCCGCAGCAACAGCCTTGTGGGCGGCGTCATCGTGAAATGCATCCGTGGCGCCCAGCAGCGAGATGTATTCCCCCGAGCGGTCATCAGCTGCGGCCGCGAACGACGTGTCGCGCACGAGCGCCGTGCCCGCGAGCACGAGCTCGTGAATGTCCACCGCTTGCGCCGCGGAGGGCACGGAGTCGGCGAGCGATACGGCGGCATCCAGCCCCAACGAAGCGACATTCATCGCCGAAAGTGTACGACCGAAATCCGGCAGCACCTGGCGCGCCAGCGCGACGGCTTCCTTGTCCTGATGGGTGCGCGAATACGCGTACATGAGTGATTCGACGATGCGGTTGCGCCCGCGCCAACCCGCGGGCGCGCCGGCCAGCACCGCTTCATACGCATGGGTGGCGCCGGCATTGTCGCCCGCCCCGAAGGTGCTGTCCGCGAAGGTGACCTTGGCGAGCATGGCCGGCGGTGTGCCACCGCCCGAGTGCACATCGTCGAGCAGGGTGTGCAACTGCGCGATCGTGGCGCCGCCGATCCAGCGCAGCGTCGCCTGTTCTCGCGTGGCATCGATCACGAACATGCTCGGCAGCACTTCGCACGGATATTTCTTACGGAAGGCTGCGTTGCGCGGGTTCTCGGAGTCGATGTCCAGCCAGACGACCTCCTTCGCGTGACGCTGCAACGAAGGATCCGTGAAGACATAGGCCTTCATCGACCGGCACGTATGACACCACGGCGCCCAGACTTCGACGAAGACGGGCAGATGTTGGGCGCGCCCTTTGGCGATCGCGGCAGCATAGTCATCCTCGATCCAAGGGAGCGCGGATCTCGAGACGCTGTGCGGAGCAGACGAGGTGGTGGAGACCGGCGTCGATGCGGAAGCCGCGGCCAAGGCGGCGACGGGCGAGACAAGCAGCAATAGCACGGGCACAGCGAGCGGGAGATGGCGCATGGCCGGAGCCTACCAGAGTGGTCAAGTCTTGTGCGGGGTGCTCGCAGAGGGCTCGAGCAGGGCCGCGGCGGGCCACAATTCCAGCGCCCGGCCGCAAGCTTCGCAGCGCAGGACAAGGCGTTCCCGAGCGGCCGCGTTCAGGCGGTGGTCTTGTGGCGCATGACACGCCGGACAGGGCCCGGTGGCGGTCAGGAGGGTCACGGACTCCCGCGACTTCTGGTAGGCCAGCACGGGACCCGCCACAAGCAAGAGCGGCACAAGCACGAAGTGCAGGACCGGCAGGAAGACCGCGATCACCGCGCAGCCCCACGTGATGCCCAGAGTCTTCAGCGCCCGCCGTGAACGCGCCGCGCGGTCATGCCGCTGCACGGTGAGGCGCGCGAACGAATCCTCGCGGCCATGCATGCGGAAGTGTCCTTCGGCTGGGGGCTCCGCTCTGCCTTTGGTCATCTGTCCTCCCGTGATCCTGCCGCTCGAGGTCTACCGCGCGGCGCGGTCACGCGCAACCGCTTGCGGGCGAGTTCGCGATATTGACGCGGCCTTGATGCGCAGCAGCAGATACTTCCCTTGTCACCTTTGCGGAGGAACCGATCCATGGAACTGCTGTGCGTGAGCCTGCTGCTCGTCTTCTTCATCCTGTCGTGGGGACTCGTGCGCCTCTGCGGCCGGCTTCGCTGAGGCGCTCATGATCATCCTTGCCATCGTGCTCGCGATCCTCCTTGCCGCGTACCTCGTCTACGCCCTTTTGTGGCCGGAGCGCTTCTGATGGATCCTCATGGATGGTGGGTGCTCGGTATCCAGATCATTCTGCTCGTGATCCTCGCGCCACCGATCGGCATGCATCTGGCGCGGGTGCTCGAGGGTCGGCCGCATGTGCTCAGTCCCGTCACGGGCGGCCTGGAGCGCCTGCTCCTGCGGGCCGCGGGCATCGCCGCCGACGAAGAGATGTCGTGGATGGCGTACGCGGGTGCATTCCTGAGCTTCAGTCTCGTGAGCGTACTCGTCTTGTATGCGATGCAGCGTCTGCAAGCGATTCTGCCGCTGGACCTGGCTGGGCTTCCCGGTGTGCCCGCTCATCTTGCGTTCAACACGGCCGTCAGTTTCGTCACCAACACGAACTGGCAGAGCTACAGCGGCGAGCAGACGATGAGCATCTTCACGCAATGCGCGGGGCTCGCCGTGCAGAACTTCCTCTCGGCGGCGTCCGGGATCGCGGTCGCGGCTGCCGTCATCCGGGGATTCGCTCGTCGCAGCGCCGGCACGCTTGGCAGCTTCTGGGTCGACCTGGCGCGGTCCACGGTGCACCTGTTGCTGCCGCTCGCGGTCGTGCTCGCGATCGCACTCGTCTCGCAAGGGGTCGTGCAGTCGTTCCGCGGGGAGGCCCGCGTCCGCCTGATCGAGGCCGGTCACACCGCGCAAGGCGCGCCGCGTGGCGAGCAGCGCATCCCTCTGGGGCCGGTCGCCAGCCAGATCGCCATCAAACAACTCGGCACGAATGGCGGCGGCTATTTCAACGCCAATTCCGCCCATCCTCTCGAGAACCCGACGCCGTTGGCGAATGCCCTGGAGACCCTTGCGATCCTGCTGTTGCCTGCAGCGATGTGTTTCACCTTTGGCGAGATGGTCCGCGATCGCCGGCAGGGCGCCGCGATCTTCGCCGCCATGCTGTTGTTGCTGATCGCCGCGGCGATTCCGTGCATCCTGGCGGAGCAGTCCCGCGATCCGCGGCTCGCCGCGATGCATGTGGCCGATGGCGGCTCGCTTCAGCACCCGACCGGGAACATGGAAGGCAAGGAGGCCCGCTTCGGCACCGCGGAGACCGCGATCTGGGCGGTGTGGACGAGCGCCGCTTCGAATGGATCGGTGAACGGCATGTTGGATTCGTTCACCCCCCTGGGTGGGCTGGTCCCCATGGTCCTGATCCAGTTGGGCGAAGTCGTTTTCGGCGGTGTGGGATCGGGCCTGTACGGCATGCTCATCTTCGCACTCGTCGCCGTGTTCATGGCCGGGCTCATGGTCGGACGGACGCCGGAATACCTGGGCAAGAAGATCGAGGCATTCGAAATCAAGATGGCGGCCTTGGTCATCCTGCTCCCCAGCGTCGCCGTACAGGTGGGCGCGGCGTTCGCGGTCATGTCGCCCGCGGGATCGTCGTCGATCTCGAATCCCGGCCCGCATGGATTCAGCCAGGTGCTCTATGCATTCTCGTCGGCGGCCAATAACAACGGCAGCGCCTTCGCGGGCCTGAACGCCGCGACGCCCTTCTACGATATCGCGCTCGGACTGGCCATGCTCGCCGGCCGCTTCTGGGTCGCCATCCCGGCACTCGCGCTGGCCGGAGCGCTCGTGAAACGCCCGCGTCTCGAGGCCGGCGCCGGCACGCTGCCCACGCACACGCCGCTCTTCGTGGCGCTGCTCGCCGCCATCGTCGTCATCGTGGGCGCCCTCACGTTCTTCCCGGCACTCGCACTGGGGCCGATCGCCGAGCATCTGCAGTTGCTCTCACTGGCCATCACACCGCTCGCGGCAGGAGGGGTGCGATGAGCCCCGCGCATTCTGCGCGCAGCCGCCCGTTGCTGGACCCACCGATCATCCGGCGCGCGATCGGCGAGGCGTTCCTCAAGTTCGACCCGCGTCACCAGTGGCGCAATCCCGTGATGTTCGTGGTCCTACTCTGCGCGCTGCTCACGAGCCTGTTGTGGATCGACGCGCTTCGTCACGCCGGCTCCGATGCCGGGTTCGCCGGGGCGATCGCGGTGTGGCTGTGGTTCACCCTTCTGTTCGCGAACTTCGCCGAAGCGATGGCCGAGGGCCGCGGCAAGGCCCAGGCCGATGCGCTTCGCCGCGCGCGCCAGGACGTCGTGGCTCATCGCGTGCGCGCGGATGGCGAGCTCGAGACGGTGCCGTCGACCGTGCTGCGGAAGGGCGACCTCGTCAGGGTCATCGCCGGCCAGAGCATCCCTTGCGATGGCGAGGTCGTCGAAGGCGTCGCGTCGGTCGACGAGAGCGCCATCACTGGCGAGAGCGCGCCGGTGATCCGTGAAAGCGGCGGTGACCGCAGCGCGGTCACGGGCGGCACGCGTGTGCTGTCCGACGTGATCATCGTGCGCGCCACCGCGGAGCCGGGTGAGGCGTTCCTCGACCGCATGATCGCCATGGTCGAGGGCGCCAAGCGGCAGCGCACGCCGAATGAGATCGCGCTGCACATCCTGCTTGCGGCCCTCACGTTCGTCTTCCTGCTGGCCTGTGCCACGCTCATGCCGTTCTCCGCCTTCGCGGTGCATGCATCAGGAAGCGGCCACGCGATCGGCCTGACCGTGCTCTGTGCGCTGCTCGTGTGCTTGATCCCCACCACGATCGGCGGGCTGTTGTCTGCTATCGGCATCGCCGGCATGGACCGGCTCACGCAGGCGAATGTCGTCGCCATGTCCGGCCGCGCGGTCGAGGCGGCCGGTGATGTGGACGTCCTGCTGCTCGATAAGACCGGCACGATCACGTTGGGTGACCGCCAGGCGGCCGCATTCCTGCCGGCGCCGGGAGTGACCGAGTTCGCGCTCGCCGAAGCGTCGCAGCTCGCTTCGCTGGCGGATGAGACTCCCGAGGGCCGCAGCATCGTGGTCCTCGCCAAGGAGCGGCACCAGTTGCGCGAGCACGACATGGCGGCCGCCGGTGCGGTCTTCGTGCCTTTCACGGCGCAGACGCGCATGAGCGGCGTCGACCTGGGGCCGCGGCAGATCCGCAAAGGTGCGGCAGAGTCCGTGATCCGTTCCGCCCTTGCCGCGGGCGGAACGGTGCCGGACGCCGTACGCGCCGACGTGGACGCCGTTTCGCGTCGCGGCTCGACGCCGCTGGTTGTTGCGGATGGCGCGGTCGTGATGGGTGTCATCGAGCTCAAGGACATCGTCAAGGGCGGGATCCGCGAGCGCTTCTTGCAGCTGCGGCGCATGGGGATCCGCACGATCATGATCACGGGCGACAACCCACTCACGGCGGCAGCGATCGCGGCCGAAGCGGGCGTGGATGATTTTCTCGCAGAGGCCACGCCCGAAGCCAAGCTCGCGCTCATCCGCGAGCAACAGCAAGGTGGCCGCCTCGTCGCGATGACCGGCGATGGCACCAACGACGCGCCGGCGCTCGCACAGGCCGATGTCGCGGTCGCGATGAACACCGGTACGCAGGCGGCGAAGGAAGCCGGCAACATGGTGGATCTGGACTCGAACCCCACCAAGCTGATCGAGATCGTGGAGACCGGCAAACAATTGCTCATGACGCGTGGTGCGCTGACCACCTTCAGCATCACGAATGACGTGGCCAAATACTTCGCCATCCTGCCCGCAGCCTTCGCGGCCACGTATCCGGCACTCAAGCGACTCGACGTGATGCATCTCGCCACTCCGCAGAGCGCCATCCTCTCGGCGGTGATCTTCAATGCACTCATCATCATCGCCCTGATCCCGCTCGCCTTGCGTGGCGTTCGCTATCGGCCGATGGGTGCCGCGGTGGTGCTGCGCGACCACCTGCTCGTCTACGGCCTGGGTGGCCTGCTCGTGCCGTTCGCCGGTATCAAGCTCATCGACATGGCGCTGGTCGCCATGCACCTCGCGAGATGATCTCCATGCGTGTCCTGAGACCGACGCTCACTCTGTTCGTGGCATTGTCGATCCTCACCGGCGCCGTGTATCCCGCGCTCGTGACGGGATTGGCGCATCTGCTGTTCCCCGCGCAGGCAGAAGGCAGCCTGATCATGAAGGATGGCCATGCCGTGGCTTCGCGATGGATCGGCCAGCCTTTCGCGTCGCCGCGCATGTTCTGGGGCCGGCCTTCCACGCCGGGTGGAGACGGTCCCGATGACGCGATGACCTCGGGGGGATCGAACCTTGCGCGCTCGAATCCCGCATGGATCGATTCGGTGCGCGCGCGCGCAGGCCGTCTGCGCGCCGCCGACTCCACGCTCGACTCGGTGCCATCGGACCTCGTGACGGCTTCGGGCAGTGCGCTGGATCCGGACCTGAGCCCAGCAGGGGTCTATGCGCAATCGCCGAGGGTCGCACGAGCCCGTGGGCTCGCGCGAGCGGCAGTGGATTCGCTGATCGCGCAGCACGTGCAAGGCCGATTCCTTGGGCTCTTCGGCGAGCCGGTGGTCAACGTGGTCGAACTGAATCTGGCTCTCGAAGGAATGCGCTGAGGCCCCCGTGCACAGCAGCGTTTGCGCGGGATGCGGCCGGCGCGCATGCTCCACTTGTCACCTTCACGTTCTGGAGCACGTTCGCCGATGAGTGCGCAACGCCCTGATCCCGATGCCCTGCTCTCGCGCCTTCGCGTCTCGGAGGCGCTGCAGTCGCGTGCGCGCCTCAAGATCTTCTTCGGCGCCGCCGCGGGCGTGGGGAAGACGTACGCCATGCTGGTGGAGGGCCGCGAACGCGCTGCCGCGGGCGTCAACGTGATGGTCGGCGTGATCGAGACCCACGGCCGAGCGGAGACAGCCGCGATGCAGCGCGGGTTCGAGGTGCTGCCGCCGGCGACACGGGAGCATCGCGGCGTGGCGCTTGCCGAGTTCGACCTCGATGCCGCGCTGTTGCGCCGGCCGGCGCTGATCCTGCTCGATGAGCTTGCGCACACCAACGCGCCCGGCTCGCGCCATATCAAGCGCTGGCAGGACGTGGAAGAATTGCTCGCCGCAGGCATCGATGTCTACTCCACGTTGAATGTACAGCACGTCGAGAGCCTGAACGATCTTGTTGCGCGCATCACCGGCGTGCGCGTGCGTGAGACGGTGCCCGATTCGATCCTTGACCGCGCCGATGAGATCGAGATCGTCGACCTGCCGCCGGACGACCTGCTGCAGCGCCTGCGCGAGGGCAAAGTCTACCCGCGCGAGCACGTGGAGCGCGCGCTCGAGGGCTTCTTCCGCAAAGGCAACCTGATCGCCCTGCGCGAACTGGCGCTCCGTCGTACGGCCGACCGCGTCGATGCGCAGATGGAATCCTATCGCGCCTCCGAAGGCTTGGCGGGTGCCTGGACCCTTGGCGGCCGGATCCTGCTCGGCATCGGCTCGGTCGAGCACGGGCCCGCGCTCATCCGCGCCGGGCGGCGCATGGCGGATAGCCTCAAGGCCGAGTGGATCGTCGCGCATGTCGAGTCGCCCGGCCGCATCCATAGCGAGGCCGAGCGAGCCCATCTGGCCGACGTGCTCGCGTTCGCCGAAGAACTCGGCGCCGAGACGGTCGTGCTCACCGGCGCGCGGCCGGCCGATGAATTGCTCGCTTTGGCACGGGAACGCCACATCGCGCGCGTACTGGTCGGCAAGCCCACACGCCCGCGCTTGATCGCGAGCGTGTTCGGCTCGATCGTGGACACCCTCATCCGCGATGGCGGGGCGGTCGACGTGCACATCCTGCAGGGCGAAGGGGAGAAGCCGGCGCCGCGCACCGCGAGCCCCGAGGCCCACGCGCCTTCGGTACATTGGCGTGGGTACGGCAATGCGCTGCTGGTGGTGGGTCTGTGTACGTTTGCCGATGCACTGCTGCAGAAGCATCTCGACCAGCCTAATCTCATCATGATCTACCTGCTTGGGGTCATGACGATCGCCGTGCGTGAGTCGCGTGGACCGGCGGTGCTCACTTCGCTCTTGAGCGTGGCGGCATTCGACTACTTCTTCGTGCCGCCGTTCTTCACGTTCGCGGTCTCCGACACGCAGTACGTGCTCACGTTCGGCGTCATGCTCACCAGCGCGTTGCTCCTGAGTGGTCTCGCCCTGGAGCTCCGTCAGCAGACCGTCTCGGCGCGTGCGCGCGAGCGCCGCAGCACCGCACTGCACCGCCTGAGCAGTGAGCTGGCGGGGCTGCGCAATCGCCGCGATGTCCTGCAGGCGGCCCTGCAGACGCTGCGCCAGAGCTCTGGTGGCGGCTTCGCGGTCTATCTTCCCGACGCGGATGGGCGTCTGGCCGTGGCCGAACGGACCGGTACGCCGGCGGCCGACCTGGAGCACGAGCGCGGCGTCGCCCAGTGGGTCATGCTGAACCAGCGGGCGGCCGGCCGCGGCATGAGCACACTGCCCGCGGCGAGCGCCACGTGCCTGCCATTGCTCGGCGCGCGCGGGCCCGTGGGCGTGCTCGCGCACTGGGCCGACGGCGTGCCCGCGGCTACTTCGGTCGAGGAACTGCGCTTGCTCGAGACCTTCGCGAACCAGCTCGCGCTCGCCCTCGAGCGCGCCGGACTGGCCGAGGAGGCCGAGGCCGCACGGCTGCAGATCGAATCCGATCGCGTGCGCAGCACGTTGCTCGCGTCCGTATCGCATGACCTGCGCACGCCACTGGCGGGCATCACCGGCGCCGCCACGAGCCTGCTCGATCCGGCACACCCTCTGCCCGAGGGCGTTCGCGCCGAGTTGCTCCGCAGCATCGCCGATGAAGCGCAGCGGCTCCACCGACTGGTGGCAGACCTCCTCGACATGACACGCGTGGAATCCGGGGCGCTGCAGCTGCGGCGTGACTGGCATCCGCTGGACGAACTCGTGGGGGCGGCACTCGCGCGGTTGCGCGACCGCCTCAAAGCGCGGCCGCTGCGCGTGGACCTGCCCCAGGGACTCACGCTCGTGCATGTCGATGACGTGCTCTTCGAGCAAGCGCTGTTCAACTTGCTCGACAATGCGCTCAAGCACACTCCCGAGGGCACGCCGATCGACGTGATCGCGCTGAGCCAGGCGCAGGGCGTCACGATCGAGATCGCCGACCGTGGCCCGGGCTTGCCGCCGGGCGAGGAACTGCGTGTGTTCGAGAAGTTCCACCGCGTGGAGCGGCCGCTCGACGCTGCGAACGGTGCCACCGCGCGCGTGCCGGGAAGCGGGCTCGGGCTTGCCATCGTGCGCGGGATCGTCGAGGCCCACGGCGGTTCGATCACCGCCTCACCACGTGCGGACGGCGGCGAGCGCTTCGTGATGCACCTGCCGTTCGCCGGTCCGGCACCGGTGATCGAACAGGACGAGCCCGAGGATCACTCCGAGGTACCCTCATGACCGCCAGCGCCACGCCCGTGGTCGTGCTCGCGATCGAGGATGAGGAACCCATCCTGCGATTCCTGCGCGCGAGTCTCGAAGGCCACGGCTACCACTTCCACGAGGCGCGCACGGCCGCAGACGGTCTGCGTGAGGCGCGCAGCCGCACGCCCGACCTGATCCTGCTGGACCTGGGATTGCCCGATGGCGACGGCATCGACGTCACGCGGCGGCTGCGGGAGTGGACGGCGACGCCGATCCTGGTGCTCTCGGCG
>JANYBS010000111.1 GCA_025360715.1 Candidatus Eiseniibacteriota bacterium | reverse complement strand
CAAGCGCGTGGGGCTGCCCGAGAGGTGGGCGGACTACTACTACCGCCGCATCCCGACGCGGCGCATCAAGAACAACACGATCCACAACGCGAAGTACGCCCGCTGAGAAGCGCCGCGACCCGCGCCTTCGAGGGGCACGGGCCGCAGTAGATGCAATCTTCGGCGCACAACCTACCAGATGCGTGCGCGCTCTTCTTGTTTGCGCACCATCGCATCTCCATCCTTACACCCGAACGCCGCCGCGAACTCCGGTAGGTTCGACAGCGGCCCGTTCACGCGGAACTGCGGTGGAGAGTGCGGGTCGGTCTTGACCTGGGTGACCATGCCCTCGAGGTGGTACAGGTCGTGCCATACACGCGCGTGCGCCAGGAAGAAGCGCTGCTCGGGCGTAAAGCCGTCGATCTTCGTGCGCGGTTTGCCTTCGAGCGCTTTCTGGAGCGCCGCGTAGGCGACGGCTACGCCGCCGAGGTCGGCGATGTTCTCGCCCAGCGTGAGCTTGCCGTTCACGTGCACACCGTCGCCGATCGTGTAGCCATCGAACTGCGTGGCGACCTTGGCGGCGCGTTCCTTGTAGCGGTTGGCGTCGGCGGCGGTCCACCAGTCGCGTAGGTTGCCGTTCGAGTCGAACTGGCGGCCGCGGTCGTCGAAGCCGTGCGTCATCTCGTGGCCGATCACGACGCCGATCGCGCCGTAGATCAGCGCGTCATCCCAGGCGGGGTCGTAGAAGGGCGGCGCGAGGATGCCGGCGGGAAAGTTGATGCTGTTGAACGAACCCGAGTAGTAGGCGTTCACGGTGGGCGGCGTCATGCTCCATTCGCCCTTGTCCACGGCTTGTCCGATGCGCGAGACGTTTCGGTGCACTGCCCACTGCGAGCACGCGAGGGCGTTGTCCACGAGACGGTCGCGATGGATCTGTACGCCGGCGTAGTCGCGCCACGAGTCGGGGTAGCCGATCTTGTTCGCGAATGCCTCGAGCTTGACCTTGGCTTGCACCTTGGTCGTGTCGCTCATCCAATCGAGCGCCGCGATGCGGTCGCCCAGTGCCGACTCCAGGTTGCGCACCAGCTTGAGCGCGCGGTCACGCGCCGCGGGAGGGAACGCCACCTTCACGTACTCCTGGCCGAGCAGGTCGCCCAGCAGGCCATCGGCCAGACCCAGGCACCGCTTCCAGCGCGGTTCGATCTCGGGTTGACCCGTGAGCTTCTGGCTGAACGTGAAGTTCTCGTTCACGAACGCTGTCGACAGCAGCGTCGCGGCATCGTTCACGACGTGCCAGCGCAGGTAGGCCTGCCAGTCGGCAATCGACACGCTGTTCGTCATGGCGGAGACGGCCCGGAAGAAGTCGGGCTGTTGAACGTTCACCGAATCCGGCTCCTTCATGCCACGGACCGAGAAGTACGCGGTCCAGTCCACTCCGGGCGCCCAGGCGCGCAGCGTATCGAGCGGCACCTTGTGATACGTGGCCTTGGGGTCGCGGCGCTGCACGTTGGTCATGCTTGCCTTGGCCAGCGCGGTCTCGATCGCCATGGCCGCGGCGGCTTCGGCGGCCGCATCCGTGCGGCCGATCAGCGTGAGCATGCGGGCCACGTGCGCCACATAGTCGGCTCGCATCTTCGCGGAGCTTGAATCCGGGTTCAGGTAGTAGTCGCGGTCGGGAAGGCCCAGGCCACCCTGGCCGGCCGACGCGATGTAGATCGTGCTGCGTTTGGGATCCGGCGAGGCGCCGAACGCGAACACGCCGGGCGTGGAGTGCGCGTGCATCCACGCGGCCTGCCGCGCGATATCGGACGGCGACTTCATGGCGTCGATGGCGCTGAGCATGGGAGCGAGCGGTGCGGCGCCTGCGGCTTCTGCGGCCGCGGAGTCCATGCACGAGGCGTACAGCCCGCCCACCCGCTGAGGGGCCGAGCCCACGGCTGCGGTCCGATCCGCGGCCATGCGGTCGACGAGCTTGTGCAGCACGACAAGATTGCGCTCCTGTACCTCGTCGAAGCTCCCCCATTCGCTGTGGTCGCCGGGGATCACGTTGCGTTTCTGCCAGCCGCCGGTGGCGTACTGATAGAAGTCCTTGCACGGCTGACACGTGGGGTCCATGTCGCGCACATCGAAGGCGGGCGTGGCGTCAGCGAAGTGCTCCGGCGCCGAGGCATGTGCGATAGGCGGCGGGCTCTTGGTCGTGGCTGCGACCGCGGACGACGCGAGGAGCAGCGCGCCGAACGTCGTGGGCAGCAGGAAGCGCGACAGACGCATGCGAAGGATCCTTCCGGTGCGGGGATTCGTGCCGGCGCGAGCCAGCGGGGATGGGACGCGGCGCAGCATGCACCGCGTTCCCCATGTCGGCCAGCGGCGCTCCCACGGGCGCGTGACTATGGGTGACCAGCGTCGGGGGCTGCCGGAAGCAAGCGCTCCTGACGGCAGCGATTGCCGCCCGCGGGCCTCGACCCCGCGCTTAAATGCCTGCGGATGTGTGATGCGATCGTGGCGGCATTCTTGCGTGCTTGCGGGGCGTACCCTTGTCCATCCCTTCCACGGAGGAACACATGAATCCCATCAGTGGCGCGTCCCGTTCGCACGGGCACCATGGCGCGCATCACGTGAACGCGAAGGGCGCTGCGAACGCCAAGGGCGGCACTTCGCCGCTCGGTGCGCCGACGGTGGCGCCGACCGATGGCGACTTCTCGCTCAAGCCGGGCACGTCGCGCCTGGGTGGTCCGGTCGCGCCGGCGAGCGAGGGCACGTCAGGCACGCGCCACGCGGGTCCGCTCGGCGGTCCGGGGGCACCGGTCACCGACGGTGCATCGCCCAAGAATCCCCTCGCGACGCCGCTCGGAGGCCCCGCGCCCGTGACCGGCGAGCCGGATGCCGCCTCGGCGACCGGCGGTGGAGTGGATTACCGCGCGTAGCTCGAGCGCCGTGCAGACGCACGACGGGGTGGACTCCGAATCGGAGCCCACCCCGTGCGCTTGTTCCCGGATCTTCGCTACCAGAGACGCGCGCGCGCCTCTTGCTTGGCCACCATCGCGTCGCCGTCTTTGCAGCCGAACGCCTTGGCGAACTCTTCCAGGTTCGAGAGCGGACCATTCACGCGCCAATGCGCCGGCGAGTGCGGGTTGGTGAGGACCTGAAGTCGCTCGGCTTCGGGGCGGTAGATCGAGCGCCAGATTCGCGCGTACGACAGGAAGAAGCGCTGCTCGGGCGAGTAGCCGTCGATCTTCGTGCGCGGCTTGCCTTCGTACGCCTTCTCCATCGCGGCATACGCGACCGCGAGGCCGCCCAGGTCGGCGGTGTTCTCGCCCAGTGTGAGGCGGCCGTTCACGTGTAGCGTGTCGAGCACGGTGTAGCCGTTGAACTGCTCGGCGACCTTGTTCGAACGCACCTTGTAAGCGTCGGCGTCGTCCTTGGTCCACCAGTCGCGCAGGTTGCCCTTGGGGTCGAACTGCCTGCCCTGGTCGTCGAAGCCATGCGTCATCTCGTGGCCGATCACCGCGCCGATGCCGCCGTAGTTCACGGCGTCATCCCACGTCGGATCGTAGAACGGCGACTGCAGGATGCCGGCAGGGAAGTTGATGCTGTTGAGCTGCGGGCTGTAGAACGCGTTCACCGTCGGCGTCGTCATGCTCCATTCACCGCGGTCGACGGGATTGCCGATCTTGGCCAGGTTCCGCTTCACCTCGTACGCGCGGATGCTGGCGCGGTTGGCGTACCACGAGTGGCCGAGCTCGATGCCCGCGTAGTCACGCCACGTCACCGGGTAGCCGATCTTCTCCGAGAACGCATCGAGCTTGACCTTGGCCGCCGTCTTGGTGACCGGTGACATCCAGTCCAGAGCGGCGATGCGGTCGCCGAGTGCGGCCTCAAGGTTCTTGACCATCTTCAGCGCGCGTGCGCGGGCGTCGGCGGGGAACTTCTGCGCCACGTACACGCGGCCCAGGATGTCGCCCAGGTCGCCGTCGGTCGCGCGCAGGCAACGCTTCCAGCGCGGCTGCTGCTCCTTGGCGCCGCTCAGGTTCTTCGAAAAGCGGAAGTCTTCATCCACGAATGCCTGCGAGAGCGTCGGCGCTGCATCGTCGATCGCGCACCAGCGCAGGTAGACCTTCCAGTCCTCGATCGGCGTCGCCGCGATGATGTCCGAGATCGAACGGAAGAACGGCAGCGTCGAGATGTTCAGCGAGTCGGTGCTGCCCAGTCCGCGCTTCTCGAAGTACGTCTTCCACGCGAAGCCCGGCGCCATGGCAGCCAGCGAATCCATGGGCAGCTTGTGGTACTGCGAGCGCGGGTCGCGGCGCTGCACGTTGGTCATCGACACCTTGGCCAGCGCCGTCTCGAGCGTCAGGATCTTCTGTGCGCCCGACTGCGCATCGGCCGCGCTCGTGCCGCCCAATTGCAGCATGCGCGAGACGTGATCCACATATGCCGCGCGAAGTGCGACGCTCGCGGAGTCCGTCTTGAAGTAGTAGTCGCGGTCCGGCAGGCCGATACCGCCCTGACCCACGTTCACGATGATCGCGTCGCTGTTGCCCGGGTCCTGGCGCGGGAACATGCCGAAGAGCGCGCGCACCGAGTGTTGGTGCAGCCATGCGATCTGCGCGGCCAGTTCACTCGTGCTCTTCATGCCGTCGATGCCGCTGGTCACGGGCTGCAACGGCGCCGCGCCGGTCTTCTCGGCGGCCGCGGAATCCATACACGCGCTGTAGTAGGTGCCCAGGCGCCACGTGTCGGAGCCGGGCTTGGCCGATTTGTCGGCAGCGGCGGCCTTGAGGATGCGATCGAGCTCGGCCTGGTTGCGGTCGGCGAGCATCTGGAAGCTGCCGTAGCTCGAGTAGGCCGGCGGGATCGTCATGCGCGACTTCCAGCCGCCATTGGCGAACTGGTCGAAATCGCGGCACGGCGCACAGGTCGTGTCCATGTCGTTGGGCGGGAACAGGCCCGCGCCGGGAGTGGCCGCGAGGGCCGGCATCGCCGCGAACAGCACCAGCATCATGCTGGGGATCGTGATGCGTCGCATGGGGGGGATCGCCTTCCAATTGGTGGGATCGGGGACCGTGGTGGCGGCGGGGCGCACCCGGCAGGAGTGAAGAACGCTGCAGCCTCGCGCGGTGAGGGCGTGCGGCCAAGTCCGTAAGCTCCCAGCGTGCCGAAGCAGGCGACGGGCGCGTCGCACCGGCGCTTCTCAGCGGATCAGCTGCACACTCACAGCGCCGGTCCACGCCTGCCTGAGGGCGCCTGCGATGTGCGCTGCCGAGTCCACCCACGTACGGCCGGCGCGCAGGCTCACATCCACGCCGCTCGCAGGCCAGTAGCGCAGCACACCCTCGAGCGTGCGGGTGCGCTCGATGATGCCTTCGAGCGTCCCGACGTCGGGCACCGGCTGTCCGGGCACGAACGGCTCTTGAAGCGAGCCTTGGCCCGCATTCGTGCGCGTGGCGATCGCGGCAAGCTGCCAGTCCACGCTGGGATCCCAAGTCACGCGCGCACGCAGTCGCCGTGCGTCGGGGCCCGTGGGGAATCCGGTCGGGCGGTCCTGTGCGCTATACGTGCGGCCGAAGTAGCTC
>JANYBS010000101.1 GCA_025360715.1 Candidatus Eiseniibacteriota bacterium | reverse complement strand
GCCACGGCGCTTTCGCTGGCGCTGCTGCCGGCGGCGCTGCCTCTGGCGATCGTCGAGAGCGTTCGACACGGCGATCGCTTATCACGGGGCGGGCGCGGGCGGGATGACGTGAGGACGCGCCCGGCCCGGGGGCCCATGGATCCCGAGGCTGCCGGGCTCACCCGGGCGGGCTACTTCAGCAGCCACCCGAAGAGCAGCCGCTTCGTGGTGTCGCGCGCCACCACCGAGATCGAGTCCACCAGGGGGATGTCCTTGGGGCAGACCTCGACGCAGTTCTGCGCATTGCCGCAGTCCACGAGTCCGCCGCGGCCCATGATGGCGTCCAGGCGTTCGGCAGCGTTCATGCGGCCAGTCGGATGCGCGTTGAACAGCCGCACCTGCGCGAGTGGCGCAGGGCCGATGAAGTCGCTGCGATCGTTGTACTGCGGGCAGACCTCCATGCAGCAGCCGCATGTCATGCAGCGCGAGAACGCATAGGCGATCTCCTGCTCCCTCGCGGACTGTTTGGGACCCTGGCCCAGATCGTACGTGCCATCGAGCGGTACCCATGCCTTGACCCGCTTGAGTGCCTCGAACATGGGCTTGCGGTCGACCTGCAGGTCGCGCACCACCGGGAACTTGGTGAGTGGCTCGAGCGTGACCGGCCCATCGCCAAGTCCGTCGATGAGCGCCGTGCACGACTGCCGCGGCTTGCCGTTCACGAGCATCGTGCACGAGCCGCAGACTTCTTCCAGGCATGACGATTCCCAATTGACGGGCGTCGTCTTCTGGCCCTGCCTGTTCACGGGGTTCTTGCGGATTTCCATAAGGCAGGAGATCACGTTCATGGTCGGCTGGTAGGGGAGCGAGAACTCCTCCCAGCGCGCAGGCGCGGTGGGCGAGTCCTGGCGCTTGATCCTCAGTTCGATCGTCGTGCGTGCCATGTCGCTCACCTCCTAGTCGTACTTGCGCTCGACGGGCGCGTAGAGCGACACGTCGATGGGGTCGTAGTGGAACTTCGGGCCCTCGGGCGAGAAGTCGGCGATCGTGGTCTTCATCCACTTCTCGTCATCGCGCGTGGGGAAGGCCGGCTTGCAGTGCGCGCCGCGGCTCTCATCGCGCGCAAGCGCGCCGAGCGTGACCACACGGGCCAGATGCAACATGTTGTCCAGCTGGTTCAGGAACGACAGCGGCTGGTTCGCCCACGGTCCGCCATCGAGCACGCCCACGTTCTTCCAGCGCTCCTGCAACTCCTGGATCTTGGCGTCGGTCGCACGCAGCTTGTCGTTCTCGCGCACGATCGTGACGTTCTCGAGCATCCACTTGCCCAACTCCTCGTGCAGCACGTAGGGATTCTCGGGCCCATCGCGCTTGGCGAGTTCGGCGAACTTCGCCGTCCATTTCGCTTCGGCCGCGGCGAACACACTGGACGGTGTCTCGGCGCCGCTCTTGGCCTGGTTCTGCGCCCATTTCACGGCCGCGGGGCCCGCGACCTGCCCGGCGTACACGCACGAGAGGAGCGAGTTCGCACCCAGACGGTTGGCGCCGTGGTACTGGTAGTCGCACTCGCCGATCGCATACAGGCCGGGCACGTTGGTCATCTGGTTCTTGGCGCTGCCCAGATCGAGGAAGCCCTCGGACGTGCGCTCGTAGTCCACCCAGAGCCCGCCCATCGAGTAATGCACGGCCGGATAGATCTGCATCGGCGTGTCGCGCGGATCATCGCCCGTGAACTTCTCGTAGATCTCGAGGATACCCCCCAGCTTGTGATCCAAAGTCTGCCGATCGATGTGCGTGAGGTCCAGATACACGCTCATCTGTCCGCCGATGCCCATCCCAAGGTTCACGCACACGTTGTGGATCTCGCGGCTCGCGACGTCGCGCGGCACGAGGTTGCGGTACTTGGGATATTTCTCTTCGAGGAAGTACCAGCGCTCGGTCTCGGGGATGTCTTTGGCGTTGCGCTTGTCGCCCTTGGTCTTGGGCACCCACACGCGTCCGCCCTCGCCGCGCGCGGATTCGCTCATCAGGCGCAGCTTGTCCATGCCCGGGATCGCGGTGGGATGGATCTGGATGAACTCGCCATTGCCGTAGTGCACGCCGTCGCGATATGCGGCCGCGGCGGCCGAGCCCGAGTTGATGATCGAGTTGGTCGACTTGCCGAACAGCAGCCCGGGTCCGCCGGTCGCGAGCAGCACGGCGTCGGCGGGGAAGGCCTTGGTCTTCATGCTGCGCTGATCGAGCACGACCAAGCCAACACAGCGCCCGGAGTCGTCGCGTACCGTGCCGGTGAACTCGCAGGACTCATACTTCGTGACAAGGCCGGCCGCCTCGTAGCGGCGCACCTGCTCGTCGAGCGCGTAGAGCAACTGCTGGCCCGTGGTCGCGCCCGCGAATGCGGTCCGGCTATGCAGCGTGCCGCCGAAGCGCCGAAAGTCGAGGAAGCCCTCGGCGGTGCGGTTGAACGTGACGCCCATGCGATCGAAGAGATAGATGATCCCGGGCGCGGCGTAGCACATGCCCTTGACCGGCGGCTGGTTCGCGAGGAAGTCGCCACCGCGGCAGGTGTCGGTGAAGTGGATCTCGGGTGAATCGTTCTCGCCCTTCACATTGACCGCGCCGTTGATGCCGCCTTGCGCACAGACCGAATGCGAGCGCTTGACCGGGACGATCGAGAACAGGTCGACAGGGATGCCGGCCTCGGCGATCTTGATCGTCGCCATGAGGCCCGCGAGTCCGCCGCCGACCACGGCGATACGTGGCGTCGCCATCAGTGCTGCCCTCCGTTATACACGACCGCCGAGTGCGACTTCGCGTGCGGCTTTGTCAGCCAGTCGGGGTAGAAGCCATGGCCCGTGAAGCCCAGCAGCGCATTCACGCCGACGAGCGTCAGCACGACGAACACCGCCATGCCGAATTGCGAGGCGGCGCGTTGCGCTTGGCGGCCGGTCGCAAGGCCCCAGTGGATCGCGAACCCGAAGAGCCCGTTGCCCAGGTGCCAGCACGCGCTCACGATGCCCACGAGATAGAACAGGAACATGCCAGGTTCGGCGAGCTCTTTGGCCATGTACTGGTAGGCGCTCGCGGAATTCAGGTACGCGGGATTGAAGCGCGTCTCCCACGTGTGGAAGAGGATGTAGAACACCAGGATGATCCCCGATGCGCGCTGCAGCGTGTACTGCCAGTTGCGGGCGTAGCCGTGCTTGCCCACGTTCGCTTGGGCGGTCGTGGCGATCAGGATGCCGACGACCATGTGGAACAGGATCGGGATCCAGATGCCCACAGCTTCGACCAGCGTCACGTAGGGCAGGCTGGCCAGATCGGCGGCCGCTTGGTCGAAGGCCGCGCCACTTTGAACGGCGCGCGAGTTGGTGAAGAAGTGCTCGAGCAGGAACAGGCTGATCGGGACCACCCCGGTCAGCGAATGCAAGCGTTTCAGGACGAAGTACTGCTTGTCGGTAAGCTTCATGGAAGTGCCTTTCCGGGTAGGGACGGACACAGACCCGGCGACTATACGCGCGGTGTGCGAATGGCTCCAACCGGATTCTCGTGCAATGGATTACGCGATTCTGCCGGGGCCTTCCCGGCATTGTCCTGCGGCTTGCGCCCGTGTTACATTCCAATGTCGACTGGCAGTACTTGGGGTGGGGAATCACCACTCCAGAAGGCGTCTTCATCCACGCCGCCGGCCACAACCGTGGTTCGACTCCACTTGATGCGCCGCTGCCGCAGGAGAATCGTAGGAACATGAGCGTCACACTGCACGAGCGCATCCAGCATCAGTTGCTGCCGCGGGTCTCGAAGCCGAATCGCTACATCGGCAACAGTCTCGAGGCCTCGGCGAAGCCCCTTGGGTCGGTCGACGTGCGGCTCCTGCTGGCGTTCCCCGATGCCTACGAGATCGGCCTCAGCAATCTCGGCATCCGGATCCTGCACCACATCGTGAACAACCGCGCCGATGCGGCCGCCGAGATGACCTTTGCGCCCTGGCCCGATGCCGAGGCCGAGATGCGGCGCCTGGGGATCCCGCTTTTCTCACTCGATTCGCATACGCCCGCGAATGAATTCGAGATCATCGGCTTCTCGCTGCAGTACGAGCTCCAGTACACGAACGTGCTCAACATGCTGGAACTCTCCGGCATCCCGCTGCGCTCGCTCGATCGCGACGACTCGCACGCCCTGATCATCGCCGGTGGCGCGCAGGCGTTCAGCCCCGAACCGATGGCGGAGTTCATCGATGCCTTCGTGATCGGCGACGGCGAAGAGGTCATCCACCGCGTGCTCGATGTGGTGAAAGTGGCCAAGTTCGAGAAGCTGCCGCGCCGCGCGATGCTGCGCCGCTTGGCGCATGTGCCGGGCGTTTACGTTCCGAGCGGCTACGAGACGCACATGAACCCCGAGGGCTGGCTCGTGCCGCGCGCGTTGCCGGGCTACCCCGAGCGCGTGCTCTCCACGTATACGAAAGAGCTCAAAGCCGAGTACTACCCCGCCATGCCGCTGCTGCCGGTCGGCGAGATCACCCACGACCGCTTGAGTGTCGAGGTCATGCGCGGTTGCACTCGCGGCTGCCGCTTCTGCCAGGCGGGCATGATCAATCGGCCTGTGCGCGAGAAACCGGCGCAGCAGGTGGTCGAGGAAGTGCTGCGTGGTCTGCAGGGTACGGGCCTCGAAGAGGTCTCGCTCATCTCGCTTTCGACAACCGACCATACGCAGATCGTCGACCAGGTCAACGCGCTCACCGATCTGCTGTGCCCCACGCGTGTGCAGCTCTCACTGCCCTCGACGCGGCCCGACAACGTGCCGGTCGAAGTGGCGCAGCGCATGGCCGCGCAGAAGAAGGGCAGCATCACGCTCGCGCCCGAAGCCGGCAGCCAGCGCATGCGCGATGTGATCAACAAGAATCACACGGAAGAAGAGCTTTTGAATTCCGTACGCACGGCGGCGCGCGAAGGCTACACGGGCGCGAAGCTCTATTTCATGTGCGGCCTGCCGACCGAGAACGACGATGACTTGCGTGCCATCCTGGACCTGGGATTCAAGGCCTTCCAGGCGTCGCGCGAGGTGGGCAACCGGACTTTCAAGATCACCGTGAGCGTCTCGCCGCATGTGCCCAAGCCGCACACGCCGTTCGCGTGGGCGGAACAGGTCGCGACCTCCGAACTCAACCGCCGGCTGGGCGTGTTGCGCGAGGCGGTCAAAGGCAAGCCGATCACTTTGAAGTACCGCGATGCGGAGACCAGCTTGTTGGAAGGCGTGTTCACCCGCGGCGACCGGCGCCTGTGCGCCGTTGTCGAGGATGCCTTCAGGCGCGGCTGTCGCTTCGACGCGTGGACTGAACACCTGCGCTACCACACGTGGCTCGAGGTGTTCCGCGACCATGGGCTGGACCCGGAGCGTTACCTGGTGGAGCGCTCGACGGACCTGGAACAGCCGTGGGACATGGTGCATTCACCGGTCACCAAGAAGTTCCTCGTGCGCGAGAAGGTGCGCGCCGACAAGGCCGGGATCACCGACGATTGCCGTCTCGAGGACATCTGTTTCTCGTGCGGTGTCGTGGATTGCAATCAGCGACCGTGGGTCAAGCAGCCGCATGCGCCGCTCGACCTCGACCTCGCGCTTGCGTCGCTGCCGCAGCCGGCCTATGGCCGCCGCGGCAAGCGCGCCACCGCCACCGCGGGCGGTGTGGCCACCAGCACGCGGTTCCGCATCCGGTTCGAGAAGGGAAGCGCCATGCGCTTCATCTCGCACCTGGATCTCATGCGCACCTGGGAGCGTGCCCTGCGCCGTTCCGGGCTGCCACTTGCCTTCACCCTGGGGCATCACCCGCACCTGAAGATGGGTTTCGGGCCGCCGTTGCCACTGGGATACCGTTCACGAGCCGAGGTGTTCGATCTGGAGTTCAGCCGTCCGCCGGGTGTCGATCTCGTGGAGAGACTCGATGCCGTGCTGCCGGCAGGGCTCCGGGTGCTGGATGCCCGGCCCATCCTCTACAAGACCCCATCGGTCATGAGCCAGCTGGAAGGCGCGAGCTATCGTGTGCGCTTCCCGGCGAGTTTCCTCGACGAGGCCGGCGTCCGGCCTGAGGAACTGCTGGCGACGTTGCAGCGGGGGACGAGCGAACTGCTCGCCCGCGAGCACGTCCTGGTGCGGCGTGTGACCGAGAACAAGGTACGCGAATTCGACGCACGGCCTTCGATGGCGGCGCTGCAGGTCAGCGACGACGAGAAGCCGGCGGTGGTGGACATGCATCTGCGATTCACGATGCGCGCCCAGGCCCGTCCGGATGACGTCCTCTCGCTGATGTTCCCGGGACTCGACCCTCGCACCGTGGATGTGGAACGCACGGAGCTGTGGGCGGAGCGCGGGGGCGATCGGTTCGATCCCATGCAGTTGCTCATCGTCCGGTAGGTCTGGCGGATCCGCGTCCGGGAAGGACGCCCATGAAGCAGAGAATCATCATCAACGCGGACTCGTACGAGACGCGCGTCGCGATCCTCGAGAACGATGAGTTGGCCGAATTGTTCGTCGAGCGCTCCGAGCACCGTCGCAGCGTCGGCGATATCTACAAGGGCCGTGTGAATGCGGTGCTCCCAGGCATGCAGTCGGCGTTCGTCGACCTCGGCCTGGCCAAGACCGGCTTCCTCCACGCCAGTGATCTCGCCGAATCCCTTAATGCGCTCGAGGATCTGGCCGACGCCGATGACCAGCAGGGCGATCGCGGCCGACGCAAGCGCGCCCCTGTGCCCAAGATCGAGGACCACCTGAAGAAGGGCCAGGAGATCCTGGTGCAGATCACCAAGGAGTCGATCGGCACCAAGGGTCCGCGCGTCACGCAGCAGGTCAGCTTGCCGGGTCGCTTCTGTGTGCTCATGCCGGGCGTCGACCACGTGGGTGTCTCGCGCCGCATCGACGAGCGCTCGGAGCGCCAGCGGATCAAGGCGATCATTCATGACTTGAAGCCGAAGGGCGTCGGGCTCATCGCGCGCACGGCGGGCGAAGGCAAAGGCGACGCCGAGTATGCCGCCGACATCAAGCATCTGACCCGCCTCTGGCAGAAGATCGAGAAGAAGTCGCAGGCCTCGCGCGCGCCTGCGCTGGTTCACCGCGAGCTCGAGATGACGGCCAGCTTGATCCGCGACTTGTTCACGGAAGAAGTTGAAGAAGTGTTCATCGACGACAAGAACTCCTTCGCCGAGATCGAGCGCTATCTCAAGGCCGTCTCGCCCGAGCTCGCTGAGCGCGTCAAGAACTACAAAGGCAAAGACCCGATCTTCGATGCATTTGGCATCGAAGTGCAGATCGAGAAGACCTTCGAGCGCAAAGTCTGGCTCAAGAAGGGCGGCTATATCTGTGTCGATCATACCGAGGCGCTCGTTGCTGTCGACGTGAACACGGGCCGCTTCACGGGCAAGAAGAACCAGGAAGAAACGATCTTCCGCACCAACATGGAAGCGGCGGTCGAAGTGCCGCGCCAGCTGCGGTTGCGGGATATCGGCGGCATCATCGTCGTGGACTTCATCGACATGGAGAACGACTCGAACAAGCGCGCGGTCTTGGACACTCTCCGGACGGAGCTCAAGAAGGACCGCGCTCGCACCAAGGCGTTCGCGGTCAGCGAGCTGGGTCTTATCGAAATGACCCGGCAGCGCGAGCGCGCGAGCTTGTTGCACTACTACACCGAGGACTGCCCGACATGTGCTGGCCTCGGCAAAGTCCCGAGCAGCGAGACCATGTTGGTCAAGCTCGAGCGCGCGCTGCGGCGCGTGGCGGCGATGGGCAGCCACAAGCGCATCGCGGTCAAGGTCGCACCGGACGTGGCGCTGTTCTTCGTGGAGTCCGAAGCGCGCCGCTTCGCAGAGTTGGAGAAGCGCTTCAAGATCCAGATCGACCTCAAGGACGATCCGCAGCTCAAGCGCGGCGAGATGCAGATCTTCACCGAAAAGAAGCAGGACATCACCAAGCAGGTCGTGGGCAGCGTACCGGGGACGTGATCGCGCGCAGCGCGCTTGGAGCAAGCACACGCCGGGCCCCGCACGACTCACGCGGGGCCCGGTGGCTTTCATGCGAACTGGTGCTAGAGTCCGCGCATGCGGAACAGACTTCGGTCGTTGGCATGTTTGATCACTCTGCTGATCATGACGGGACCACGACGCTGGTGTGCGCTCCGATGCGGCTCTCAGGTGGCGGTGGAAGCGTGTCGAATGCCGCGGCTCGGGCACACCTGAAGGTCCGTGAACGGAGCGACTGGGACGCCGATACGCTTTGGGTAGACCTCGACGCGAGGCACTTCGAATTCGTCGGGCGCGCCTTTGGTGGGGATGATTCCCTCGCCATCATCCAAGCCACACTCGAGTGCCTGAAGGCGACCGCGGGCCGAGATGACTCACTCCGATACTTGCGCGTACGCGTGCTCGGAGCCCCGGTCTTCCGCGTGCTAGGAGGTGTGTTCCCCCTCAAGGACTATCGTTCTGGCCCTCAGAATCCGGCAGTTCTGATCGCGGTTCGGTTTGAAGTGCGCTTCGCGTCCATGAGCCCGCGACCGAGCAATCACTCGGCCTCGAGCCGCTCTGCGGGCTCCGTTCACTTCTCGTGCACGCGATCGAACCACGCGAGAACGCTGTCCGCGTGGAAGCTGCGGCCTTGGCCCCGCACGACAGCTTACAGAAGCCTCCTGCACACATCTCCCGACATCGTTCGGGACTGAAAAAGCCTCTGCTTGAAGTCGCGCGGGATGTTCGAGCAACTTCGCCCACTCCACATGGCCGCCGGCTTCCAAGCCGGTCATGTACACACGCGCATCGCCATGGTCACGCGTGCGCACGTCCGCCAGCACGGCGTCCAGACCCGCGCGATCGAACGCGCAGTCGCCATCGCGGCTCGCGCGGATCGACGCGCTGTCGGGATAGGTGAACGCGTCGCGGATCCGGTGCGCGTCACCGCCCGAGGTGAGCGTGATCGGGCACACGAGTACTTAGCCCGGACTATTCATGAGCCCGTGGCCTGCGGACGCAAGCGGTGGGTGTCTGCTGCGTTGCACGACCGGGGCGCTCCTCAGCGTGTCTCTCGACACGCTTGCGGTGCGGCCCGGTCGTGCGCCTTGCAGCCGCCCACCGCTCGCATCCTCGGCTCACGGTTCATGAATAATCCGGGTTAGGGGCGTGCGCCGCGAGCGGTCACGAACTCCTGGATCGCTTCGCGATAGGCTCGGCGCGCGTCGGCGATGATGATCAGCACGGGCCATGTATGGCCCGGGTCCCACTTCTCAGGACGCGCGCCGCCGTCAGGACCATTGCGATGCCGGCGCTCTTGCGCGCGCCCTTCACGGCCGGAACACCCGGAAGCTCAGCGGCCGCTGCAGGCGGTCGAAGCCGCTGCGGTTGGGATCCTGCGTGTCGCAGATCACGCGTTCGAGTCCGCGAAGCGCGTTCAACTCCAGGATCATGGAGCGATCGAGCGGCGGGCCCGGCACGACGACCACGATCCGGAGCGGCCGGTGGATCAGGTTCCAGGCCGCCACCGCCGCGTGCGTGCGCGGATAACCCGGCAGGACCACGATCAAGTCGCTGCCTTCAGGGAACAGACTCGCCTGCATGGGCTCGAGCTTGGAGTAGTCCTCGGGCCACGCCGGCAGGGTGAGCACGACGTGCTGGACGCTGGGCAGGTAGGCCAGGTCGTTCAGGTCCTTGGCGTTCGGGACGTGATCGAAGACCACGGTGGAGCCCAGGCCCAGGTCGTTCGGGTCGAGCAGGATGGGAACCGGGGGACGCACGAGCATGACCGGGCGGTCCTGGGGTGTCGCCTTGGCGGTCGCGGGGGCCACAACGGCAGCAGAATCGCCCCGGGCCTTGGCGGCCGCGGCCGGGCGGGGCGCCATGAACGTCAACGCCAGCAGCATGTTGGCCACGGCGAATGTCCTGTGAGAACATCTCATGCGTGTGTCTCCTGGGTCGGGGGTAAGGCTGCCACTGGGATTGACACCGGGTTCCACCCCATGATACAAAATGCCGCTTCCAGTTGTTCCCAGAGGTCTCACGAGGCCGCTGGGGTCCCCGCGCTGTGCCCGCGCCAAGTGGTCCGCGCCGGTCGGGACTGTCATCCCGTGGCCCTCGTTGCCGTTGTCTCAAAAGACCTGCCAAGGAGTTGCATCTCCATGTACGCGATCGTCGATATCAACGGTGTCCAGCAGAAGGTCACGACGGACGAGGTACTCAACGTGCCCCAGCTCGTCGGCGAGCCCGGCACCAAGCTCACGTTCGACAAGGTGCTTCTGGTCGGCAACGCCGACAAGATCTCTGTCGGCCAGCCGTCCATCAAGGGCGCCACGGTCGCGATCGAGATCATCGAGCACCTGCGTGGACCGAAGCTCCGCATCTTCAAGTTCAAGCGCCGTCGCGACTATACCCTGCGTAAGGGTCACCGCGATTCGCTCACCAAGATCCGCGTCACCGCCATCTCGGCGTAATCGAGGTCGTTCAAATGGCACACAAAAAAGGTCAGTCATCGTCGAGGAACGGCCGCGAATCCGACGCGCAACGGCTTGGCGTCAAGAAGTTCGGCGGCGAAGTCGTGAAGGCGGGCATGATTATCGTCCGTCAGCGCGGCACGGTCGTCCACCCCGGCCAGAACGTGGGCAAGGGCTCGGATGACACGCTGTTCGCCCTCGCGCCCGGTAAGGTGCAATTCACGCGCTACGGCAAGACGCGCAAGAAGGTGCACGTGATGCCGCTGCCGGCTAGCAACTAAGAAACGGAATCTCGTGTGAACGCCGCCACCGGTCGCCTCGACCAGTGGCGGTGTTTTGTTTGACCCAGAGAACCATTCCCAGGAGCCAACCCATGAAATCCAAAGTCGCCGTCATCGGCGCGGGTAACGTCGGCGCGAGTGCCGCGCTCTATATCGCGGAACGCGGTCTGGCGGATGTCGTACTGATCGACCGTCCCGAGATGGACGGTATGCCGCAGGGCAAGGCGCTCGACATGGCGCAGAGCGCGCCGCTCTGGCACAAGGGCGGCAAGATCGAAGGCGCGACCGACCTCTCAGCCGTCAAGGGCGCCGACGTCGTCGTGATGACCGCCGGCTTCCCGCGCAAGCCCGGCATGTCGCGCAGTGACCTGCTCAAGGCCAACGCCGATATCATCCGGCCTGCGGCCGAGGCGGTGAAGCAGCACGCTCCCGATGCGTATGTGGTGGTCGTCACGAACCCGCTCGATGTGATGGCGTGGTTGTTCTGGCACACGACCGGCTTCCCGAAGCACCGCGTCATCGGCATGGCCGGCATCCTCGATTCGGCCCGCTTCCGCGCGTTCCTCGCGATGGAACTCGGTGTGAGCGGCGCCGACATCCAGGCGATGGTGCTTGGCGGCCACGGTGACTCCATGGTGCCGCTCAAGAAGTACACGACCGTCGGCGGCATCAGCGTTGCCGATCTCGTGCCGGCTGACCGTCTGGACGCGATCATCGAGCGCACGCGCAATGGCGGCGCCGAGATCGTGAAGCTGCTCAAGACCGGCTCGGCCTACTATGCGCCTGCGATGAGCGCGGTCGAGATGGTCGAGGCCATTCTCACGGACCAGAAGCGCCTTGTGCCCTGCAGCGTGCTGCTCGAGGGCGAGTACGGCCTCAAGGACCTGTTCATCGGCGTGCCGGTGATGCTCGGCGGCAAGGGCGTCGAGCGCATCGTGCCGCTCAAGCTGGACGCGGCCGACCAGGCGGCGCTCGAGAAGTCGGCCAAGGATGTCGCCGAGATGATCGCGGAGCTCAAGAGCTAGGAGCCTGTCCGAGTATTCACAAGCGCGGCGCGCGGGCTACCGGAGATCGGAGCGTGCGCGCCGAACTTCGTTCCGGGCCGCCAGATGACGACTCCCCGGTTCTTCTTGATCCCCTTCGGCGCTTCGTGGGCCCGCATGTGTGCACCCTGGCCCCGTTTCATGCGGGTTCCCAGGTGGCTCTGAGCTTCAGCAGGTTATGCGCCGTGCAGACCAGCGACCACTCCTGACCCACGCGCTCCACGCCGCGCCGCAAGAACTGACGGAAGCCGCGGGCCTGTTTGATCTGGCCGTTCACCGGCTCGACGATCGCCTTGCGCCTCGCGTACACCGCTCGTCCCGCCTTCGTCCTCAGCTTGCGTTCCATACGCTCGGCCACGCTGAGCCCCGCCGGGATGCGCCCACGCGGTGGCGCCGGCGCGCTCTCGCTGTGCTTCTTACGCCCACGCGCAAGATAGCCATCGATCCCCTTCGCGGCGAGATGCTCGGCGTTCGCTTCGGACCAGTAACCCGCATCGGCCACGAGTTGCTCGGGACTCTCACCGAGCAGTCGCTCGATCATGGCCACTGCAGGAACCAGTTCGTTCTGTTCCGGCGCGTTCGGCGTCACATGCTGCGCCACGATCACCTGTGCGACATCGTCCACCGCCAGCACCGCCGTGTAGCCTTGGATGAAGCCGTCCGACGTCTTCTGGATGCGCGACTCGGGGTCGGTGAAGTTGCGCTGCGCCTTGGGCTCCGGCTTCGCTTGGTCGGGGTCCGGTATCTGCGGCCGCTTGCCACCGAAGCGCCGACCGTTCTGCTTCTCCTTCTGCTCGCGCTGCGCGATGTGTGCCTTCGCATCCTCGGCATCCTTCACCGCCTGCTCGCGTGCCTGTGCCTCGAGCGCCGCCTTCGCCGCCCGGATCTTCGCCAGTCGCCCCTCGGCGCGCTGCAACTCCTCGGGCAGTTCATCGCCGCGGCGATCCGCGCCGTACTCCGCGTCCTCGGCCTCGTCCGTCGCATCCGCGCGCGCCAACAGTTCCGCCACCCGCTGCTGGAGCGCCGCCTCGCGCTCGCTCATCCGCGCGTAGCTCATCGCCTTGTGCTTCGAGGCGTTCGCTTTCACCTTCGTCCCATCCACCGCCACACGGCCGAGCTTCACGAGTCCCGCCTCGGCGCACAGCTTCAGCACCTGTACGAACAGGCCGTTCAGCGCCACGCCATGCGTCTTGCGGAAGTCGCAGAGCGTGCGGAAGTCCGGAGTGTTGCCCGCGGCCAGGAACCGGTACGCCACGTCGTCCACCAGCTTCGCCGCCATCCGCCTCGACGAGTACGTCCCTGTGCTGTACGCGTACAGCAGCAGCGTCACCATCAGCCGCGGGTGGTAGGGCGGGTTGCCGCGCTCCTCGATGTACGTCCTCTCGATCGCGGCCAGGTCCAGTTCCGAGGCCACCTCGCGGACGAACCGCGCCAGGTGGCCCGCGGGCAACCACTCCTCGATCGACGGCGGCAACAGGAGCGTCTGGTCGGGCTGGTACGGGCGGAAGGTCTTCATGTCCGCATCTTCCACACCGAGCCCAGCCCACGCCAGAGCTTTGACGAATACTCGGACAGGCTCCTAGGCGCGGGCGGGCGCGCGGAGTCCCGCGGCGCGGCTCGCCGGCGCATCGCTACGGCTCGACCGTCCGGGCGAAGACGATGTAGTCGGTGCTCGCGGGCCGGG
>JANYBS010000073.1 GCA_025360715.1 Candidatus Eiseniibacteriota bacterium | reverse complement strand
GGAACGTGTGCATGTTCGCCTTCGTCGAGCCTTCCTTCGCGCGGTTCTGCATCGCGATGAAGTTCGGGATCGCGATCGCCGCGAGGATACCGATGATGACGACGACGATCATGAGCTCGATCAGCGTGAAGCCCTTCTGCGACTTGACCATGGTGAAGTCCTCCGTTGAGTGACGAGCTGCCTGACCCGTGGCGCGTCCTTCGGTACTTCCTGCGACGCTTGCTGCCTTAGGTCTGCAACCGCTGTGCCACGCAGGTCCGTGGCGGGATGTGAACCGTGTGAGCGTTGTGCGGCTTGCGTTTACAGGGCTGGAAACCGAGTTGGCGCTTTGCCCCCATCGGGAGCTCCGCCGTGCAGATTCCAGCCACCGGCTGACCGGCCCGGGCGGATTGCAACCGCCCATGCGGATCAGGCGGCTCTCTCTCCCTCGTCCGAGATGTCGTCGCCGAAGTCCTGGCCGTCACGCGAGCCACCCGGCTTCTCGATCCCATACGCGATGAGCTTGCGATACAAGGTCGACGCATTGATGCCCAGCACCTCGCTGGAGCGCTTCTTCTGCCAGCGCGTGTAGTTGAGCACCTTGAGGATGTATTCCTTCTCCAGCTCCTCGAGCGTCATGTTGGGCGAGTCGATGATCAGGCTGCCCTTCTGGCTGTGGCCGAACCGGATCTTGTCCGGCAGGTCCTCGGGCGTGATGTTGCCGCCCTCGTCCAGGATCATGGCGCGCTCCATCACGTTCTCGAGCTCGCGCACATTGCCCGGCCAGTCGTACTTCATGAGCGCTTCCATGGCCTCCTTCGAGACCAGCTTGAGCGGCCCACCACGCGCGTTGCGCTTGAGGAAGTGGTCCACGAGCAGCGGAATATCATCGCGGCGCTGACGCAGCGGCGGCATCCGCAGAGGGATCACGTTCAGGCGAAAGAACAGGTCGGCGCGGAAGCGGCCTTCGGCGACTTCGCGTTCCAGATCCACGTTCGTCGCAGCCACGAGGCGGCAGTCGATCTTGATCGGCTTGGTGCCGCCCACCGGGATCACTTCGCGCTCTTGCAGCGCGCGCAGCAGCTTGACCTGCGTCGCGAGCGGCATCTCGCCCACTTCATCCAGGAAGAACGTGCCGCCTTCAGCCACCTGGAAGAGGCCCGGCGAGTCCTTGACGGCGCCCGTGAACGAGCCCTTCTCGTGGCCGAACAGGTTGCTCTCGAGCAGGTCGCGCGGGATCGCACCGCAGTTGATCGTGACGAATGGCCCACCCGCGCGGCGGCTGCGGTAGTGGATCTCCTTCGCGATCAGTTCCTTTCCGGTTCCCGAGTCGCCCTGGATCAGGATGGTGGCCTCGGAGTCCGCGACCTTGTCGACCATCTTGAAGACTCGCGTCATCTCTTCGGAGGAGCCGATGATGGTCTTCTCATCGTGGCCCTTCTTGAGCTCGCGCTTCAGGAACTGGTTCTCGCTGCGCACGCGGCGCATCTCGATGGCATTGCGCACGACGAGCTTGATCTCGTCGTTCTTGGCGTTCTTGAGCAGGTACTGGAACGCGCCCAGGTTCACCGAATCAATTGCCGACTGCTGCGACGCGTACGCGGTCATGAGCACGACGGGAATGCTGGGATCGTGCTTCTTGATCCCCTGCAGCACCTGGATGCCGTCGACGCCAGGCATCTTGATGTCACTGATCACCACGTCGAAGGACTCGCTCTTCACCTTCTCGAGCGCTTCCTTGCCGCTGTTGACCGTCGTGACCTGGAACCCTTCCTTCCTCAGCACGATGCCAAGGAACTGGGTCATGCTCTGCTCGTCGTCGACGACCAGAATCTTCTCGGATGCCATCCCGTTCACCTCGTTCCTGTTTCCCGGATGCGTACGATCACGCCGCCGGCGCCAGCGCCACCGCCGCCGCGGGCAACTGCACCCGCGCCGTCGTGCCGTGGCCGGCTTCGCTCTCGAGGGTCAGCACGCCAGCATGGCGCTCCACGATCCGTTGTGCGATCGCGAGCCCCAGACCCGTCCCTCCCCGTTTCGTCGTGAAAAATGGCTCCCCGACCCGCGGCAAGTCCTCTGCCGCGATGCCGGGACCGTCGTCCTGGAACTCCACGACCACCGGTGCGCCCGCATCCCCATGCCAGCGGATCGTGAGCGTGCCATGGCCTTCCATCGCTTCCATCGCATTGACCGCAAGGTTGATCCACACCTGGCGAAGCTGCTCGCGGTCGACATTCATGTGAACGGGCATGGGGCCCGATTCGTACTTGAGCTCGATACCGTCGCCCTTGCGCGGGTCATGCGACAGCGCCGCCAGCACGTCGCGCAGCACGCCGTCCAGATCCACGCATTCGAGCGCCAGGTCGCGCTCGCGCGAATAGCTCAGAAGATCGCTCACGAACTTGTTCAATCGCCCGGATTCGCGCGCGATCAAGTCCATGAGTTCGGCCGTCTCGCCTTCCGGCTTGAGTTCGCGCTGCAGGTATTCCACCGACCCCGCGATCGGCTTGAGGCCGTTGCGCAGTTCATGTGCGATGCCGGCCGCGAGCGCGCCGACCTCAGCGAGCGTCTCGTTGCGGCGCGCACGGCGCTCCATCTCGCGCACTTCGGTCAAGTCTTGAAACACGGCGACCACGCCGGTCATCTGCCCTTCGTGCATGAGCACGTTCGTCGACACCCCCACCGGCAGCGGTTTGCCCAGCGCGCCCACCATGAGCAGCTCGGCGCGCGCGCGGCCGCGCTGACCGCGGATGGTCTCCAATACAAGGTCACGCAGCGCGCCCAAGCGCTCGGGCATGGCCACGCTCACGTGGCGCCCGCGCGTCTCGATCGCGCGCACGCCGAGCACCTGCTCGGCCGCGGGATTCAAGTATCCGACCACGCCAGTGTGCTCGACCATGAACACGCCGGTCGTGAGGTGTCGCAGGATCACATCGTTGTCCACGCGCACGCGGTCCAGCTCGCGCGCGGTGCGCTCCAGGTCGCCGCGGGTGCGGTGCACGCGCTCACCCAGCACGCCTGCCAGCACGCCGACCATGGTGAGGAATGCCACGAGCAGCTCGGGCTTCGGTAAAGTCCCCGACGCGATCATGCCGTGGCCGGTCTCCCACTGCGCCAGCCACGGCAGCGCCAGGTAACCCGCGCACGCTCCGGCGGCGGCAAAGAGTCCGCTGCCGATGCGGCCGAAGAGCCCGCCGGTGATGACGACAAGGGCGTAGAACAGCACGAACTGGCTGTCGCGGGCGCCGGTGTTGGCCGCCAGATACGTGACGAACGCCAGGTCCGCGATCACATTCAGGTGCGTCTGCAGTGCAAGCCCTTTGCGCCAGCGCACGCCCAGTGCGCCCGCGCAGGACAGCGCCACCACCACCGCCATCGCCGTCCACAGCAGCTGCACCGGCCGGTCCGTGAGGTCGGGCCGCAGCAGGATGCCAAAGGGCAGCGCCAGCGAAGCCACCAGCAGGCGCGCGAGGATCAGGTGGCGGAGCGCACTCCAGCCCTGATCCTCGGCCCCGGGCGCATCAAAGCCCGGAACCAGACGCGCGCCCATGCGGGTGACAGGGGTCATCAGTTGCCGCCTGCCACGACCGAGATGAGCTTGAACATCGGCAGGTACATGGCCACGACCATGCCGCCGACGATGCCGCCCATGACCACGATCATGATCGGCTCGATGATCGACGTGAGCGTATCGACAGCCGTGTCGACCTCGGCTTCGTAGAACACGGCGATCTTCGTGAGCATCTCGTCGAGGGCGCCCGTCTGCTCGCCTACGGCGATCATCTGGGTGACCATCGGCGGGAACACGCCCGACGCCTTGAGCGGTGCGGAGACCGTCTCGCCCTCCCGGATCGAAGCGCGCGCGCTCATGATGGCCTCGGCGATCACCTTGTTACCCGCAGTGCGGGCGGTGATCTCGAGACCGGCCAGAATGGGTACGCCGGAGCTGATCAGCGTGCCGAGCGTGCGCGTGAAGCGCGCGACGGCGCCCTTGAGCAGCACGTCGCCCAGGACCGGCATCTTGATCATCAAGCCGTCCAGGGTGCGCTGGCCGTTCTCGGTGGCATAGAAGCGCTGCAGCATCACCATGGCGCCGAACGCCAGCAGACAGAGCGCCCACCACCAGTGCATGAGGAAGTTCGACGCCATGAGCACGATCTTCGTCGGCAGCGGCAACTCGCCGCCGAAGTCCATGAACATCTTGGCGAACGTCGGGATGATGAACACAAGCATGAACGCCGTGGCGCCCATGGCCACGGTAAGCACGACGGCCGGATAGACCATGGCGCTCTGGACCTTGCGCTTGAGCGCGTCGGCCTTCTCGATGTAGGTCGCCAGACGCAGCAGGATCTCGTCGAGCACACCGCCGGCCTCGCCAGCCGCGACCATGTTGCGGAACAGGTCGTCGAAGACGGACTTATGCTTGCCAAGCGAATCGCTCAACGTGGAGCCGGCCTCGACCTCGCGCGTGACTTCGCTGATGACACGCCCGAACGAAGGCTTGCTCGACTGCTTCGCGAGGATGTCCAGGCACTGGACCAGCGGCAGACCCGCCGAGATCATCGTCGCGAACTGGCGCGTGAAGATGGCCAGCTCCTTGGTGCTCACCGTTACGCCGCCGCCGAACTTGGGCAGCTTGAAGCCGCCGCCCTTCGGCGTGAGCGATGTCACAAGGATGCGCTTCTTGCGCAGCAGTTCGAGCGCTTCGTCCTGGCGCCCAACCTCGATCTCACCCGTCTGGGCTTCCCCAGCGAGCGTACGTCCCTTCCAGATATAGACCGCCATCGCGTTCCTCCTAGGCTGCCGAGCGGAGGACCTTTTGGAGCATGCCCTCCAGCTCCACACGGTCCATGCTGCGGTCGAGTGCGTCCTCGGGCGTCAGGTGCTTGTCGAGCACCGCCTGATGGAGCGCCATGTTCATGGTCTGCATGCCGAACTTCTGCCCCGCCTGCATCAGCGAGTAGATCTGGTGGACCTTGCCTTCGCGGATCGTCGCCTTGATGGCCGGCGTGCAGACAAGGATCTCGGTGCACATCACGCGGCCGGCCCCGTGGCTGCGCGGGATGAGCTGCTGCGTCATCACACCCTCGAGCGTGAAGGCCAGCTGGGTCAGGATCTGCTTCTGCTGGTCGGATGGGAACACGTCGACGATGCGGTTGACCGCTTCGTACGTGGAGTTCGTATGCAGGGTCGCAAAGACCAGGTGACCCGTCTCGGCGATCGTCAACGCCGCTTCGATGGTCTCCAGGTCGCGCATCTCACCGATCAGGATCACGTCCGGATCCTGTCGCAGCACATACTTGAGCGCAGTCGGGAACGACGCCGTATCGGCGCCGACCTCGCGCTGGTTCACGATGCACTTCTTGTGATGGTGGATGTACTCGATTGGATCCTCGATCGTCATGATGTGGCTCTGACGCGTCGCGTTGATCTTGTCGAGCATAGCCGCCAGGGTCGTGGACTTGCCGCTGCCCGTGGGGCCGGTGACCAGGATCAGGCCCTTCTGGCGATTCGTGAACTCACGCACGATGTTGGGCAAGCCCAGCTTGTCCATATTCATGATCTCGTACGGGATCTGCCTTATGGCCATGGTCACGACGCCGCGCTGCAAGAAGACGTTCGCGCGGAAGCGCGACAGACCCTTCACGCCGAACGAGAAGTCGAGTTCCTTGGTGGTCTCGAAGCGCTTGCGCTGCTCATCGGACAGCACGCTGTAAGCGATCGACGTGCACTTGTCGGGCGTCAGGACCTCGTACTCCGTGGCCGTGATCGACCCGTCGATACGCATCTCGGGGGGCACGCCCGCCGTGATGTGCAAGTCCGAGGCGCGCCTCGCGACCATGTCTTCGAGCAGCTGCTTCAGTGTCAGTTCCGCCATGGATACCTCGATGTGTGGCGATGGGACCACTTGCGTTTCAAAGCTTGTCTGCCGCGGACTCCTTGAGCACTTCCTCGACTGACGTGACGCCGCGCCGCAACTTCATGATCGCGTCGCGCCGAAGGGTGAGCATCCCCTCCTTGACCGCGAGGCGCTTGAGGTCGATCGACGAGCCGCGCTGCAGGATGAGGTCGCGGATGGCCGGCGAGATGTTGAGGACTTCGTAGATGCCGGCGCGGCCGCGGTAACCGGTGTTGTTGCACTCCACACAGCCTTCGCCTTCGACGATGTTCGCGCCCTCGAGCAGGCTCTTGTCCATCTGCAGCTCGTCCAGGATCTCGTCCGTGATCTTTGTCGGCCGCCGGCAGACCGCGCAGACGCGGCGCACGAGCCGCTGCGCCAGAATCAGGTTCACCGAAGAGGCCACGAGGAACGGCTCGATACCCATGTCGATCAGACGGCCGATGGCGCTGGGCGAATCGTTCGTGTGCAGCGTGCTCAGCACCAAGTGGCCCGTGAGTGCGGCCTTGGTCGCGATGCCGGCGGTGTCGATATCGCGGATCTCGCCGACCATGATGATGTTCGGGTCCTGGCGAAGGAACGCCTTGAGCGCCGCGGAGAACGACAGTCCCACGCCATCATTGACGAGCACCTGGTTGATGCCGTCCAGGTTGTACTCGACCGGGTCCTCGGCGGTCATCACGTTCACCTCGGGCGTGTTCACGCGCGAGAGCGCCGAATAGAGCGACGTGGTCTTGCCCGATCCGGTCGGCCCGGTGACGAGCACCATGCCGTAAGGGTTCGAGATCGCGCCGATGAAGTCTTTCATCGCCTTGGGCTCGAAGCCCAGTTTCTCCAGGTCGATGTTCAGATTGGTCTTGTCGAGAATACGCATGACGATCTTCTCGCCGAAGATCGTCGGCAGCGAGTTGACGCGCAGATCGATCGTGCGGTTGAGCACCTTGATCTTGATACGGCCGTCCTGCGGAACGCGCCGCTCGGCGATATCGAGATCCGCCATGATCTTGAGACGCGATGTGATCGCCGCCTTGAACTTGTAAGGCGGCGCCATCATCTCCTGCAGCGCGCCATCGATGCGAAAACGCACGCGCATCGTCTTCTCGTAAGGTTCGATGTGGATATCCGAGGCGCCCTTGCGCACCGCGTCCGCGATCAATGAGTTGACCAGCTTGACGATCGGCGCCTCGTTCATCTGGTCAAGACCCGATGCCTGGGCCTCGGCGACCTCGTCTTCTTCGACGACCGCGAGGTCCTCTTCCATGTTCTTCATGACATCGGCCATGGTGCCGGCCGAGTCATACGCGCGATCGAGCGCCTTCTTGACCCCAGCTTCGGCGGCGACGTTGGGCTCGACCTCGTAACCGGTGATGAACTTGATGTCGTCGATGGCGAAGATATTCGACGGATTCACCATGGCCACGACCAGCTTGCGGCCGCTCTTGGACACCGGAAGCGCCATGAACTTGGTGGCGACGTCACCGGGAATCAAGCGCGTCAGCGCAGGATCGGGCTCGAAGTTCTTGAGGTCGATCGACGGGCAATTGTAGAGCTTCGACAGGAAGTCGAGCAGCGCCTCTTCGGTCAGAGCGCCGATCTTGACAAGATTGCTCGTGACGGTGCCACCAGCCGTCTTCTGCTGGAGCGCCGCCTTCTGCAAGGCGTTCTCATCGATGAGATGTGCCTCGAGGAGCTTCTGTCCGATGTCTTCGACGACCAAGGGATGCCTCGTGAGGGAGGAGGGCTGCCGTTTCCGTGGCCCCTGACTGGGCGCGTGCTGCCACACGAACCGCCAAGCCTTTGGCAATGGTCGTGCCGTGCGGAACGCACACCACGCATGGCGTAAGTTCCGCAGCGACACGGGCCACCTGAGTCATCGGCAACCGGGGTGTTCTCCCTGAAGCGAAAACTGCACGTATCCACCGCTCACGGCCGTGCAGAACGCACGTCTCCTCCGGTTCGCAGCCACGGCCGGATGCGCTCGAAGAGGCGCGGGCCGATGCCGGGCACCGCAAGCAGATCGTCGACCGAATGGAAGCCACCCACGCGTTCACGGCGATCGACGATGCGCTGAGCCAGCACCGGGCCGATGCCCGGCAGTCTCGCTAGGTCCTGCGCACTCGCGCTCGCAAGCGGCAATGGCTGTGAAGGCGGGGCTTTGCCGTGCCGCGCGGCTGGCGGCGCCGTGGGGGCTGTCGGCGCGACAGTGAGTGACGCACTCACAGCGGCATCATTCTGCGCGCCCTCAACCGCTGCAGTCGCCGGCATCTCCATGGCCGCCGGCAGCGGGGGCGTCAAGCGCGGCTCCACGTGCACGAGATCCCACAGCGTCCCGATCACAAAGAGCGAGAGCACGACCAGCGCCCCGCGGCGCTCTTGAGGCGTCAGATCCAGCATGATCACTCACGCGGGGGCGTGATGCTGCAAGTAGCGGCTGAGTCGCGCTAGTCGAACAACGGCCAGGTCACCTCGGCGCGGATCGATCTTCCCGGACCCAAGGCCGGCAGGCTCGAGCCACCCACCGGGTCCGTCCACACCTCCGCGTGGCGGGTGCCCTCGAGTTGCTCGCCGCGCAGCACGATCGTGGCATCGCCGAGCGTGAGCGAGGCTGTGCCCGACAGCGTCGTGTAGCCGGGCAACCGGCCTGCGAAGCCGCCAGCATCGGGATCGGCGTCGCGCGAACCCACGTACGCGGCTTCCAGGCGCAGCCGCACACCCAGATCGTTCGCGAAGACCCGGAAGCGCGTCTCGAGCCCGGCGCGCCCGCCGACCACAGGATCGACGGCCGCTTCATCACGCGTGTGCGGTCGCGAAAGTGCCCAGCCGCTCGCATCGGCGCCCAGCGCGCGCCAGTGGCCTCGCGCATGCGCGGTGCCGAGCAGCATGGCGAGGTCGCTGCCTGCGCGGCGCCAACCGTTGCGCAGCACGAAGTCGCGCAACGGATAGCGAATGCTGGTCGCACGCCCGCCCGTCTGCAGCGCCATCACGCCGGCGCCGAGAGGGCTGTTCACCAAGGTGCCGGATGCGGCCTCGCCGGCCCGCGCAAGACTCACGTCCACGCCTTCGCTCCACACGTCTTGCACGAATGCTGGCGTGCCGTCGGAGAGATCGCTCCAGAGCGGATCGACCACGCGCTGCGTGTGCAATCGCACGTTCCAGGCGCCCACGCCGCGTGTCCACGCGAGCGATGGCGCGATCTGGAATCGCTCGGCGCTACGCGCGGGCGCATCGAGATGCCCGCCGCCCAGGCTCGCGTTCAGGCGGCCACCGGCGAGCGTGCCCTGCGTCCGCAGCGCCGCCCACTGGCTCTGCGCGTCCCACTGCGTGCGCGTGTAGGCGTCGGACGTGACCGCGCCCCAGCGCACGACGTGCGAGCGATCCACCGCGATGCGCGCGCCGTACGTCCAGTCCGCGGCGCGGCGCTCACCCACGAGCTCGAGTGCGTCGCGCCACGCATCGCGGCGCGAATAGAACGAACCTTCCGCGCCATGCGAGTCGCGGCCATCCACGCCGCGCGCGAGCCGCGCCGACAGCAGCGTACCGTCGCCGCGCCACGTCCAGCCCGCGCTGCCGGCGATTCCATGCGCGCCTTCGCCGAAGCCGCCCGCTGTACCGTCGAGCGTGGGCGCGCTCGCCAACTGTGCGCCCATGCCCTGCTGCGACATACGCGCCTCGAACGTGTGCGCGCCGCGGCGCGTGCCGGCGGACAGGAACCAGAGGTGCGCGCCTTCCAGGTCGAGAGCGCCCAAGGCGCCGCGCTTCTCTCCTGTCGTGCCGCCGCGCACCCATGAGCGATCATCGCCGCGCTCGATGAACAGGCTGTAGCGGTCGAGCGAGCCGCCGCCATTCATGAGCGTGAACACCGCGCGCGGCTTGCGGCCCACGGGCTTCACGAACGTCTCTGCCACCGCCAGCGTGGCGCCGAAGCCGCGCCAGCCGCTGCCCTCACCGAACGTGATCGCGCTGGAGTCCGCCCATGCCAGCGGCGCCGCCGCCTCGAGCACGCCGGGGCCGGTGCCGGCAGCCGTGACGAACGGGTCGCGCGACTCCCAGGCGCCAGCGGTAAGACCGGCGAACGTCCACGGCATACCGCGCTGCAGGTCGTATTGCGAGACGAACCCCGGCTCGCCGGGCGCAGTGAAGCGCGCCGCCAATGGCATCACGTACGGATCGCCCACAGGGGAATCCGCGCGCACGGCCGGGGGCACACTCACGGCCAGGAACACGGCAACCACCGGAATCAATAGCCTGGAAGAAGAGATCACGCGTCTCCGTCGGGGTGTGCGGATGGGAGCGCGAGTAGAGTAGCCACGCGCTCAGGTCCCCGTCAACGGCTCGCGGCTGCCCTCAGTAACTCGACTGTCCGCTCGGGCACCGGCATGTCGCCAAGCCCAGCGCCCCGGTGCGGGCCGTGGAAGTCCGAGCCACCGCTCTCGATCAAGCCCAGCTTCTTCGCCGTCTCATGCCAGCGGCGCACGGCATTCACACCGTGCTGCGGGTGCCAGACCTCGACGCCATCCAGACCGGCGTCGCGCAAGCGCTCTGCGATGTGCTCGGGAAGCGAGCCGCCCGGATGCGCGAGCACCGCAGCGCCACCGGCCGCGTGGATGGTAGCGATGGCCTCTTCGGAGTGGAACGCGGGGCGCTGGATGAACGCCGCGCCACGCGGCCCCAGATAGCGCTGGAACGCCATGTCGATGTTGGGCACATGCCCTGCCTTGACCAGCGCCTGCGCGACATGCGGACGGCCGACCACGCCAGGGCCTGCAGCGGCGAAGACCTCGTCGGCATCGACGGGCACGCCCAGCGCGGAAAGCTTGTCCAGGATCGCCTGCGCGCGGCTACGGCGTTCGTCGCGAAAACCGGTGAGGCGGTCACGCAGGGCTTCGTTCGTGTGATCCACGAAGTAGCCGAGCATGTGCAGGTCCAGGTTGTCGAGCGCGCTCGAGATCTCGATGCCGGGGACGACCATCACGTCGCCTGCGGCCGCGAGCGCGAACGGCAGGGCATCCACGTTGTCGTGGTCGGTGATGGCCAGGATGCTCACGTCGCGGCTGCGGGCATGGTCCAGCAGCGCTTCCGGCGTGAGCGTCCCGTCGCTGAACACCGTGTGCGTGTGCAGATCGACTCGGCGGCCACCGGACTGCGGCGGCCCCGTCACGTTCACGACGCTCCCAACGACCGGCGCAGTTCGGCGACGCGCTCCGCGAGATCGGGATCGGTGTCGAAGTCGGCACCGATGCGCGCAAGCTCCGACTCCGCTCCCGCCGCGTCGCCGCTGCGGGCGAGCGACGTCGCGAGCTGCAGATGCAGCTCGTCGAGCATGTCGGCACTCACACCCGGCGCGTCGATGGCGCGACGGAACTCCAGCGCGCCCTCGGCATACCGGCCTTGATCGTCGAAGCAACGCCCGATCATCTCGAGCGAACGCGCGGTCAGTCGCGGGTCCTGCTCGGAGACGCGGAACGAGTCCACTGCCTGCTCGAGCAAGCCCATCTCACGGTAGGTCATGCCCAGATCGTAATGGCTCTGGGCGTCGCCGGCCAACTGGGACTCGACACCCCGCTGGAATTCGGCCAGAAGCCCGCTCAGATCGAAGGTCACGGCTTCGCCACGGCCGACCGCGACTTCGACGCGGCCGCCCTCGGCGACCGGCTCGGGCGACGTCGGCGTCACCGAGGCCACCTGCGCGACCGGCTCAGGCGCGGGCATGCCCGGGCTGTCCAGCCGCTGCAGGCGACGCCGGGCCAGTTCGTTGTTCGGGTCGTAACTCGCCGCGCGCTGGAACCAGCCCTTCGCGGTCGCGGCGTCATTCTGGTTGAGCGAAGCATCGCCCAGCTCGCAGGCGACCTGCGCGGCTTCCAGCATGTCCTCGCGCGCTTCGCAGTTCGCGAGCCAGAGCTCCATGATCCGCGGCGTCGAATGTGCACCGCGGCCCAGGCTGCGATAGATCGTCACGGCGGAATCGAACCGGCCGATGGCCTCGTAGGCCTGCGCGGCCTGCGCCAGCGTCGCGGACGCATCCTCGCGGTCGCCGGAGCGGAACTGCTCCTGCGCCTTCGCGAGCAGGCTCTCGACATCGGCCATGCCCATCTCATCCGTGCTCGGCTCCAGCTGCGCGGTGACCGGCGTACCAAAGGCCAGGCCCGGGACGTCGGGCGAGTCATTCGAGATGCCGGCTTCGGGCGTTTCGTCGATCGCGTGGACCTGCTCGGGACTGGGTTCTGGCGTCCCGGCAGCATCCGACGTCAAAGACAAGTCGGCGTCACTGATCTCGTAGACCTGCGACTCGGGCTCCGGCTCCGTGGCCGGCGTGATCTCGGCGACCGGCGCTTCGAGTTCCGGCTCCGCCGCGACAGGCTCCACCCGCTCAGGCTCCGCTGCTTCGCGAGTCTCATTCATGGCAGCGCTGGCGGCGCGCAGGAACGCGTCGGCCGGCAGCGTGTCGACTTCTGTAGCTTGCGGCGCCGGGGACTCGGCAGCGGGCGTGCTGGCCGCGTGCGTGGTCTCGAACTCGTCCGAGAGCCGCGGCGGCGCGTTGTAGTGGCGGCCGCTATCCAGGCCGTCGAGGCGATCGGCGGCAACCGGGACGACCGGCGTCTGCACGTGCGTGTCGACCGGCATCGGATCGCCCGTACGAATCTCGGTGTCCTGCAGGAACGCCACCGGTTCGCGGGCGGAAGCTTGTGCCACGGGCACCGGAGGCTCGGCGATCACCACAGGCGCTTCGCTCACATTCGCGTCGAGCATATGCGCGCGATCGGCCACGCGTTGCGCGTCGTTCTCCTGCGAGCGCGAGCGATAGTGCTGTGCGGCCTCCATGAGTGTGGCTGCGGCGTGCGCGTTCTCCCCCGCGAGCAACCAGGCCTCGGCCAGCTGTTCAAGCACCTTCACGTTGTCCTGGCACACATCGAATGCCCGGCGCAGCGCCCGCGCAGCTTCCGTAGGCTCGTTCGCGCGCACCATGTATTCGGCGTACTGCACGTGGTAAAGCGACGCCTCGCCCGCGAGCCCGTCGAGCGCATGCAGATGCGCGAGAGCCTGCAGGACCTTGGCCGGCGCGAGCGAGAGCCGCAACATCTTCTTGCACACGGCGATGGCATTCTTATAGAGCGAAGCTTTCTCATAGGCAGCGACTGCCGTGAGATAGCGCTCCGCAGCCTCGCCGGGCTCGCCCTTCTTGTAGAGAAGGTCGGCCAGCAAGACGAAGTTATAGGGGTCCGACTCCGCAGAGTCTACGAGCTTCTCGTACTCCGCAAGCGCTCCATCCAGATCACCGTTCTGGATGCATCGCTGAGCCCGACGCTTGATCTCGATCGCCTTTTCCAAGTTGGCTTATCTCTCCCCGGCTTGCCCCCCGCTCGGCGCCGGACAAAGGGTATCCCTGACCATCAAGCGTTCATGGCGGCCTGCACCGTGGCCCGGATCCTCCCCGAAGCCGCGAGCAGCGCTGCACGAGTCTCCTCGAGCTGCGCGGCCACTGCTGACTTATCGGCCGACTCGGGCATGGACTTCAGGTTGATTTGCACATTCAGCAATGCACCCTCCCCGGCCGCCGTGGCAAGAAGCCCGGCCACCCCAGCGTCGGAGATGGCGTTCACGTTGCCCTTCTCGGCGGCGATACCTGCTACTTCGAGCACGCGCACACAGGCCCGCGCGGTCTCGAGCGGCACACGGGCGGCGCCCAAGTCAGCGGCCGTGATCGCTGCTTCTCTTGCTGCCACTTCGTCAGGCGTCGTCTGCGGCAGACGGCGCGCGGCCAGGACGGCGTCGAACGCCTCGGAGTCCCGTCGCCCAAGCGCCAACAGGTCCCGGCGCAGGGCTTCGGCGTCGCGCTTCACTTCACGCATGGCCGCTTCGCTGCCCGCGTATTTCTTCTTCCCAAGCGTGAGATTCGCCACCATGGCCGCCAGGCAGCTGGCCAGCGAGCCCACGAACGCCGCCACGGTCCCGCCGCCCGGCGTCGGCGTGGGTCCGGCCACCTGGTCGAAGAACGTGGCGATGGGGACAGCTTCGGTGAGCGGCGGTGTGCGCAGGCGCAGTTCGAGTACCTGGTCGCGCGAGAAGTTCTCGAGCTGCATCGCATGCTCGGCTGCCGCCAGCATGGCGGCCTCGGGGATCAGGCCCACCACCTCGCAGCCCGATATGACGGCGCCATGGCGGGCGGCCTCATCGCGTACCAGTGCGAGCGTGCGGTGAATGGGCGTGGCTTCCACGTCGACCAGGTTCATGCTCACCTGCGCACGGCGACCGTTCTCGATCGAGAAGCCCAACGCGCGCACGTTCTTGAGACCCCCGCTTTGTTCCCGGATCGACGCAGCGACGGCCTTTGCGACTCGCACGTCGGGTGTATTCAAATTCGCATTGAACGCCACCAGGAACTTGCGCGCGCCCACGGCCGTGGCGCCGGCGGTGGCGTGGATCTTCTCGGGGCCGAAGTCCGGCTTGCGCGCCGAGTCGCGGCCGATCGCCTCGCGCAGGCCTTCGAACTCACCGCGCCGCACGTCGGCCAGGCTCTTGCGCGCCGGAGTGCGCGCAGCGGCCTCATAGAGAAACACCGGGATGCCCAGCTCCTCGCCGATGCGCTTGCCCACGACGCGCGCGTACTCGGCGCAGTCTTCCAGGGTCACGCCTTCGACAGGCACGAACGGCACGACATCCGCGGCACCCATGCGCGGGTGCTGGCCGCTGTGATGGTTCAGGTCGATGCACTGCGCTGCGCGCTGGACCGCGCGGAAGGCGGCCTCCATCACTGGCTCGGGCTCGCCCGCGAACGTGAGTACGGAACGGTTGTGGTCCGGGTCCATCTCGGCGTCCAGCAGCGTCACGCCTGGCACGGCGGCGATCGCGCCCAGGATCTCGTCCACCACTTCGCGACGGCGGCCTTCGGAGAAGTTCGGGACACACTCGACAAGACGCGGCATAGTACCGGGGCTCCTGTTTGCAAGGCATGCTTCGCATGCCATGAGCGAAATGGTCGGACAGAGGCTATGCGCGTCGGGAGGCGCGCGGCATCGCATGCTACCCCGAGAGCTTTCCCAAGAGCCAACGCACGCACCGCAGCCGGTCACGCGGCTCCTGGGCTGGTTCGTGCTCGCGATGGCGCTGGGCGTCTTCGCCGTCGCGACGAGCCATCTGTGGCGCTTCACGGTCGACGACGCATATATCACGCTGCGCTACGCGCAGCATGTCGCGCAAGGCGCGGGACCTGTCTACAACACGGGCGGCGCTCGGGACGAGGGCTATACGAGTTTGTTCTGGATGGCGTTGCTCGTGGCGCCGCATGTGTTGCGTCTTGACGCGGTGCTGTGCGCAAAGCTTCTGGGCGTCGCGGCGACGCTACTTGGCGCGTGGCTCGCGCGGCGCCTGGCGCGCGAGGCGGGCGCGAGCAGCTGGCGGCCCGATGCGGCGGCTGCGCTCTATCTCGTGTGGCCGGCCACAGCGGCACATGCGATCTCGGGCATGGAGACTGCGCTTTTCACGATGCTGCTCACGGCGCTCTTCGCGGCGGCCGCCCGCGCGATGCGTTGCGGCTACGGCTCGCCGCTCGTGCCTGCGGTGGCGCTGCTCTTGGCACTGACTCGGCCCGAGGGCACGGTGGCGGGCGCGCTCGTGCTCGCGGTCACGGCCTGGTCTCTCGATGCTCCCGAGCAACGCGCGCTGGCGCGCTGGAGTATCGCCCTGTTCGTGCTGCCATTCGCGGCGTACTGGGGCTTGCGCTGGTGGTACTACGGTTTAGCATTCCCGCTTCCGTTCTATGTGAAGCTCAGCACCCCGGGCGCACTACCGGGGCTGCCCGATGTGCTGGCGTGGCTTACAAGACATGCGAAGCATGCAGGGCTCTTGGCGCTGGTCGGCCTGCTCCCACCCTCGCGCGCGCTGCGCCCGGCGGCGGTGACTCTTGCGGCGCTGCTGGTGTTCTTTCTCTTGCCTGAGCATCTCATGGGCTATCAGTCGCGCTACCTGGCGCCGTTGGATGCCCTGGTCTGTGCGCTCGCAGCGGTGGGCCTGGAACTCATCGCGCGCTGGCTGCAGACACATGGCCCGCGAGCGCTGGCGAGCGCAGTGCCCTTACTTGCATTCGTGGCGGTCGCCGCGTGGCAGGCCGCCGGGCTCCCGGCGGCTTTTACAGACCGCCTCACCTACGCCGACGGCCTCGCGGCTGCGCACGAACAGCTTGGCCGCGAACTGGCCGCGCGACACACACCCAACGCGACGCTTGCACTCAGTGACGGCGGCGCCGTGCCGTATCTGTCCGGCTGGTGGACGCGCGACTTGATTGGTCTCAATGACCGCGCGTATGCGGTCACCCACCGGCGTGACCCAGCGCGACTGCTGGCGCTGCATCCCGATATCGTGGTGCTCGTTAGCAAGCAGCGCCAGATGTTCGAGCCTTGGGGCTGGAACTCGTATGAGAGCGCCTACCTTCCGGCACTCACGCGCGCAGGCTACGTGCTCACGAGCACCCGCCGCTTCGCGGCGGATTATCATCTCTGGGTACTCGAGCGGCGCTGAGCCCAGCCAGTCATCCGCGCGCGCTCACGGACGCAGGGACTTGAGGCGTCCCCAACTCGTCGCACGCGCCGGCGTGGCCTGACCCTGCAGGCCCGTGACATCACCCAGCGTGAGCCGCAGCAGCGAAGTGGCCAGCCCCGAACTGTTCGTGGAGATGAGCGTGTTGTCCACTGAGTAGCGCACACTCGAGGGCGCCGTGAACTCGAGCCGGTAATCATGGACTTGGGTGTTGTCGTAAGCACTCGAAAGAATGGTTCCCTTCGTATTGCGGATCTGCGTGGGCGTGATGCCCATCTGGTAGAGCGCGAGCGCGTTCGAATATCCGAACGAGAATCCGCCCCCGACGAACGTGTTACTGAAGTCACCTTCATGCTCCAGCAACCGCCCGCGCATACGGATCACCACCGGCTCAATCCCGTTGACGCCGGTCGCGCGCGAGTAAAGCGCGCTCGTCCCCGACCCGGTGATTCCGAACGCCATCGTATCAAGCGTCGGGACACCCGCACTCGCCGTGAACGACTGCGCCACGGTGGCCACAGGCGAGCCGCCGCTGACGAACGTCCAGCCCTGCGCCGAAGGCAGGGTGCCGAACGTGAGATCGATCTGGCCTGCGTACGCATGGCCAGCGCAGGCCAACGCTGCGCTCAAGAGACGCCCCGCGCCACTATGCCGCAGGAAATCTCCCCCACCAGCCATTGGCGCACGTGGTGACCGGCAAGCGCGACGATCCGTGGTCGATCGCGTTCACCCGAGCCCACGCTTTGACCTCATGAACGCCTCACCGAACACCCGTTCTGCCTCGAGCGCGTTATGCGCGCGACATCGCAGCCGTAGATTGCTGGCGCAAGTCTCGCCGCCGCGGGCGATGGGGATGATGTGATCGTATTCGAGCCGTGAGCGCTCGTGGCATTGCTTGCCATTCGAGCCGACGAACGTGCAGCAGGCCTTGTCGCGCTTCCATACCTCGCGCTTGATGCTCGAAGGGATGTGTCGGCCGCGCGCCTGGCCGCCGCGCGGCCTCTCGTGGGCTGCCTTCGCGAACTTCCGCTTCTCGAGTTTCTTCACGCATGCATCGAGGGCGTACTTGAGCACTTGGGCCAGTTCGCCGTTCGGAATCGTGTGGCCAAGCAATTCCTTCGCGCGCTGGAGCTGTTCGTAGGTCTCCTGGTCCACCGTCACTCGAAGCTCGAAGCGACTGGGTGCGATCGGTGCCAGCTTCGCAGGTGCCGTGGGCTGCACACATACGACCCGCGCCGGTGCGCTCTGTGCCGGCATCGGTGCAGCGGCAACAGGAACTGGCACCATGGACCTTGCTGGTTCCGCCAGATTCGATGGGACTACTGGTTCCGGAACCAGTTGCGCAACGGGAGCCCTGAGCTCATGCACGCGCTCGGTCACGTCGGGTCTCGGTGCCAGCGACGCCACAAGCAGTTCCACCTCGGACTTCGTGCTGTGCGCCGCGGCCTCGATCAACTCCTGCACATTCGCGGCTGTCAGCAGTGGTGCGAGCAGCACGACGGCGGTCAAGTGCAGGCGGCCGTCGGCGATCGCGGGCAACAAAGCCGGATGCCGGCGCGCGGCGCGCGCCACGCGAATACGCTTGTACGACATGTCATCCGACATGTGCAGTTCGCGCACGCAGTAGACATGCATCGACGAGCACGCGGCGTCGCGATACAGCTTTCGCCGCTCGACTTCTGCAAGATGCACCAGCAGCTGCGCGGTGGTCTTGCGGTCCTGTACGACCAGTTCCTTCAGCGCCTGCAGCAGGACATGATCCGGAAGGCGCGTGACCGAATGGCTATGCATGACACACCCATCGCGGGGGCGGGTTCGCGGTGGCATGCCCATGCTCTCACACGCGAATGCGGCGCTCTCAGCGCCGCGCAGGGCGCAGAACGCCTGCGATCACGACAACGCGCGAAGGCCTGCGCACACAAATGCGCCTGAGCTTGCGCTGCGCACGATACGGGCACGTGGCATCACCGGTCTGACGCGCGCACTGGATCGCTGCCGCAAGCCGTCAAGCGAAAAGCGATCAAGAACCCGCGCAGGCCCGCCATCACAACCGGCTCAGCGCGCGATCACCACTCGTGCGACCTGCTCGCCATGCGAGGACTTCACTCGCGCCAGGTACAACCCCGGCGGCACCAGCGCGCCTTTCGCATCCCGGGCGTCCCACGACGTGCGCGTGGACCCCGCCGGCACGTGCCACTCGCGCACCAAGCGTCCTGCGACATCAAGCAGGCGCACGTCACTGCCCCCGGCATCACCCGGCAGCGCCATCTCGACACCTCCAGCTGCCGGCTGGGGCCACGCGTGGACAGACGATATGGCGCGGCCGTCGGGCACGCCTGTTGCCGCACCTGCGTAGAACGCCCCCTTCGGGGTGATCAGCTGCGCCCAGATGTTGTACGCACTCCCGCCCGAAGGGGTACGCGTGTCCACCCAGGCGAAGATCACGCGGCCATCGAACGATGGGAAAGCGGTCAGGCTCGTCTTGAAAGAAGCGTCAGCGTCGAACCGGAATCCTGGCGTCGGCCAGGCACGCACGCCGTCCGCGGTGACGCGTGCCGCCTCGTAATAGATGTAGGAGTTGATCTGCCCGAAGGGAATGTAGTCGACGTATCCGATCATCGCTCCCCCACTGCCATCGGACGCAACCGCCATCTGTGCGATGTTGTTCCCGGGTACGCGCACAACCTCGACTCCGCCGATGGGCCAGCGCAGACTCCCATCCACTCCCACGCGCTGCGCCCGAATCGCCAGGTATGAAGCCGAACCGTCCGACCACCCGACGATGACTTCCCCGCCACCCGAGTTCATGATGACGTACTTGCTCGAGGCGTATCCCGAGACAGTCACGTCTGAGGGCCACATCGGCGCGCAGTTGGCATCCAGCCGCTGCATCAGTATCGCCGGGGCCGAGTTCGCACCGGGGCCGATCCAGATCGCGCGTACACGATCGACCCCATCCGACAGGATGTGCTCGATCCGCGGGCCGATCGAGGTGACTACGCCCGGAGGCAGATCCTTCGCTGGGCCCACGAGTTCTCCGGTGGATGCCACATGCACCAGATATGCACTCGAACCACCGCCGCTGCTGGGATAGCGCGTCCACGAGACGAAGACGCCGCCGTGGCCATCGGTACACGATTCAAGGCTCGCAAAACGGTCGGTGCTCGCGCCATGGAGCAGCAGACCACCCGGTGCCAGCTTCAGCGCGTTGTCGGCGCCGATGTGCTGGATCCGAAGTCCTGTCCCATAGTCCGGCGCCTCCATCGAACGATAGACCACGAACACGCCACCACTGCCGTCGGAAGTGGCAGTCGCAGAGCCGTAGTAGTCCGAACTGCCGAGCACCACCTTCGGGCCCATGATGCCGGCCGCGCTCACATGCGCCGCGAACATCGTCCCGTAGGGCCAGGCCTGCGTCGTGTCGGCGGCGACCCAAGCGCCGCCCAGTCCGTCGGGCGCGATGGCCTCCGGCATTCCCATTCGAGGAGACTCGGGGCCGGGCCAAGCCCACGGCGATCCTCCAGATGCATCGATCCGTCGCACGACCATGTCGAACGCCGAGTTCGAGCCCGTCGGCGGGTTGCTCGAGTACACCGCGAGGGGCACGAGGAAGCCGCCGGCCGAGTCCGAACACATGGGCGATGGCCCCGTGTTAGGGGTGCTCCACTGCAACGGCGTTGTTATCGGCAGTGCCGCGAGTGAATCGATCGGCCACTGAGCGTGAGCGCGCGCAGGCATCCATGCCAAACAGGCCATGGCGCTCACCACCATCAGTGCTCGGGCGGATCGAATCGACGTTCGCATACGCGAAGCCTAGTGGCAGGGCAGACGCCGGAGCAATGGGAATTGGGTCCACATTCCCGGATCGGCGCCGAATTCCATTCGCCCTACGGCCACACCCTTCGCTCCACCGCTGGCAGCGCCAGGTCCGCGCCGCGCATGAAGACCGTGTCCGGCCGCACCGCCGGCATCCAGTACGGGAGTTCTTCCAAAGACTCGCACTCCCAGAGCACCGCATCGCCCCACGCGCCCGGCGTGAGGTGGCCGATCTCCGCCTCGGCCCCGAGCGCGCGCGCGGCGTTCCACGTGATCGCCAGCAGGATCTCCTGGGCCGTGAAGCCGCACAGACGTGAAGCGAGCGCCCCGCATTCCATAAGGCTCTGCGCAGGCGCGGTGCCGGGATTGAAGTCCGTGGCGATCGCGAAACGCGCGCCCGTGCGACGGATCATCGCGGCGTCCGGCAGGCTCTGGCGCAGCGTGAGCGCCGCCGCCGGCAGCAGCACACCCACCGTGCCGGCCTCGGCGAGCAATTTCCAGTCTTCTTCGGTGGCGCTTTCCAGATGATCGGCGCTGCGAGCGCCCAGTTCGGCCGCCAGCTTGGCGCCGCCGAAGTGCGCCATCTGCTCGGCATGCAGCTTCACCGGGAAGCCCAGCTCGACCGCGCGCTGGAGCACCGCGCGGCACTCCTCGACCGTGAAGGCGACCGGATCGCAGAACACATCGATCGCGCCGGCCATGCCGCGGCGATGAAGTTCGGTGAGCATGGTGGTGCGGACTTCTTCGACGTACTCGGCACGCCGCTCCGCGTACTTCTCCGGCAGCGCGTGCAGCACGAGTGCCGTGCGATGCACGCGCACGGGCACACGAATGGCGGCGCCGCCCATGAGCTCGAGCAGCCGGATCTCGCGGCTGGGCTCCAGGCCATAGCCGCTCTTCACTTCCACCGTGGTGCAGCCATTGGCGCGCCAGCGCTCGAGGCGATTCGCCAAGAGCTTCTCCAACACTTCGTCCTTCACGGCCGATGTCGCGCGCACGGTCGACGCGATGCCGCCGCCACTTGCAGCGATGCTCGCATAACTCTCGCCAGCTAGCTTGCGCTGGAACTCGGTTGCGCGGTCGCCGCCGAAGATCATATGCGTGTGGCAGTCCACCAGGCCCGGCGTCACCAATTTTCCATTGGCATTCAAGGGCCGCGCATCCGGATGCTTGCGATGCAGTTCGGTCGCCGGCCCCACTTCGAGCACACGGCCATCACGGAACACGATCGCGCCCTTGGGAAACCTCAAGACCTCGCGGCCCTCTGCGTCCGGCGTCACGACTTCGGATGTATTGTGCAGTATCAGGTACGCCGTACGTCCGGCGACAGGCTTGCTCGAGGGATCATGCGCGGCCCAGTAGGTCATCGCTCGCCCTTCAGGTGGTGATACCCGGTAGATTCATACCCGTCTTCTTCGCGTGCGCGATCGCTTCCGGGTAACCCGCGTCGGCGTGCCGCATGACGCCCGTACCCGGGTCATTCGTGAGTACGCGGCGCAGTCGTTCGTCTGCCTGCGGCGTGCCGTCGGCGACGATCACCTGGCCGCTGTGGATCGAGTTGCCGATCCCCACGCCACCGCCGTGATGCAGGCTCACCCAACTCGCGCCGCTCGCGGTGTTGAGCATCGCGTTCAGCAGCGGCCAGTCGGCGATCGCATCGGAGCCATCTCGCATCGCCTCCGTCTCGCGATAGGGCGAGGCCACGGAGCCCGTATCCAGATGATCGCGGCCGATGACGATGGGAGCCTTGAGCACGCCATCGCGGACCATCTGATTGAAACGAAGCCCAAGCCGGTGTCGCTCGCCATAGCCCAGCCAACAGATGCGGGCCGGCAGACCCTGGAACGGGATGTGCTTCTGCGCGAGCGGGATCCAGCGCGCGAGCCGCGCGTCGTCGGGGAACTCTTCGAGCGCTGCGGCGTCGGTCGCGGCGATGTCGGCCGGGTCGCCCGAGAGCGCGGCCCAGCGGAACGGGCCTTTTCCAACACAAAACAGCGGCCGGATGTATTCGGGCACGAAGCCGGGGTAAGAGAACGCCTCGGCCTCGGGCACGCCGCCTTTGACGGCTTCGCCTCTCAGGTTATTGCCATAGTCAAAGACCACGCTGCCACGTGACCTCATCCCCAGCAATGCACGCACATGCGTGGCCATGGACTCGCGCGCGCGCCGCACCACCATGTCCGGATCGTTCAGGCGCATCGCAGCCGCCTGCTGGAGCGTGATGCCGGCCGGCACGTAACCCACGAGTGGATCGTGCGCGCTCGTCTGGTCGGTGGCGGCATCGGGGATCACGCCCTGTGCGAACAGCGCGGGGATCACCTCGGCGGCATTGCCGACCAGGGCGATGCTCAGGGGCTGCTTCGCAGCCTGGGCGCCTCGCGCCCATGTCAGGGCTTCGGCCTGATCATGCGTCATGCGATCGCAATAGCGCGTATCCACACGCCGCTGTGCGCGCGCGGGGTCCACTTCAATCGCCAGGCACACGCCGCCATTCATGGTCACCGCCAGCGGCTGCGCGCCGCCCATGCCGCCCAGGCCGGCCGTGAGCACCAAGCGCCCGGCGAGCGTCCCACCGAAATGCTTCTCCGCCATCTCGGCGAATGTCTCGAACGTGCCTTGCACGATGCCCTGCGAGCCGATGTAGATCCACGAGCCCGCGGTCATCTGGCCGTACATGATCAGACCCTTGCGCTCCAATTCGCGAAAATGCTCCCAAGTGCCCCAGCGCGGCACCAGGTTCGAGTTCGCGATCAACACACGCGGAGCGTTCTCATGGGTCTCGAATACGCCGACGGGCTTGCCGCTTTGCACAAGCAGAGTCTGGTCATTCTCCAGTGCGCGCAGTGCGCTGAGTATCTTGTCCAGGCTCTCCCAGTCCCGCGCCGCCTTACCGGTCCCGCCGTAGACGATCAAGTCATCCGGACGTTCGGCCACATCCGGATCCAGATTATTCATGAGCATGCGCAGCGCGGCTTCCTGGATCCACGACTTACAGGAGATCTCGCTGCCGTGCGGCGCGCGAAGCACGCGTTTGCCCGTCGCCACGCTCATGCGTCGAGCACCTCTTCGGCCAACGTGAGTGGCGCGCGCGAGAGCACCCATTTGGCCACGCTCTCGCACGGCCCCGACAGCGGGCGGTCGCCATCGGGCGCCGGGGCCACGCGGCGGATGGCGCCATACAGCATCTCGTTGCCATGCCCCGCCTGCAGCGGGCGGCGGAACTCCAATCCACGGCAGGCACAGAGCAGTTCCATGGCCACGACTCGCGCGGAGTTCTCGACGATCTGCCGCACATGCCGGCCGGCGATCGGCGCCATGCTCACGTGGTCTTCGATCCCCGCGCCCGTGGGGATCGAATCCACACTCGCCGGATGCGCGAGTGTCTTGTTCTCGGATACCAATGACGCCGCCGTGTACTGGGCGATCATGTAGCCCGACTCCAGACCGGGCTGCGTCGCCAGCACCGCGGGCAGCTCCGATACGCGCGAGTCCACCAGCCGGTCGATCCGACGCTCCGAGATCGACGCGATCTCGGCGACCGCGATCTTGAGATAGTCGGCCGCGAGCGCCACCGGTTGCGCGTGAAACAGTCCCGCCGAGACGGCCTCGTCGGAGTCCGGGAAGATCAACGGATTGTCGTTGACCGCGTTGAGCTCGATCTCGAGTTGGCCTTCCACGTGCAGGATCGCATCCCACGACGCGCCCAGCACGACCGGCGCACAGCGCAAGCTATAGGCATCCTGGACGCGGCCGCAGTCTTTGTGCGACTCCACCAACGCGCTGCCGCGCGAGAACGCGCGCAGGCGCTTGGCGGCCTCCAGTGCGCCCGCATAGGGCCGCAGCTGCATCACGTCCTCGCGCGCCGGCTGGAAGCTGCCCAGCAACACGTCGGTACTGAGCGCTGCCGCCGCGACCGCCGCTTCCCAGAGCCGTTCTGCATCCGCGCACGCGAGCGCTGCGAGCGCCGTGGAGAACTGCGTGCCGTTGATGAGCGCCAGGCCTTCTTTGGCCTCCAGCGTGAGCGGCTGCAGGTGCGCACCGCGCAGCGCGAGCCCCGCCGGCATTCGCTGGTCGCCCAGGAACGCCTCACCCTCGCCGATCAGCACGCACGCCAGATGCGCGAGCGGCGCAAGATCCCCCGAAGCCCCGACCGAGCCCTGCAGCGGCACGATCGGCGTGACGCCACGCTCGAGCATCGCCAGCAGCATGTCGACCACCTCGGGTCGCACGCCCGAGCGTCCCGCGGTGAGCGAAGCCGCGCGCAGCAACAGCATCGCGCGCACGACATCGCGCGGCGCCGAAGGCCCCACTCCCGCCGAGTGCGAGCGCAGCAGGTTGACTTGCAGTTGGCGCGTGTCGTCGGCCGAGATCCGCTTGTCCTTGAGCTCGCCGAACCCCGTTGTGACGCCATACACGACGCGGTTCTCGCTCACGAAGCGGTCCACGGCCGCGCGGCTCTGACGCATGCGTTCGTACGCGCTTTTGGCGATCTCGACGCCGGCGCCGTCACGGGCCACCGCCACCACTTCATCGAGTCCCAGTCTCGTCTCGCCCAGCCGGATCACACGTCCTCCCGTGTCACGCTCATCTCACTGGCGAGGAACCGGGCCGCATCTGCGGCCAGTGCTCGCGCATCGCGTTGGATGTCCGGTGCCACCGGGAGCGCCGCGCGGAACGGACCGCGATACGACGCGTTCGCCAGGCGCGGGTCGCATACGACCAGCACCCCGCGATCGTCCGAGCGGCGGATGAGGCGCCCGATGCCCTGCCGGAATCGAAGAACTGCTTCTGGCACGGCGTCGCCGCGGAAGGGATCCACACCGCGCTCGCGTAACCGCTCTCCTCGAGCCTCGACGATGGGATCGTCGGGGACCGAGAACGGCAGCTTCGCGACCACGAGCACCTCGAGCGTCTCTCCCGGGAAGTCCACACCTTCCCATAGGCTCTGCACCCCAAGCAAGACCGCGCCCCGCGAAAGCCGGAAACGGTCGATCAAGGTCCCTGCGGGTCCATCTAACTCCTGCGCCATGAGCGGCACGTCGGGCGGCAGCAACAGCCGCAGCTTGTCGCGGGCGATGCGCAGGCGCTGGTGCGCGGTGAACAGCACGAGCGTGTTGCGACGGGTCGCCTTGGCCAGTTCGGCCACGACCTCGGCGATGCTGGCGGCCTCGTCGGCACCTCCTTCATACACGTACGTGCGCATCTGCTGGGCGAGCGGGAACGGCGATGGATAGGTGGCCGTCTCGTAAGGCAGCCCCAGATCCTCGCCCATGCCCAGGCGCTGTGCTGCCCAATCGAAGTCGCCTTCGGCCGACAACGTGGCCGACAGCGTGGCCGACGTCAGGACCACCGACCGCGCGCGCGAGAGCAACTGCCGCCGCGCGTGGTCGCCCACCGACACCGGCGCGCCGCGTAGCTCGGCGGCCTGCGACTTGGCCCCTTGCGAGCGCCAGTAGACCCAGTCCGGGTCGAGCGCCTCGCCCAACTCCATAAGATCGGCGCGCAAGCGCTCCCAGCGCCCCGAGACGAGCTCGAGTTCGGCCGATAGCTCCGTGCCCGCCGTGCCTGTCTTGTCGCGCCCCATGCCGCCACTCTCCGCCGCGCTCTGCACCGCGCCGGCCGTGCGCCGCAGCGCATCGGCATACACCTGCGCGTGCTCCAGCAGCAGCTGCAATGGCTGCAGGTCAGTTCCGAGCAGCTCGCCTTGTGAGCGGTAGCGCTGGCGCGAACCATACAAGCCGCCCTTGACGCCGGTCCCCGGTGCGATGCTCGTGAAGAAACCCTCGGCATGTGCGCGCGCTTCGTCGGCGCGACTCGAGAGCCGCTCGAGGTCCGCATACAGCCGCTCGCGCGCGGGATCCAGCTCCAGCAACGGCAGCGCATACGAGCGCACGCGCGCGAGCAATCCGCCCGACGCACGCGTGGCGCGCGCGCCGCCACGCTTGGGCGCCCCGACAGTGCCGGTGAGCCGTAACAGGTCATCGAAGCGATGCCGGGACACATGCTTCTCCAGCTGGCTCGAGAGCACGCCTTCCAAGCGGTGCGCCTCGTCGATGATGAGCACATCGAAGCTGGGCAGCAGGCCGTCGGCCTCGGCCGCGCGCACCAGAAGCGCGTGATTCACGATCGTGATGCGCGCCTCGCTCGCCACCCGGCGCGCACGTGCCCAGAAGCACTCGCGCCCGCGCCGGCAGACGGCACCGGTGCACGCGGACGGATCGGTGGCCACGCGCGGGCGCACGCGCCGGTAGGCCTCGGCGTCGGGCGCCACGAAGCGGTCCAGGTCGCCCGTGGGATCGACCGCCGCCCATGCGCGCAGCGCTTCGATGGCTTCGTCTTCCTCGGCGCCCTGACCGTCGGCCATCTCGAGCGCGCGCGGACAAAGGTAGTTCGACTTTCCCTTGAGCACCGCGAATGGCACCGGCAGACCCAGCGCTTCGAGCAGCGCCGGCAGGTCGCGCTCACTCAACTGGTCCTGCAGCGAGCGCGTGCAGGTGGCCACAACCACGCGCTCTTCGCCGTCCAATGCGTGCAGCACCGCGGGCAGCAGGTACGCGAGCGACTTACCGACGCCCGTGGGCGCCTCGGCCATGAGCACGCCGCCATGTTCGAGCGTGCGCGCCACATCGCCCGCGAGGTCCACCTGTGCCTTGCGCTCTTCATAGTGCGGCCAGCGCTTGGCCAGGACGCCCTGCGGCCCCAGCGCCGCCTCGACCCGCGTGCGCAGGCTCATCAGAATGCCGTCACCAGTTGCAGGTGGATCTTGCCTTCGAGGAAGCCACGTCCCGGCGCGATACCATAGTCCAGGTCCACCACGCCGCCGGCCGCCGGCAAGCGCAGACCAAAGCCCAGGCCGTCGGCCTGCTGGCGGTGCAGCGCGTCGCCCGAGGCAGCGCCGGTGGCATCGAGAACCGCATCGCGCGACTGCACGAACGCGTGGTCCCAGAAGAGCGACGCGCGCGAGCCCGCCGAGTCCAGGAACCAACGGTATTCCAGACGCGAGAGCGCGTAACGGTCGGCCTTGAACTCTTCTTCGGCATGACCCCGTAGGGACGCCGCGCCTCCCACGGGATAGCGTTCCCAGTCCGGCAGCACGCGCTGGTCACTGAAGCGCGCCGCTGCGCTCGCCTCGAGCGCCACGCCCGAACGCGTGCCCGTGGCCCGGTGCCACTCGAAGTGCGCGTCGGCGGCACTTGCCTGCGCGCGGCGCTTGGTGGCCGCGCTGAAGGCCGTCGCGCGCAGCGTCTCGCGCTTGTAGACCTGGCTCGCGCCCACGCGCAGACGCGTGCCGCGCCGAGGCGCGAGCGCGTCGTCGCGCAGGTCGCGCTCGAGCGCGAATGTGGTGTTCTGCAGATCCGCCTCCTGGACGGCGCCGTGGGGCTGCACGACGCGTTCTTCCTCGAACCCCGCCTCGAACCGTTGACCCGCCGACAGGGCCACACGACCCTTCGCACCATAGCGGAAGCGCGAGTAGAGCGTGTCCTGGATCTGCTGCGCCAGCGCCAGTTCGAGCTTGACGGGCAACCCCATCACCAGGGGCTCACCATAGCGCGCCGAGAAGTCCGTGAGACCCTTGCCGCGCGACTGCCACGTAAGGCCCATCGCGCGCGCGGTACCCGCCAGGTTGCCCAGTTCCAGATGCGCGAGTCCTGTCACGCCCGCGGCGCCCTGCACGCCGACCGCGCCTTCGAACGTGTTGTAACGCGGCTCGCTCACGCGCCAGCGCACGATGCCCTGCTGCCAATCGCCGCCGCCCGCCAGGCCCAGATATTCCACACGCGAGAACACGCCCAGTTGCTCGAGCCGCTGCGTACTCGCGCGAATGGCGAGCGGATCGAACGGCCGGCCCACCAGTCTGCCCACCGCGCGCTGCGCCACATCCTCGCGCGTGGTGCTCAAGCCATCGATGCGCGCCTGGCTCACCTGCACCCGTGGCCCGCGTGTGCCGCGCAGCCGCACGCGCACCACGCCCGAATCCTGAGTCCACGCGCTCACACCCAACTGCGCCCAGGCATAGCCCGCCGCTTCGGCATCGCGCACCGCGCGCTCGATCCCGGTGCGCAACGCACCCGGACTCGCCACCGCACCGCTCGCCGGTGCGAGCGCCGCCGCGAACACACTCGAGTCGCCCGGCGCGGCATCGAGCGCGATGCCCGCCCAGTGGTAGCGCACGCCCGGCATCACGCGCACGCTCAACACGGGATCGGGCGCAGGCGTCCAGTCCCCCGTGAGTCGCGCATCGAGCCACCCCTGGTCCTGCAACACCGCCGCCGCATCACCCAGCACACGCGACAGTGCGAGCGAATCGCCCGGCGAGCGCACGGCAGGCTGGAGCACCGCATCGCCCTCACGCGCGATGCCCGGCCAGCCCGAGAGTGCAAGGCGCGCGGGCGCGGCGAGAGCATTCGTCGCAAAAAACAGAAGCGCTGTGCACACGAGCAGGCCTGCCGCCAATCGGGTTCGGGCGGTCGTCCCGCACCCGCCGCAAGCCAGCCGCTTCGCGCCGGAGGCGTGATGCCATCGGACGAGCGGGCCGCCGGCCCGCGAAGCCACGCGCTTACGCCACTCTTTCAAAAGAACGCTCGCACTTCTGCCCGGCCACTCACCACGGTCGGGCGGTCCGGGCGCTCGCGCAGGTCGCCGCTCAAGCCGAAGGTCGTTGTCTCATGCAAGCGCAGGTCGAAGCGCGCGTGCGCGTCCCAGCGCGCGGCGCCCGCGGGATCCACACTCGGGATCAGCGCGCTCGCCGGCGGGCCCGAAACGAACGCGCGGCGCAGCACCAGTTCGGCGCGGCCGCGCGCGCCCACGGCCATACTCACGTCGGGGCCGATCTTGATCGTACGCGTGGCATCCAACTGCCCCTGCGGCCTCGAGAACCCCAGGTCCGCAGCGCCAGCCAACCGCAGCGCCGGGCCCGGCTGCCATACCCACTGCGTCTGCGCGCCCTCCTCCACGATCGTGCGGTCGTAGCGACTGCCGGCCGCCAGCTCTTGAGTCGCGCGCTGCCAGTTGACGCGCGCTTCGGTCTCCACCGTGGTCTCCTTGCCCGGCCTCGCGCGCCAACGCAGCGAGCCCTGACGCTGGTCGGTCGTCTGTGCGAAATCACTGAACGATCGGTCCGCGGCCACGCGGCGCTCCGCGCGCATGCGCAGCGCCGCGATCCGCGAGCCGGGCGCCAGCTCGCCCTCTAGACGCTGCAGCACCGCGCCGCGAGAGAGCGCGCCGTCCTCGAGCGCGATACCCGTCGAGAGGATCGCGTCGGCAAGACGCAGCTCGCCGCGGCGGCGCGCTTCATCCTCGAGCGTGAACTCCATGCGTGAGCCGCGCCACATCTCGCTCTTGCCGAACACCCACGCCGCATGCGCACTGGTCGCCACGCGCGCATAGCGGTCGAGAAGTGTGCTCACCGTGAGCACCAGATCGTAGTCGCCGGTGCCCACGAAGTTGCCGAACGCGTCGTAGGCGCCGCGGCCCGCGCCCACGAATTGCAGCGTCCGCACGCGCTGGTTCTCGGCTTCGCTCGTGACCTCCACGTTCATGGTGCCCGAGAGTCCCCAGCGCTTGCGCTCGCCACGCAGCCGGACGCTCGCCAGATCGCTCGACGTTCGCGCGGCGAGCGCGTCATGCGCCACGCGTCGCAGGCCGCTCAGCCCCACGCCAACCGGCGCCGTGGGCGGACTCTCGGCCTGCAGCCGGTACGTGGTCGCGCGGCGCGCTCGAGCGCTGGATGCCGCCGAAGCCTCCTGCGTCTCGCGGCGCTCGCCCAGGCCGGCGAGCAGCTTCCACGGTACCTGCGCGCCCGAGGCCAGCTCGCCCGTCACTTCATCGACGCGGTTCACACTGGCCGCCGAATCCGCCGCTGTGCGCCGGCGATCATGCTCGGCGTGCACCGCGGGCACCAGCACGCCGCCCGTGAAGCGCGCCTCGGCGAGCCAGCGCGAACGCCCGGCCGCGCCATAACGTACGCCACTCAGCGTGCCGTCGGACTCCAGCCACAGCGCGTGGGTGGAGAGCCGCCCGGCGCCCGTCCATTCCCCATGGCGGCGCGTGCCGCGGTAGCCGTCGGGGGTGCTGAGCGCGCTCACGTCCACGCGCAGTTCGCTGCCCACGCGCGGCTGCCACCACAGCGCACCGTCGCCGCGGCGCTGGTGTTCCAGGTCGGCGCCCACGGGTAAGCCCCAGTCCTCTTCGGCGAACGGACGCTCCAGGCGCGAGAACGACTCGAAACGCCGCGCCACGGTACGCGCGCCCACCTGCGCGCCGGCGCGGCCCGGCAGCGGGCCGAGACGCCCTTCGAGTTGCGCGCTCAGACGCCCGGCAGCACCACCATCATTCTGGTCGTCCAGCGCCGAGTAGAGATTGCGGTCGCGCTTCGACGTGGCGCCTTCGGCTTCGAGCGTGAGCGCGCCGAACGCCGCGCTGCCGCCCAGTGCCAGCAGGTCATGCGATTCAGGCAACGGCAGCGCGCGACCGATCACGAATGCGCCCCCACCCGGGCCCACGTACCGGTAAGACGTGCGGCCCGCGACCACGGCGGAATCCGCGTAGTCACCCTGACCCGGCCCGATACGCGCGAACCGCACGTCGAAGTGGCCCGCGTTGGAACCTACAAAGACATAGATGAGTGTATCCAGCGCCACGCGCAACGAATCGTAATCGCCGGTGCCAGCCGTCACGCCGTTGCCCACCGCGCGCGCCGCCGAATCGCCTGCAGCGGCCAGGGTCAGCAGGTCCTGCGCCGAGAAGGTCAGATCCAACGGCCGGCCCTTGTCGTCACTCTCGCGGATGGCGTTCACGAACAAGCGGTACGCGCCGGTGCCCCAGCCGCCCGTGAACGCCGCGAGGTTGCGGCGGTAACGCGTGACCGCATATTGGTATTCCACCGTGATGCGGCTCGCGCTCGAGACCGGGCGGCGGTTGGAGAATGTGATGCGAGCGCGTTCGTAGTCGATCGAGTAGTCCGCGCTCTCGCCACGAGTCATGCGCGCGCCGTCGACGGTGACCACTTCGCTGCCGGCGACCACGGTGATCGCGGTGCTGCCCGTGCGGTCGGTGAGTGCGTACGGCCCTTGCAGGCCGTCCACGCCGACGAACTGCATGCGGTTGTACTCGCCTTGCGCGCTCGCCGCCGCCAGCGAAGCCGTGAAGCCGTGATCATGCACTTCGCCGCGCACGCCTTGCACACGCCGTTCCAGTCGCGAGAACTGGCCGCGGTCGAACACCAGCGGGATGTCGCCGAACGACGCACTGCCGCGCGGGGCCTTGAGCTCGAGCAGCACACGGTCGAGCGATTGCAAGTCCTGCGTCGTGCCCTGCGCGGTGAGTGGCGTGTTGCGGTCCGAGAGCACGCCGGTCAACTCCACCCCCGGCGCGAGCTGGCCGATCACCGCCAGATCGAGCGATTGCCGTAGCGCCGCATCCTGTGACGAGCCGAACTCCACCGCGATCGTCTTGTTGCCCGTCACGCTCAGCTGCGCACCGCCTGGAGCATTGGCCAGTTCGCGGCCCGTGGATGGCCGCGGCGCGGCCTGCACGTTCGCGGAATCCGGTGCGGCCGCCGCAGGCTCATCCATCCGCAGCGGCCGGTAGTAGGCGCGCGCGTATTCCAAGGGCGGCGGGCGCAGCAGCCAGCAGGACGCGACGTAGAGCGTCTCGCCTGGCGTGAGCGACGCCAGCACACGCACGTCGCCGCGCAACGCATCGAGCAGGTAGTCCTTGCCGCGCACCCAGGTGCGCGCACGCGTCCACAGCGAATCGCTGCCCGCGCGAACGAAGCCGTGCGGCAACCGGTAGGTGACCGCGCCCGAGACCGCGACGATGCGCGTGACGCCGCAACCGGGATCGCGCGCCTCGCTCGCCTGCGCCGCGGCCGGCAGCAGCAAGAGCGGCGTCACGTTGTTCCCTATGCCTTGACCTGCGCCGCCACCCAGCACGCCGGCCAGCAGCAGCGCGATGCGCGCCGCGTGCCGCATCACGGCTTCGCGGCAGAAGGCGCGACGCGCAGGATCCGGCCGCGTCCCGCTTCGGCCACCAGCAGCGCGCCGTCGGGCATCCATGCCACCGCGCCAGGCTGAGCGAGGCCTTCGCGCGCTGCCAGCACTCGGCCCTCGCGCGAGTACACGGTCACCGTGCCGGCCGACGCGCAGGTGACCGCCACACGGCCCGAGTCGTCCACGGCCAGCGCGAAACTCTCTTCGGATACGGCCGGCACGAGCCACGAGGCGATCGGCGCACCGCCCGCATCGAGCCGCTGCACACGCGCGCCCGAGGCCGCAAGACTATCGGCGGCGTTCGCGCGCTTGCGCGGCAGGCTCACCGGCCGCTCGACCGTGACCAACTCGCCATGCGGCGCCACGGCGATACTCGCGAGTCCGCGGAAGCTGCCGGGTGCTGCGCCATAGCTGCCCACGGTACGCACCAGCCGCCCGGCGAAGTCGAACGCCAGCACGCGGTCGCGATCGCCATCGGCCACGTACAGCGCGCCGCCGCGGTCCGCGGCCAGGGACACCGGCGTGATACGGCCCGTCTGCTCCTCGAGGGCTGCGGCATCGAGTTGCACCAGCACCACGGCAAGGCGGCCGAGCAGGTCATACGTCACGACGCGGCGGTTCTCGATGTCCAGCACCGCCACGCCCGAGGATCCCAGGCGAGCAACGCTCGCAGGCCGGCGGAACTGGTTCGCGTCACTGCCAAGCGAGCCGCTCTGCCCCAGCCACTGCCCCGCGGCATCCCAGCGCTGCAGGCGGTTCGTGCTCGCATCACTCACCCAGATGTGCGCGAACTGATCGGTCGCCAGCCCGGAGGGCGCCACCAGCCCGCCGTCGTCAGTGCCGGCGTGACCATAGACGCCCAGCGAATCGAGCCTGAGCGGCGTGGCGCCAGCGACGAGCGTCGAATCGGGCTGCGCACTGTAGGCGAGACTCGCCGTGAGCGTGAGCGCGAGTGCGAGCAGTGTCGCGAGTCGCGGCGGCAGCATGGCGCGCGGCCGCGGGCTCAGAAGCTCGCGCTCACTCCGGCGCGGAACGCAGTCGGGTCCACGCCCGGTGCAGGCGTGATCTCGAAGTTCCAGCTGTGCGCCGGGGCGCGGTGCGCGCGGCCCGCTGCACGAGAGGCGTGCAGGGCGCTCACGAGCCGGTTCGCGATCGCGATGCCAAGTGCGGTGTTCGCGCGCAACGATGCGCGATTGGCATCCTTGCGGCGAGCAGCGTAGCGGTCGCGCGTATCGTTGCTCGACCACGCCCACGCGTCTTTGCCCTTGAGCGAGTGCTCGGCGATGTAGGCGCGATAGCGCGATATATCGGGTGCATTCACATCGTTGAGAAAGAGATTCGCGGCATCGCGCGTGACGACGAACAAGTTGTATTCATCGCTGCTCGCGAACGCGCCCACGATGCGCCGGAACTCATCATCGCGGCCGTGAAGGTCGATGCCCGCGTCCAACCGCGCCGAGCGCAGCGAACTCTCGGTGCGCATCGCCTCTTGGATATGGAATGCCGTGAAGGCCGTCCACACGCCCAGCTCGATCGTACCGAAGAACGCCGCTGCGTGGCGGTGGCCCAACGTGGCCTGACCCCAACCCGGCACCGTGAGCGATCGCAGCAGGATCTGCGCGCGTTCGGCGCCCAGTCCCAGGCCGACGTCCTCGTCGGCTGCCGGCGCCGGCTCGTGCTTGCCCTTCTTTGCATTCTTCTTCTCGCCCTTGGGTTTCTCGCCGAAGGAGCTGATCGTCGAGCCGCCGAAGTCCACTTCGGGCGCAGCCAGAAGATCGGAGACCAGCACCAAGGAAGGTGCTGGCGTGACCGGTTCGAGCGTGAAGCCGGTCAGGCTTCCGGCGCACACGGCACTTGCCGTGAGGACCGCGAATGCGAGCGAGAGCAGCAGAACAGGAATGCGTCGCACGTCCTTCAGAACCTCCGCACGAGCGCCGCCTTGAACTCGGGCGTCCCGTGATTCCAGCGCTGGCCGAGCTTGAGCTCGTACTGCTGGCGCAGCGGCAGGTTGTGTGACCGCGCGGCGCGGAACGCGTCGATCGCAGCCACGAGATGGTTGAGCCAAAGTGCGGATTCGATCAGCCAGGTGCGGTGCAATGTGTCATCGCGGCGTGTGCGCAGGTCGCGGTATGCGGAATACACCAATTCCGGATGCGTGGTGCCGAACCCCGCCAGGTATTGCGGATCCGTGGCGAGGGCCCGGTAGAATGATTCGCGGTCGGCCGCATACAGCTGTTCCAGATTGCTCGGGTCGCCGCCCGTGGAGTTCACCCAGCGCCGGAAAGACCAGTTCGAGCTCGAATCCGTCGGCGTACCCAGATAGCGGATCGCTTGATCGTTGTAGCGGTCGGCCTTGCGGTTGGAGAACACCCGGCCGGTCCAGCCCGCGGCCTCGGTGAGCAGGAACAGCCAGCCGCTACCCTCGCCCGCATAGAGTTGTCCCGCGCCCGGGATCGCCGCGGAGGCCGCGAGCGCGAGCCCTTCTGACTTGAAGCCCGGCACATCGACCTCTTTGTAGATGGAGTCCTCAGAAGCACCCCAGTCGCGATCGATCGTGCGCTGAGCCAGCAGGCCATCGGCCTTGGCGGCAGGCATCCAGAGCGGCAGCGCCATCTGCGAATACGTCGGCACGTCGGCCGATGCGGCGGCAACCAGCAGCACGCCGAGCATCGCCCCACAGGCCACATGGCGCCAGAGCTTCATCACCGCAGGAGTCCCACGGGCTGGATGGCCACTTGCGAGCCGCCCGGGCCCGAGAACTTGACGCGCGCCACGTACAAGCCGGCCGGCAGCGCGCCAGGATCCCAGACCACAAGGTTCTCGGCGCGCTCGCCATGGCGCGAGAACGACGCCACTTCGTGGCCCGACGAATCGACGATGCGGAACTCCACCTGCGCGGGCTCGCTCAGCGTGAACGCGAACTCCACGGGCTTGCGACGCGCGGGGTTCGGGAACGCCTTGAAGCTCGCGCGCACGAGCGGCCCCGGCGAAGCCGCCGCCGGCGACGGCGTGCGCGACTCGAGCAGGGCGCTCGTGCGCCCCGGGTCGCCGCCGACCATCGTCCACGAGGTGGCGACGGCGTCATTGGCCAGGATGGGAAGTGAATAGGCATAGAGAAGGCTATCGCGGTCCGGAGCGACCAGCTCAAGACTACCGTTACGATCGAGATCCGCGGCGACACCGGAACCCGACGCGCCCGCCCCTGTCGCCAACGGCCAGCCCGCCGGGGTCTTGCCGCGCGCATCGAGCGCCGCGATCACGCCGCTGCCATCGAGCGCCACGACCTCGGAGCGGCCATCGTGGTCGACATCAAGTGCGAGTGCCGGCGAGAGCGTGCGCAGGTGCTCGGTCGTGCCGGCCTTGGGCCAACCCGGCGACGGATAGCCGTCACGGTTGAGGAAACCCACCTGCGACGTGACGGTCTGATAGAGCACTTCGGGGAAGCCATCGCCGTCGGGGTCGCCGGCGCCAAGGCCCGCGACGACGGTGTCGCCCAGCGAGTGCCCCCAGCCCGGCAATGCCGCGCCACTCGGGCAGAACGCCCAGATCTTGTCGGCGTGGTGCACCGCCAGCACGGGGCCGCCCGCAGCGCAATCCGCTGCAGCCTGCGCGCCGGTGCCGTTCATGCGCAGCCACAGGAAGTCGGGAGTGAATGTGGTCGACGACGTGACCTGCATCTGGCCTTCCTGGGTGAGCGCCGATGCGTTGAACGCGAACGTCGACACGAGACCCGTCGCACAGCCGGCGGCGATCAGGTTCTTCGCGCCCGCGACCTCGGTGTTCGGAGTGGGGCCGCCCTGCCAGAACGCCAACCGCCCGGTGATCGCGCTGCCCAGTGACGTATTGCTCGTGGCCACCACCGCACCCGTGCGATCGAGCACATATACACGGCCATCCTCAGCGCCCACAAAGACGAAGATGTTCGGCCACGCGCCGGCGATCACCGGCGATGTGGACGCCGGCGACGGCAACTTCACCGGCCAGCCGAACGACTGAGCGCCGTTGTGATCGATCAAGTAAACGCGCCCACCGGTCGTGTCGGCGGCGCCGTAGTGATACGTGGTCGCGGCGACCAGAGACGGCCCCGTGCCCAGATCGGGATCGCCGGTGACGACGGCTGCGATCAACGGCCGCGGGCGTTGCGGCAGGCTCGTCAACTCGAGCGACGTGCCCAGCAGCCCCGTTCCGTTGGAGCGCACGGCGAAGACCGCCGCGCTGTCCGCGCGGCCCGCGCGGCCGCCGGCCCAGCAGACTTCCAGGTTGCGGTCGCCGTCCATGTCGATCGCGAGCGGCAACGGACCGCCCGGAGGGAAGCTGGCCACGATCGGCCAGCCCGGCTGCGCCCAAGTGCGGTTGGCGACGAAGTGCTGCGTCGCTCCCGTGTCATCGAGGAAGTCGATGCGCACGTGCGGACGCGTCTTCTGGTTGGGGATCAGGTTCGGCTGTGTGGAGTCACTCAACGATGGATTGATCGAGCGTTGGTAGGGATCGAGCGGACTACCCAGCAGGTACGGCGAGCTCACGTCGCCCAGGTCGTCCAAGCCACTGGCCTGGATCACCTCATCGGCCAAGCGCGCGGGATTCGCGTTCAGGCTGAAGTCGGGATTCGGGCGCAGCGAGGTCTCGAACGGGATCACGCTCGCATCGATATGCCAGACCAGGATGCCGCTGCCCGGCAACAATGCGTCGTACTCGTAGCGGTCGGGCGATTTGGGGCCCAGCACCACGTGCGTGATGCTGTCGGCCTCGAGCTGCACGGCCGCTGCCGGCGACAGGTAGCGGTTCTCGAGCAGCAGGTATTCATCCGACGAGAGCGGCACCTTGTACATGAGGTTATTCCGCTCGTTGTTCGCGATGCTCAGCGTCTCGCCCCACGCCGGCTCGGCGAAGCGTAGGCCCCCGCCGATGAAATCGCGCTGCAGCGGATCGATACTCGGCGGCAGCAGGCCGGTCGCGAAGATCTCGCTGCCGTCCTTGAGCTGCAGACGCGAGCCCACCAGATTGCCGCTGTCCATGAGCGACCAGTACCCCACCACCGGGTAACCCGTCTCGACGTTGTACACGTCGAGGAAGCCGAACATGTTGTGGCCGTTCTCGTGCGCCATCACGCCATTGATCGCGCCGTAGTAGCCATCTTGATTGATGGTCTCGGGGATGAACGACGCGCGGTCGATCGGGCGCGTGGTCGAATCCGGGAAGATCACGCGGTCCGTGTCGCTGATGAAGAGCGTGAACGACGGGATGTCTTCTTTGGAGTCCTGCTTGATGTCGCTTTGAAGATCACTGCCCGCGTGCACCAGACAATAGCGGTCATAGTGATCCCACGGGATGCGGTTGCCCAGCGCGGTGGACTGCGAGTCGGCAGCGAAGAACATACCGCGCATCATCTTGACCGCGGCTTGGAACACACCCTGGCCGAACGACCACGGCCCCAGGTCGGCCATGTCGGTGAGGTGGAAGGCACTGTCCTGCTGTGTGGGCCACACGTCGATGTCCACCACGACACGGCCATAGGACTGCTGGTCGTAGTAACGGCGCAACGCCTCGCCCTGCGAGACGTAGAAGGCGCGATTGTGCGGTGGGCGGTCGACCGGATTGTCCACGGTGTCGGCGGCATCCAGGTTGAACCGGCCGGTACCCGAGGACTTGGCGCCGCCGCGGTCATTCAGGAAGTCGATGCGGATGATCGCCAGGTGAATGGTGTCAGGCGGCGCGATCGTCGTGCCAAAGCGCTGCATGCGCATCGGCTGTCGGGGGTCGCGGCTCGCGCCGATCGGCGGCTGCCAGCCCACGCGGCGGTTGCCGAACAGCGAGCGATCGATGGCGCGGCCCGGCGAGAAGAGCTGGCGCTGCACCGGCAGGAATGCGCGCTGGCGCGCCAGGCGCGCCTCGAGGACCGTACGTTCGGACGCGTTCATGGGCGCGCCGCGGGCGATGATGCCCTTGTCGCGAGCGCTGGCCAGCCCTGCCTGCGTGTTGAGCGGCGTGACCGTGAGCGCATCCGGATGCGCGACGGCCGCGCCGGCGAGAAGCGCCAGCACGGCCAGACTCACGACCTTCGATGACCTTCGCGATGTGCTCAGGAGCGTGGCGAGATTGATCACGGATTCGATCAGAAGCGATAGCCGATGGTGATCTTGGTCACGTTCGGCAGCCCGGAACCCTTGGCCTGCGGGATACTGGCGTAGTCCAGGCTCAGGCCCTTCCAACCCACACCGATGCCGTAGGTGAGGTCCTTGATGTCGCCCAGAGGATCGTCGTAGTAACCGACTCGACCGGCGATCTGGTCCGTGTAACGAAGTTCGAGTCCGCCGTTGTAAGTGCGGAACTGGTTGGTGACGAGCGACTGGTTGAAGTCACCCACGACCATGAGGCGGAACTCCTTGGAGGAGGTCGCCTCCCACGCCGCGCCGACCTTGAGGTTGCGCGAGAGCGGGCTCTTCTGGTCTTCGTTCAGGAACGTCACGGCCGGACCCAGGTTCTGTACGTTCATCCCCAGGTTCAGGCGCGCGGCCGGGATACGATAGAGCGCACCGACGTCGAGTCCGAACGTGGAGCCGACGCCGGACTGCTGCGAAGGCGCGAGCTGGATGCGGATGTACTTGAGCGATGCGCCGATCGAAAGCTCGGGCAGCAGCTTCGTGCCGTAGTACAGCGCCGGCGAGAGCTCGTTCGACGTGAAGCTGCCGATGACGTTGCCGCTGTTGTCGGTCTGCTCGCTCGTACCATAGGAAAGGAACACAAGGCCGACGCCGAAAGCGCCCCAGCCCTGCATCGGCTTCACGAACGTCGCGTAGTTGTAGCTCACGTCGCTCGCGAGGCCCGGAACCAACTGGGCATAGCTGAGTTCGACGGCAGCCTTGTTCACGAACCCGAGTCCTGCGGGGTTCCACCAGGTCACGCCGCTGGCATCCTCGGCAAGAGCCACTCCCGCCGCTCCCAGACCGTTCTGGCGTGCGCCAGGCTGGATATCCAGCGAGCGGCCGGTGCCCTGCGCCTGCGCGGAGGCAGCGAGGCAGAGCCCCAGTAAAACGCTCAGGATCAACGTGGTAGACAAACGCATAGATACTCCTCTGAGAGATCGCGAACCCTGCGAGCGGGAGACGTTGCCCGGGGTACTACACCGCGACGCTTTGGATTTCTCCCGAAAAAAACTCTCGAGTGGGTGTTTCAATGGTGAACGATGACGACACGGCCTTCGGCGATAGCCTTCTGGCTGGCGCTGCTGGTTCCATCGGCAAGTCGGCCATTCACATACACCTTATAGAGATAGGTGCCATTGGCCAGGGCATCCCCTTCGGCATCCCGGCCATCCCACGGGATCTGGACCTGTCCCAGCGCTCCGAACGACTTGAGCGTCCGGATCAGCTTTCCCGAGACCGTATACAGCCGGATGAGCGTGTTCACCGAGTCGCCCGGTGCGTCGACGATGAACGTCCCGCCCGCCCCCGGCCCGCTCGAGCGGGTGGGGTTCGGGAAGAGATAGGTGCGCGCCACATTAAGCGTCGGCGTGCTGATGACGTCGAACTCGAGCGTCGAGCTGTTTCGATGGGCCGAAGCGTTGATGCCTGAGGCCAGGTTGTCGGCCGCCGAGACGCGGATACGGTGGTGGCCCGCGCTCAGGCTGGGCAGCGCGAAGCTGGCCGTGCCGGACTGGTACGAATCCGCCGCATAGCGGAACGATCCCGTCACGTCCACGCGCGAGGTGGTGTTGTCGTCGATGGTCACCACGATCGAGTTCTGCAGCGAATGCCCGGTCGTCATGATGCCGCTCTGGTCGAAGAGGTCGATGCGCAACTGGGCATCGGGGCGCACCGACGTGGCGCCGCCCACGAACGACAGCGTGATGCGCGGCCCTTCGGCGTCGCTGGTCACGATCGGCGCGCTCGAAACCTGCACCTTGACGCTGCCCGCACCATCGTCGTCGCGCTTCGCGTTGAGCGTACGGCCGTCGAGGTACGCGCGCACACGACCGTACGCACCGGTGGTCGCATCGGCCGGTACGACGAAGCGCCCTTCGAATGTACCGTTCGTGCAGGTGACGTCGCCGTGATAGATCGGACCCGCCCTGAAGCGGTAGTTCACCGAATAGTAGTGCGACAGGAAGTTCGGATCGGGATTGAGCCCGGTGTTGTCGATGGGCGCCGAATCCTCCACGAACAGGCTCGCCACGCCGTCAAATGGCGTGAACGTGCCGCCGGGCGCATCGAGCACGCGACCACTCACCACGACCGTCTGGCCGCGCTTGAGCTCAGTGATCGGCACCCCAGCCACGTCGGTGAGCTGGATGTCGGCCCACAGGCGCGGGGCGTTGAGCCGCGTCGCGGCATCACCCATGTATTGATACTTGGAGTTGTTGATCTCGTTCGTGCCGGGCGCGCTGATCTTGGCCGACAGCAGCGCGGCGGAGACCGCCATATGGTATTGGCCGAAGCCCGCGAGCGTGTCGGCACCCACCACCACCGCGTCGCGCCGGAACATCTGCTTGTAGAGGAAGCGATTGAGCAGGCTGTTGTCCGAACTGAACGCCTGCTCGGTGGCCGAGATGACGCCGATCGCGCCGGCGTCAGAAGCCATGACCAGACGCTCGCCCAGGCTCTGCACCGTCGGATCGTTGAACTTGCCCACGTCGCAGGAGGCCGCCACAAAGAGCGGCATGCGCAGGCCATTCGTGAGCGTGCCCGCGTCGGAATCGATGAACACGCTCTCGTCGCTGATCTTGAACGGGCTGCCATGGCCCACGTAGTTGAACAGCGCGACGCCGTTGTTGATGGTGTTCTTGATGTCGGCGCGCGCACCCGGCTTGGTGTTGCCCGTGCCCGACGGATAGGTATGCAAGTACACGTACGTGCGGTCCAGGTGATCGGGCGTGCTCGTGGTATCCAGATCGGTGGTCTGCTGTACGTGCGTCCACGCAAGCTGGTCGGGGCTCTCGCCCTGCTGGTCGTCGTCCGCGATCAGCATGACTCGGTTGCGGTACTCGCCCACCGGCGCTGCATTCTCGTAGGCGAGGATCTTGCCATTGACCACCTTGAGCGCCGAGGCCGCATCGTCGGCCGGCAGGCGCCCGCCGTAGAAATCCGGGACGAACGAGTTCGCGTCATTCACATTGAGCAGCCAGTCGTCGGTGGCGAACTGGCGCAGCACGTTGAAATGATCGTCGAAACCGTTCTCATAGGTGGGCAACAGCGAACCGGGCTGGCCGCTCGGCGCGCGGCCGGTGATGTTCTTGTAGTCGTAAGACGCATCGCCGATGAACGTCACGAAGCGCGGACGCAGCGACCAATTGAAGTAAGCGGCGCGCAGGAAGTTGCGGATCGCGGCAGGGTCGGTACGGCCGCCCGAGAACTGGTCGTACAGCGCCGAGATCGGGATCGTCTTGGTCACGTAGGGCGCCGGCTTGTCGGTGAGCGGCAGCTTGAGCTTGCGCGCATCTCCCAGCGCCGTGGCGGCAGCGGCGAAACCGTCGTAGTAGATGACCAGGTAGTCCGCGCCGTTCGTGCGGCTGCGCAGGTTATCCAAGCTCGTGAAGGGCGCATCGTCGATCGCTGTCACCGGCAGGTGCACGGCCGTGATGAACGAATCGGGCACGACCAGGAAACGATGCTGGACGCTCTGCGTGTCTTCGATCGACAGCTGGAACCCGCCCGCGACCGGCCCGAACGCCGTGGCCGCCGCGGTGAGTTCGGACGGCGAGAGCGGATCGGTGATATCGAAGAGCCGCGGCTGCGCGCTCGACTTGAACGGTCCGACATCGTAGCGGTAGAGCCCCGCGGTGGCAGGGCCGCGGAAGCGCAACACATCGTCCTGTGGCTGGAAGAAGCGCTGGTAGTAGAGGTCGAACCACGCAAGCGCGCTGCGGTCGGAGCGGTTCGGACAATCCGGCGCGGAGACCACCGGCACCGTCAGCTGGAGCGAGTTGCTCACGCGGTTCAGGAATACGCCCGTGGTATCGAACGTGTACTGACCACCGTACGCCGCGATGAAGCTGTTCCAGGCACCGCGTCGCAGGCCGAAAGCGTTCAGCCGCACGTCGAGAAGATGGTCCGGTGTCGTGTTACCGCAGCCGTTGAAGATCACGTTGTCCGTCAGGCCCCACTGCCGCAGGCGCAGCCGCGCAGCCTGCAGCGTGTCGGCGCCGGGTAACGCGAATGTGGTCGTGAACGAATTGCCCGTGGCCGTGTTGCTCAGACTGCGCCAGTACCATTTCTCCCAGAAGAGCGAGCTGCCGCGTGGATTCGCGTCCGGCCAGTACTCGACGTCCTGTTCGAAGTGCGCGCGATCGGCGAACGTGGTCACCGGCGTCGCGCCGCTCGCCACCTGAGGCGTGGCGTCGCGGCGGCCGATGCGTCTGGGCGCGCCCGCGACCGGCAGCGGTCCCGTTGCGACGGTAAGGTAGTAGATGTTGCGGGTTTCATACGGATGATTCAGGTAGAGCGTATCCGCGAGCGCGAGGTTGTAGTCGTCCGCCCAGCCGCTCGGACCCTGCGCGAAGAAGTAGAACGTGTCGTCGTTCACCGAAAACAGGCCGTCGTTGCCCACGTCGATCACGCCGATCGCGACTTCCTTGAGATCACAGGAATCGCAATACGTGTTCTCGGGCAACTGCGGGTAGCCGGGCAGCGTGAAGAGCCGCAGCGAATCGAACGCGAAGCTGCCCTGATTGATGAGTGCCGTCAGGCGCAGGTTGGAATAGTTCACGGAATAGAAGCCCGCCTGCGTGATGGCGAGTCGCGCCCACTGCCGGCCCACGAAGACGCTCGTGTCCGGCGGCGCCGCCAGCTCCGTGACGCCTGCGACGCTCATGCCCATCCGCCGCGCCGCAGCGGCGAGCACAGAGGTGGCCGGCCGGCGCCAGTTCTTGCCCTGCGCGTAGTTCACGAGCGCGGATTCGTAGACCGGCTCGTAGGGATCGCTCGTCTCGACCGGCGGCCCCAGCACGTCCATGGGCTGGACCTGGACCTCGACATCGATCCGCGCGGCCGTCGTGAGCCGGCGCGCCGAGGGCTCATAGGCCGACGGCATGATCGCGATGCGCGCCACGCGCTGATTGCGCACCCACGTCACATCGAGCAGCTTCGCCGCCTCGGGCTGCGCGCTGCCCTTGGCGCCATAGGCTGCGCTCGAGCGCATCTGGTGCACCTCGCCCGCCGCATCGCGCGTTGCAGTGGACGCCAACAGGACACCTTCATCGATGCGGAGTTCGGACGCGACGCCCGACACGCGCACTGCGCCCAGCGGCGGCACTGCGACGAGCAGGACACGAACCGGCATCGCCGGCGCGCCCGGCTTGCCTTCGAGTAGGAAACCATCCAGGTCCAGCCGCGCGGTCGCGTCGCCCGCTTCGAGGCGTACGAGCTTCGGGACAGGCACGTTGATCGTGAAGCGCACCGCGCCCGGTGAGGCCGGCGCCAGATGGACAAGCGCGGGCGCCGCGGTGGCCGGCATGGCGAGCATCGCGCCTGCGAAGAGAACCGCCGCCATGGCCGTGCCAAGGACCGCGCGGGACATGGCTGCGCGTGCGCTACGGGTGCGCGAGTGGGTTCGGTCCGTCATCGCGGTCGCCCGACCCGAGGGGGTCAGAACTTCTCCGCCTCTTCGGGGAGCATGACCGGGATATCGTCGACGACCTTGTACTTGAGCCGGCAGGCATTGCACGTGAGCGTCTGCGCGGTGGTGTCGTAGGCAAGATCACCCTTGCATGCGGGGCAGACCAGGATGTTGAGAAGCTCGGGACTCAGTGCCATGAGGATCCTCGGGGAACGTGACGCTGGAACGAGGTACCGGAAGGTCGACCCGGCCTTTGGGTCGATATCTCCAAGGCGACATCTCGAAGCGACATCATAGGCGCTTCGATCGAAGGCCGCCCGGGTGTCCACCAGGGGGGCGAACTGCGGTAGCACAGAGTCGTGATGGATTCTCGCAAGTCGATGGTGGACAGGGGTTCGCGAGTCTAGCAACCGCATTTCGAAAGGGTCAAGCGCCCGAGTCGCTGAATACCCCGATCTTCCGAAAGCGCGCTGCCCGCTGGGTGATGAGCTCCTCTGGCCTTACACCGCCCAGTTCGTCAAGGTTCTGGGTCAGTGCACCCTTGAGGGTGGCCGCTGCCAGGTCCCAGTCCCGGTGCGCGCCTCCGACCGGCTCCGGCAGGACGCCGTCGACGATCTTGAGCGACATGAGGTCGGGGGCCGCCAGGCGCAGGGCTTCGGCCGCTTTGGCGCCCTGCTTGCCGTCACGCCAGAGGATCGACGCGCAGCCCTCGGGCGAGATCACCGAGTAGACCGAGTTCTCGAACATGAGAACGCGGTCCGCCACGGCGATCGCCAGCGCGCCACCCGAGCCGCCCTCACCGATCACCACGGTCACGATCGGAACGCGCAGCACTGCCATCTCGCGCAGGTTCACGGCGATCGCCTCGGCTTGGCCGCGTTCCTCAGCGCCCAGACCCGGGTACGCGCCGGGCGTGTCGACGAGCGTCACGATCGGAACGCGGAAGCGGTCGGCGAGCTGCATCAACCGTAGCGCCTTGCGATAGCCCTCGGGATTCGGCATGCCGAAGCGCCGCAGCAGGTTCTCTTTGGTATCGCGGCCCTTCTGCTGGCCGATCACCATGACCGCCCGCTGATCGAGCCACCCCAGCCCCGCGACGATCGCCGGGTCGTCGGCGTAATGGCGATCGCCGTGGAGTTCCTCGAAGCCCGTCAAGATGCGCTGGATATGATCGAGCGTATAGGGCCGTTTGGGGTGCCGCGCGATCTGCACACGCTGGTAGCGCGTGAGGTTCGCGTAGATGTCGCGGCGCAGGGCCTCGGCCTTACGCTCGAGCTCGCCAAGTTCGTCTTCGCCGCCCAAGCCGCGCTCGGCCGCGCTTTCCTTGAGCTCCTGGATCTTCTGCTCCAGTTCCAGCACCGGCTTCTCGAAATCGAGCCAGACTGTCATGCGCCCCCCTTTCCCCAGCGCGCACGGCAGCTGGGAACACGTTCCTTGAGGCCCTCGAGCAAGCCTTCCGCCTGCGCAACCCGGCAGCGCTTGGAGCGCATGGCCAGCCGCGAATGATCCGGCCTCACGATATGAAGATATACATCGGAATCGCCCGGGTAGAGCGCCAATACTTCATCGATGCTGCGCAGGCGGTCCTCGGTGAGCTCCTCCGCGCGCATCTCGATCTGCAGGATGGGCCGGAAAGACCCCGCCCCGCGCTCCCAGCCCCGCACTTCGTTGAGAAGTATCTGCGGCCCGAAATCGCCGCGCTTCTCGACCTTGCCGATGCCGATCACGATCGCGTCGGTCTCGAGCAGCGGCTTGCTCGCCTCCCACGCGTCGGAGAACAGCGTGCACTCGGCGCGGCCAGAGAGGTCTTCCAGGTGCACCTTGCCCATGAGCTTGCCGCTCTTGGTCATGATCTGCTTCTTCTCGGACACGATACCGACGATGCGCACCTCGGTGCCATCTTCGGATTCGAGCGCGTCGGCCAGCGTGTGGGTGGCCACGGCGGCCACCTCGTCGCGGATGTGCATGAGCGGATGATCGCTCAGGTAGAAGCCCAGGCCCTCTTTCTCTTTGGCCGAGCGCTCGCGCCCCGTCCACTCGGGCACCTGCGGCAACGGCGGCGCCGCCGAGGTGAGGCCCGCGTCCTCGGTGCCGCCGAAGAGCGATGACTGCCCGCTCTCGCGCTCGCGATGCACCGACGCCGCATGATCGAGCGCCATGCCTGCCGCCGCGAACATCGCCGCGCGCGGCCCCAGCGCGTCGCACGCGCCGGCGCAGATCAGGCTCTCGAGCACGCGGCGGTTGAACACGCCAGCCGCCACACGCCCCGCCATGTCGAAGACGTCCTTGAATCGCCCATCCGCCTCGCGCGCGGCGATCAGCGCTTCGACCGCACCCTCGCCCACATTGCGGATGGCCGCCAGGCCGATCCGAATGGCGCCGTCTTCGATCGAGAAGCGCAGGTCGCTCGTGTTCACATCGGGCGGCCGCACCTCGATGCCCATCCGGCGCGACTCCTCGATGAGCGTGAAGATGCGCGCGGTATCGCTGAGTTCGCTCGTCATCGTGGCGGCCATGAACTCGGCCGGGTAGTGCGCCTTGAGGTGCGCGCACTGATACGCCACGAGCGCGTACGCCGCGGAGTGCGAGTTATGCACGATCAGGCCGTCGGCGACGAAGTTGTGGTCCTTCTCGACCGTCAGGTCGTACGTGTCCTGCTCGCCCATGGGCGTGATGGAGACCACGCGGTCCCAGAAGACGTCGGAAGTGGCGAGGCGTTCGAGAGGCATCGAAGCGAAGAAGCGCGCGAGCTTCTGGATAATGGAGCGGCGCACGCCATGCCCGACGCCGGCGACCAGATTCGACAAGGACACACCCGAAAGCTCGCACAGCGCCGCCCAGCTTAGCCCGCGAAGACGGCGTTCGCGGTCGACCCAAGCTCGGACAGCACCGGGGATCACATCCCGCGAACTCAACCCTCGCCGAGTCTCTTGGACATGAGCCCGAAGGAACTCGATTGCATGGTCCCGGCCCAAAGCATTTGGTGCGACGCGTCGGAGGAAAGTTTCGGCGGAATCCTCGCCAAGCACGCGAACCGTGTAGCCGAGCCGGATCTCCCCGCGATGCTTGAATCGCTTCGTCTGGAGGCCGCTGATCATGCCCAATCGAAGTAAGAGCTGCTGCACGTCCTTCGCTAGCCGCTCGGAACTCGTCGCGTAGTAAGGCATCGCCAATGCGTGGTTCGCGATGAAACCGTCGCCCGCCCAGAGCCGTCCAACAAACAGTTCCAGATCTGCTTCAGACAATCGGAATACGTCCGGCGGCACGACCTTCTCGGTCGCCTTTTTCCCGATGATGCCCAAACGTTGTGCCCACTGGAATGCGCCGCAACGGCGCGGCAACGCTTCCATCACTACTGCGAGATTGCCGTGCAGCGAAGCGAGCCCGCAGCCTGCTTCATCGCCCTCTCGGGCATACCCGGCACCGAGGTTCGCCGCTACCTCGAGTCGACCGTCTCCGCGATCGTGGATGCGCGCAACCGTATCCGGGAAGCAAGCCACCGCGTCGCGGAGATCTTCGACGAGCACGCGATCATTTCCGTAGAAGTAGAGTGTCGAAGGATGACAGGTATTGCCTTCAGCGAGCAATCCGGCGAGCGTGATGATCTCATGCCGCGGCCAGGTCAGATCTCCGGCGATATCCAGTCGGCGCGGGACTGCGATGTGGTCCCCGGGCTTCAGGTCTCCCAGGTCGGTCCATCCATCGAGTGTCCGCAACGGGTGATTGGACGTTGCGGTGATGCGGTGGCCGAGCAGGGTCTTCAACTCGAAGACCGGCTTCACCCCATTCCACACCACGTCGGTCACGGCGCGTCGGACCAACTTCCATTGATTGTCGAGTGCGTGAATATGGAACTCGCGCTTGCTGCGGAAAAGTTCGCCTACCGTGGTTCTCTCACCAGTATCGAAATTAAATATTTCCGTTTTCTCTAAAACACACTTGTTGAACCCGTAGCCCGCGAACTTCTCCATCGTCGTGAAGATCTTGTCCGCGACCTTCTCCGAGATCCTCGAGCTCTTCGCGCAGCCCTCGATGAACTGGGTGCGCTTCTTCTGCATCTCTTCGACGTTCTTCTTACCCATGGCGCGGCGCAGCTCGTCTGCTTGCGCCATCGAGAAGCCGGCCAGGTCGTGGGCGGCGCCCATGACCTGTTCCTGGTAGACGAACACGCCGTAGGTGCCCTTGAGGATCGGCTCGAGCTTGGCGTGGTCATACTTCGCGATCTTCACGCCATGCTTGCAATCGACGAAGTAAGGGATGTTCTCGATGGGGCCCGGGCGGTAGAGCGCGTTCATCGCGACCAGGTCCTCGAACACCGTCGGCTTGAGTCGCTTGAGGTAGTCGCGCATGCCCGGCGACTCGAACTGGAAGATCGCGACCGTGTCGCCTTCCTGGAAGAGCTTGTAGACCGCCGGATCGTCGAACTCGAGCGCCTGCCAATCGATCACCTGACCGTGGTGCTTCTCCACCAAGCGCAGGCCCTCGGCGAGCACGCTCAGCGTGCGCAGCCCGAGGAAGTCCATCTTGAGCAGCCCCGCCTTCTCGACCGACTTCATATCCCACTGGGTCGTGGTCGAGCCGTCTTTCTGGCGATACAGCGGCACATAGTCGAGCAGCGGCCCCGGCGTGATCAGCACACCAGCCGCGTGCGTGGACGCATGCCGCGCCAGGCCCTCGAGCACGCGCGCGGTCTTGAGCAGCTTCGCGTAGTCAGCGCCCTTGGAGGGCAGCGCTTTCAAGTCCGGCGAATCCTGCAGCGCCTGCTCGAGCGTCATGCCCAGGCCATCGGGCACCATCTTGGCGATCGAGTTGACCTCGGCCACCGGAAAGCCCAGCGCACGGCCAACGTCACGCACCACACCCTTGGCGCCCATGGTGCCGAAGGTGATGATCTGCGTGACGTTGGTCTCGCCGTACTTGCGCTTCACGTAGTCGATGACTTCGCCGCGGCGAAGATCGTCGAAATCGATATCGATATCGGGCATCGTCACGCGCTCCGGATTCAGGAAGCGCTCGAAGATGAGGCCATGCTTGAGCGGATCCACATCCGTGATGCGCAGCGCGAAGGCCACCAGCGAACCGGCCACCGAGCCACGGCCCGGGCCGACGCCGATGCCGTTCGACTTCGCGTAGTTGATGAAGTCGCGCACGATCAAGAAGTACGACGCGAAGCCCATCTTGCAGATCACGTCGAGTTCGTACGCGAAGCGCGTCTTCCTCTCGTCGGTCACCTGCCCGCGGAAGCGCTCCTTGAGTTCGCGCCACGACAGGTCGCGAAAGTACTCCTCGGCGCTCGCCCACCCTTCGGGCAACGGGAACTCCGGCAGCAGGAACTTGCCCAGCTGCAGCTGCAGGTTGCAACGCTCCGCGACCGCGAGCGTGTTCGCGATCGCTTCGGGATGATCCGGGAACGCGAGGCGCATCTCGTCGGGCGTGCGGAAGTGCAGCTCGGCCAGTGCGCGCATGCGCTGCGCTTCGCTGACCGTCTTACCGGTCTGGATGCAGATCAGTACATCCTGCGCCTCGGTGTGGTCCTTGCCGATGTAGTGGCAATCGTTCGTGGCCACGAGCGGCAGACCCGTCTTGCGTGCGAGCTGCTCGACCTTGCCGCGGATCTTGGTCTCGATCTCGAGGCCGTGGTTCTGGATCTCAAGGAAGTAGTTCTCGGGCCCGAAGATGTCGCGATACATCATCGCGGTCTTGAGCGCCTCTTCGTCGCGATCATCCAAGAGATCCGCGGCGATCTCGCCCTGCGGGCACGCGCTCAGCGCGAGGATGCCTTGTGAAAAACGGCTCAGGATCTCGTGGTCCACGCGCGGCTTGTAATAGAAGCCTTCGAGATACGCCAGGCTCGAGAGCCGCATCAGGTTATGGAAGCCCACTTCGTCGCGAGCGAGCAGCACCAGATGGTGCGCCTTGTCGTCGCGAGTGCGGGCGCTGCGCGCACCGCGCGTGACATAGGCTTCCATGCCCACGATGGGCTTGATGCCGGCCTTGCGCGCCTCGTTATAGAACTCGATGGCACCGAACATGACGCCATGGTCCGTGAGCGCGAGCGCGGGCATCTGCAGCTCGGCGGCACGATGAACCATGCCCTGGATGGACGAAGCGCCATCCAGCAGCGAGTAGTCGCTATGGTTATGCAGATGAACGAAATCGGAATGCTTCATGGGCGCGTCCTGCGCGAGGCGGTGGCGACGGTGGGGACGACCGGACGCAGGTCCAGAACCGGAGCGTGCGCTTAGTGATGTGCCGCCGAATCTAGCACAAAGACACCACTGCTCCGCGTGCGGTTCCCCGCCCGGTCGGCGACTTCCACGGTGTAGGTGTGGCGGCCGGCGGCCGGCGGCCGCAAGGCCCGCCACCGCAGCACGTGCGCCTCGGCATCGTACTCGGTGGGCACGCGTTCGCCGTCCACCTGGAACGCGCTCGTCTCGCGGTCGATGCCACTACCGGCATCGCTCACCGCGGCCGTGAGCGCCCAGCGCGAGTACGCACCGGCCAGCGCTACGCGCGGCGGCGTCAGCGGCGTCACGCGCGGCGGCGTGGTGTCGTGCATGAGCGCGAACTGCCCGAAGCTCGCGCTCTCCATGGTGAATACGCGCGTTGCGGCGTCGTAAGTCGACTTGGCCCACTCCCACGTCTCGCCATCGCCGCTGCGCCGCGCGGCGACCAGGTGATCGAGCGCCATGCCGTCGGGCGCCTTGAGCGTGACCGTGGCGGTCTGTGCGAGCGGCCAGTCCGAGGGCTCGAGCGAGACCACCGGCGTCATCGCATGCCATTCGCCCTTGGACGCGCTCACAGCCGTGCGCAGCGCCCCCATGACCACGCCACCTTCGAACACGCGCGTGGGCAGCAGCGACACACGCGTGAGTGGCGATTGGTCGATCGGCAGATCGGCGCCCGCGGGCCAGAGTGTGACGCTGCCGCGAGTCCACCACGCCTTGCCGGTCTTGTCTTTCGCCTTGAACCAGAAGCCATCTTCATCGGGTATACCCTTGCAGCGCACGAGCGCGCTCCAGCCGCTGCCGTCCCACGTGGCTGCGTGGCCCTCGTCGCTGTCGCGGCCACGCTCGATGCGCGCTTGCATGAGCCCGGCAGGCACGTTCGACACGCGCACGCGCACCCACTTGTCGGGCAACGACGCGTACGTCCAGCGCGGTGCGCCCACCGGCGGCTTGAGGCCATGTGCCTGCGTGGTGTCCGGCCCCTCACCCGCGCGCGGGCCACGCAGGTAGATCTTGCGCGTGGCCGCGTTGCCTGCGGCGTCCCACACCGTGAGCGTGAGCGCACGCGCGGGCTCGCCGGCTTGCAATGCGATCACGCCCAAGCGCTTGCTTGCTGCAGCGGGATCTCCCCCACTCAGGAATCGCGGGCGCACGCCTTCGGGCGCGTCGAGGATGACTCCGTCCCCGCCCGCGATGCGGCCACGGTCGATCACCATGCCCAGCTGCGACATCTCGCCATCCCACGAGATCGAGTCGAACGCTGCGGTGGTCGTCTGCCCGGCGTAGTCCATCTGCACCGACCACGGCGGCAGCGCCGTGGCGGCACCCATCACATCGTGTGCGCGCACGACCGCGCGAACGCGGCCCTGCACGATGAGCGTCTCGGCCGCGATGCCCGTAAGCGCGCGCGTGACCGGCGACGCCAGCCCTTGCGCGAACGAGCCCGCCTCGAGCGGCTCCAACGTGAGCGCATCAAGCACGGGCGGATCGCGGTCATCCATATGGAGTCCCGCGAGCAGCGGATGCAACGCGAAATCACCATGGCGCACTTCCATATGCAGGTGCGGCGGCCCATCGCCGCTCTCGCCGCTCCACGCCACACGTTCACCGGCCGCAAAAGCGAACCGGCCGGGCGCGGGCTGCAGGTCCTGCTCGTAGCGGCCGCTCGCGCGCTGTGCGGAGTCCACGTACGCCGCGACAGCGGGCGCAAAGGCATCCAGGTGGCCGAACACGATCATGCGACCGTCCCCCGACATCAGATAGAGGCTGCGGCCGTACCCAGCGCCCGACGCGCGCACGCGCACGAGCGTGCATTGCAGCGGCGCAAAGACATCGGCGCCCACGCGGCCGCCGGTCGATAGGTCGACGCCCGCGTGGAAGTGGTTGCTGCGCACCGCGCCGAAGCCGTCGGTGATCACCAAGGCGCCGGCGAGCGGCGCGCGCAAGAACGCCGCGCCCAACTCTGGGGCATGCGGCGGCGCTGGGGCGGCGAACCCGGCCACCGCAGAGAGCGCCAAAGCCAGCCCTGTTGCCAAGCAGGTCGCAATGGCCCGTGTGGGTTGCCATTGCATCGCGCATGTCGCGGCCAGGGATTCCGGGCGCGTTGCCTTGTGCACACCCGGCTTAACGATTGCGAATGCGTCACTCACGTCCCGCACGCCGCATGCCCCCCTGTCTGGCACCGCAGTTGCTGTTACCCACCCCGGAGAACGAAACGGGCCCCTGGCTTGGAGGCCTACATCCCACCCCCTCGGAATCCAGTTGTCACACAAGGAGGCCAACCGTGAAGTCCAACCGCACCGCCGTACTCGCGCTCCTGATGAGCGCCTCCATGTTCTCGCTGACGGGCTGCTTTGGCAGCTCGAAGGTGACGAGCCCGATCAATGGTGTCGTGAACCAGACGGCACCGGCTGCGCCGACGAACGTCCACAGTTCGTTCGACGCCGCGGGCAACCGTGACCACCTTAACTGGGATGCCAGCGCGTCCGCCAATGTGTCCTCGTACGATGTGTACGTGTACGACGCCGATCCCTCGACGGGTGCCACCGGCACGCTCGTCGCCAACGTCCCCGTCGGCTCGACCGACCTGCCGATGCCGATCGTGGGCAGCGCGGTGTCGCAGTTCTACGGCGTCCGCTCGAACGGCAGCAACGGGCTGAGCAGCGCGTTCGCGGTCTCGGGCAGCATCGTGCGCCACCCGTTCACGAACCCGGGCGGCCCGCAGGTCGGCCCCAACGGCCGTCCGATCGACCCGACGCAGGAGTAGTGCGGCGCGGGTCAAGCACCCGCCCGCGCCAAGAGCTGCTCACGTGCAGCTCGAGTACATCTTCAAGGGACCAGTACGATGCGCGTCTGAGCGTGGAAGCCACCACTGCTCAGGCGCGCAAAGTATAGACCGGCCGGGAGGAGACGACTCTCTCCATCCCGGCCGTCCCAATTCACCGAACCGCCTGCCGCGGTGCCAAGCAGCAGGCTCCGCACGATGCGGCCCGAGAGATCGTGGATCGAGAGCGTCTGCGGAGTGCCGACGGCTTCCGCCGCGCCCTGCCAGTCCAGCACGACCGGCACGCCAGACGGCCGCGTGTGCTGAGCGACCGCCACGCCCAGGTGGCCGCGCAGCGCGCCGCCCACAGGCAGGATCAGCGCCACGGGGTTCGAGAGTCCTGATCGCGTCGCCGTGTGATCGGTCGCGACCAGCGCGAAGTTCCAGCGCTCACCGCGCGTGAGGCCGCTCAGGGTGGCGTGTTCGGTTCCGCCGGCATCCACTGTGGCCGCCACCGTGAGCAATCGCGCCGATGCGTCGAAGGTCGCCAGCGCGACCGGTGCCAGGCTTGCGGCGATCGTGTAGCTCGCCGGCCGGCCCACATTGCCGTCATCGCCCACCGCGGTCCACGTGAGGGCGGCCGCCGTGTCGGCCTGCACCGTCACGCGCAGGTCCGTCACCGTTGCCGGCGCCACCCCGGCCATGGCGACCGTGTCCACGTTCGAAACGGCGCTCAGATTACCCGCCGCGTCACTCACGCGCAGCGCGAAGTAGTAGAGCTGCCCTTCGGCGAGAGCGCTCACCAGCACGGTATCGCGCGTGCCAGTCGCGCCCACCGGCGTTGCGAGTACCCGCTGCCCCGCGATGAAGTTGCTCGCATCGAGCGGGAAAGCGGCGTAGCGCAACTCGGTGGCGCTCGCCGCGCCGGCAAGGCTGTCGTCGCCCGTCATGGTCCAAGTGACTCGCGCGCTCGTGGTGGTGAGCGATTGCGCCACAAGATCGTTCACGCGCGCCGGCCGGATGCGATCGATCACGCCGAGCAGCGGCGGCGAGGCGTGATTCGCACGCCGCGATTCGTCGCCGCGCGGCGTCGGCCAGCCGAGCTTGGCTGCATCGAATGAGCCCGCGCCCGCGTCGTACACATACAAGTTGGAATCTGCGAGCGCGATGCCCGCCACGATCTTGGTCGCGCCGTCGCCGTCGAGATCGGCAAGCGCCGGAGCCACGCCCGCGATCCCACTCTTGGGCACCCACCGCACCACCTGCGCACTGTCGTCATACGCCACCAGCCCGGTGGACTGCAGCCAGCACACGCCCGCGTTGTGCCCGGCGCGCAGCGGTCCGATCGCAAGCGCGCCGGCTGGCGTGCCCGTGGGTGTGAGCGGCCAGTTCTGTCTGCTGAAAACCGCACCCGCCGAATCGCACACGCTCACCGTGGTGGGCCCGCCCGTCACATAGACGACTTCGTCGGCGCCATCGCCGTCGAGGTCGCCAAGCGCCAGGTCCTGCCCCAGCGTGCCCGTGAACGCGCGCGTCCAGAGCGATGTGCCATCGCCGCGATACGCGGTGATGCTGCCATTGCCGCCCACGATCAGCGCGACCGGACCCGCGTGGCCGAGCCGCGCGATCACCGGCGCGCGCGTACCCGGCGGCGCGGCGATGGGCCAGCCTGGCGCCTCGATGCCCGCTTGCGTGATCACGTGCACCTGATTGTCACCGCCAACGATCGCGATCTCGTCGCCGGGCACGCCGTCGAGCTCGCCCAGCGCCGGCACGCCCGAGCCGATCACGCCCATGTCGAACGGGAAGTTCGCGAGCAGCGCGCCGTTCGCATGCCATGCGAAGACGCGGCCATCGACCGCGCTGCACACCACTTCGGGCAGACCGTCGCCGTCGAGGTCGCCGAGCGCAACGCCGCCCGTCATCTGCTGGCCCGACGTGCCCACTTGCGGCCATCCCGCAAGCACGACACCGTCGCTGGTATAGCCAAGTACGCGGCCGTTCGCAGTGGGGATGAACACGCCGACCACGCCCGCGCCGATCGGCGCTGCGGCCATGTCGCCCGCCGGTACCGCCGGCAGCACCACGCGCCAGAGGGTATCGCCCGAGGCTCCGTCGTAAGCCACCAGCGTCTTGTCGTTCGCCGCGATCAGGATGCGCGAGCGCCCGGTGTTCTCGCGCAGGATCACGGGCGGTCCCACCTGCCGCGAGCGCGTGCGCACCGCCAGCGAACCCGTGCGATCGGTCAACGCCCGATACACATCGAGCCGGCCCGCGCCATAGCCCGTGCCCGTGTTGAGCGCGCTGATGTCGTCGGCGGTCTCACGCAGGCGCATGACCGCGCCCGCGACCGTGTAAGGCACGCGGCCCTGATGCAGGCGCTGCGCCTGCATGAGCGCGAGCGCACTCGCCACCTGCGGCGCGGCGTAAGAGGTGCCGTTGAGGAATCCGCGATAGCTCGGCTGGCGCGCGCCGACAGAGTCGGGCGTCGTGCGCTTGAGGAACGTGGAAACGATACCCGTGGCATCGGCCGAAAGATCGACCCACGCGCCTAGCACGGAGCCGGGCCAGATCACGTCGCTGGAGTCCACGCCGGCCACGGCGATCACATCTTCGCGCTGGCCCAGATATGCCGGGTCATTGCCGTTGCCCGATGCCACCACCAGCGCCGTGCCCGCGCGTGAGGCCGCAGTGACTGCGGCGTCGAGGCTGGAAAGGAACAACGAGCTGAACGAGCAGTTGAGCACCTGCACATGCATGAGCGTGGCGTAGCGGATCGCCTGCGCGGCGTAGTCCATGCTCACGTCACCATTGGGCGGGGTGCCGCCGGCGGGCTGCCAGCCGATGCGCAGCGGCATGAGCCGCGCGTTGGGCACCATGCCCGCCATGCCGATGGTGTTGTCGATCAACGCGCCGATCACGCCGGCCACCGTGGTGCCGTGGCCCGCGAAGTCGTTCGGGTCGTTGTCCTGGTCGCGCCAATCCTCGCCGGTTGCGGCACTGGCGGCACTCGCATTGGCGACGAAGTCCCAACCGCCCACGTCATCGATGAAGCCATTGTGGTCGTCGTCCACTCCCGGCAGGCCGCCCGCCTCGGCGCGGTTCACATACATGTTGCCCGTGAGCCCTGCCGTGATCCCACCGAGATCCGGGTGGTACGGGATGATGCCCGTGTCGACCACGCCGATCACGATGTTCGTATCGCCTTGCTCGACGCTCCACGCATCGAGCACGCGGTTGTCGACTCGCGGCAGGATGTCCTTGTGCAGCCATACCTGCTGCGCGAAGAGCGAGTCGTTGGGCAGCGCCGATGTGCGCGTGATGGGAATCGGCTCTGCGCTCATCACATCGGGCGAGGCCGCGAAGCGTTCGAGCGCGGCTTCCAAGCTGGCGCCCTCGGGGATGTGCACGATCATGAACGCGCTGAAGTCGAGTGTATCGCCGCTCGCGGGATCCGGCGCGTGCTCGCCCACGAACTCCGGCTCGAATGTGGCGCCGCCCAGAGAGGCCGCCACCGCATCGAGCGAGTTGAGGCCCGAGCGCATCTGCAAGCCCGAGCGCGTGGGCCCCGCGCGGCGAGCGCTCAGGAACTGCGAGGCCGCAGGGCGCAGGCGCACGAGCAGGCGGTCACCCGCAAAGTACGGCGCCGCGGGCGCGGGAGCGCCGGCCACGGCCACAGGTAACGCAAGTCGCGCAGCATACGCGGGCAGCGGCGGTACCAGCAGCAGGCCAAGCAGCAGCAGGGCGATCGGATGAAGTCGCGTGGGATGAGCTTGCATGGGTTCCTTGGAAGCCGGAAGGACACTCGGGATGTGGTGCTGGCGTCAAGTCTAGCGCGGCGGCAAGCCGTTGCGCCACAGCGCACCGCGTGCGCTTGACGGCCCGCGCGAAGGTACGCACACTCCGGCCGAATCGCTTCTCGATACCGGTGCGCGCAGGTCACCCGGCCAGCGCGCGCGCGACCAGCCTCAACCCCACGCGGAGCCTATGTCCACGACCGATCGTGACCGCCTGCGCCAGATCATCCTCGAGCGTTCCATGCGCTTCGGCGAATTCGTGCTTAGTTCCGGCGCCACCTCGAACTACTACATCGATGTGCGCAAGACGAGCCTGCACCCCGAAGGGCTCCGCCTGATCACCCACCTGTTCTGGGAGCAGCTACTGGCCGACGAGGTGACCGCTATCGGCGGGCTTACCCTTGGCGCCGATCCTCTGGTGGCCGGGCTCATGTGGTACAGCCTCGAGCAGGGCAAGCCGCTCGAGGGCTTTCTGGTGCGCAAGAGCGCCAAGGATCACGGCATGCGCGGCCAGGTCGAGGGCAACCTTGCCGGCCACAAGCGCATCGCCATCCTGGACGACGTGATCACCAGCGGCGAGAGCGCGTTGATCGCCGCCGAGGCCGCCGAGTCGTACAAGGCCGAGGTCGTGCGCGTGCTGGCGGTCGTTGACCGCAGTCAGGGTGCGCCGCAGATCTTCCAGCAGCGCGGCTATCCGTATACGTCCCTTTTCACGATCAACGAGTTGCTCCCCGCCGAGAAGTGAGGCCATCGCGCGGGACGCAGGCCCAGGGCGTGTGTCCCGCTGCTTTCCCGGGCTGAGATCGCCGCGAAAATGTGACGCGCAAGCGCGCCCCGCCCGGCGCCGATAACCATTCCGGCCCCACGCCTTCGTAGTTTCCCGGACCCACGGAAGACGCCGATGTACGAACCTCACTTCGGACTGCGCGAGAATCCTTTTCCCGGTGGTCACCAGCTCCGGTTCCTCTACCCGAGCCGTGAGCACCAGGAGGCCCGCGCGCATCTGCGCTATGGCATCGAGAACCGCGAGCCCTTCGTACTGATCACTGGCGAGGTCGGCACCGGCAAGACCACAGCGTTGTATGACGCGCTCGCCGAATGGGGCGCGCAGGTGAGCGTGGCGCTCATCACGAACTCGGCGCTCACGCGCGCAGAGCTGCTCGAAGAAATCTGCCTGCGCTTTGGCGTGGCGCTGCCCGAAGGCTCGAGCAAGCCCAAGATGCTCGCACTGCTCGAGCGCCACCTGAGCACTGTGCGCGCGCGCGGCGAGTACGCCGTGCTGCTGCTGGACGAGGCGCAGAACCTGGAGCCGGGGCTCTTGGAAGAGATCCGGTTGCTGTCGAACCTGGAGACTCCCACTGGCGAGAAGCTGGTGCAGATATTCCTCGTGGGCCAGCCGGAGTTGGAAGCCAAACTCGCGCGCCCCGACCTGCGCCAGCTGCGCCAGCGCATCACCGTGCATTACCGACTGAACCCGCTTTCGCCCGAGGAGACCGCGGGCTACATCCACCATCGCATCTCGGTGGCGGGCGGCAATGCATGGTCCACGTTCCCGCCCGATGCGTGCCGCGAGGTGTATCGGCTCACGCATGGCATCCCGCGCGAGATCAACACCGTGGCGTCGCACGCGCTGCTCACCGCGTACGCCGAGGGCGTGACCACTGTGCGGCCCGAGCACGTGCAATCGGTCGCGCGTGAGGCCGAGTTCCGCAGCGTGCTCGGTGGCGGCGAGCAAGCGAAGTTGCCAGAGGAAGAGGATATGACACCGCCGGCGTTGGAGCATTCGGCCCCGCTGGCGGCGGTGCGCCGCGAGCCCGAAGCGCCCGCGCCTGTGTGGACACCGCCCGAGTTCATGCGCGAGAGCGAGCCGCGAGTGACCGCGCCTGCACAAGCGCCGCCACCGCCAGCCGCTGCGCCCAAGTCCGTTTCAGTGACGCCGCCCGTCGATGTGATCGAGCGCACCGAGGTCGACGCCTGGACCGTCGCCGCGCGCGACTTGTTGGAGGCGCGCAAGCGCGAGGTGGCCCAGTCGTCGGTGACGCCCGCCGCGCCGCTGTCGATCGAGCCCGAGGAACCCGTGTCGGACATGGTGCCGCGCTTTCCGGGCACGCAGGAGTTGCTCGACCGCAGCCAGACCGCAGATCCCGAGCGTGCCGACCTGAGCCACCTGCCGCCGCGCCTGCGCGAGAAGATCGAAGCCGACATCGCGCGCGATGACGCCGAGAAGCGCTCGCCGCTACCGGTGATCATGGCGGTCGCACTTGTTGCCGCCATCGCGATCGGCCTGGTACTGGCGCAGCGCTTTGGCGTGATCGACTTACCGCCGCTGCGCGGTGTCGGTGGTGCGAGCGCGAGCAGCACGCTGCCCGCGCCGGGTCAGGCGATGGTGCCGGCGCCGAAGGCCGCGATGACGCCTGCGCCGGCGGCGAGCGATAGCACGCAGGCGATGACGCGGGCGAGCACCGCCGCAACGACGACACCCAAGAAGGACACGCTTGCGGCCGCGGCCGCGAAGCCCGCCACGACGCCCGTGCCCGCGAAGCCCGCGGAGTTGCGCGTGTACGGCATCGCCGTGGGCGCGTTCCTGGACCAAGACCGCGCAGACACCGAACGCGCCCGCTTGAGCGACGCGACCGAGGAGACGGGCCGCGTGGTCGCGTACAAGGACGGTTCCACGACCATGTACCGGATCGTGATCGGCAATTACACCGACGAAGCGAGCGCCGAAGCCGCCGCGACCGACCTGATGCGCCGCAACCTGATCAAGGAAGGTCGCGTGCTGCTGCTCAGCAAGAGCCCGGCGCGCTAGACTCTGGCGCCCCCAGCGCGTGGCCGGCCAGAGCGCGCTTCGCCTCGAGGTAGCGGGCGTTGTGAGGATTGGCGACCATCACCAGGCTTTCGCGCGCCACCACGTCGATGCCATGAGCGCACAACACCGCCACTTTGTCGGGATTATTGGTGAGCAACCGCACGCGCCGCACGCCAAGGCCCAGCAGCATCGCCGCAGCGATGCCGAAATCGCGCTCGTCGTCGCGAAAACCGAGCATGCGATTGGCCGCGAAAGTGTCGAAGCCAGCGTCCTGGAGCGCATAGGCGCGGATCTTGTTCTCGAGACCGATGCCCCGCCCCTCTTGCCGCAGATACAGGAACACGCCACGGCGCGCATGCGCGATGCGTTGCAACGCAGCATCGCGCTGCTCGCCGCAGTCGCAGCGCAACGAACCCAGCGTATCGCCCGTGAGGCACTCCGAATGCAGGCGCACGAGTACGGGGCCTGCGGCCTCGACGTCGCCGCAGACCAGCGCAAGATGATCGCCCGGATACGCGTGTGCGAGAAAATCGCCGAAGCGGCTGGGCAGCAGGGTGACCGCGGTGGCCTTCATGGAGCGACCTCACAGCGCGCATGCATAGTGGGGTGAAGGCGGCACGCATAGCCCGAAGGCATACGCACCATGACCACCCAGGTGAACGCGGAATCCGGCGCGATGACTCCCGAGTCGAACGCACCAGAATCCGCCGACGCCGTGTGCGGCACCAGGTCGTGATTGCGCCAGCACACGGTATCGCCAGGCGCCACCTGCACCGAATCGGGCACGAAGCGCATGGCGCGGATCTCGATGTCGTGCCGTTGCGGTGCGCGCCGCGGGGGGACACGCGCCGGCGTCGGCGCGCATCCTTGGGCAAGCGGCATCACCGCGATCGCGGCGCAGCAAACCAGCCACGTCGCGCGGGAGTTCACTTGGCGAGTTCCGCCTGCACCATCTTCGCGTGCTCGAGGTGCGCGACGAACGCCGGATGCACACTGACCAGCAGGTCCTTGAGCTCGGCATTCTCCACCGCGGGCACGATGGTGTGATCGAGTAGATCGAGCACCGCCTGATGGTAGGCGACCTCGTTGTCGATGTACGCGCGATCGAACGCCCTGCCGCGCAAGCGGCTCATCTTGGCGCGTGTCGCATCGGTGCTTTGCACAAGACTGCGGCTCGCCGCGTTGGGGACCGGCGTGAGCGAAAGCTTGGTCGCCAGCGCCACGGCCTTGGCGTTGACCGAGGCGTGGTCGGTGGTCATGCGATGCGCGAACTCGAGCACCGTTTTCGTGTGCGACCGCTTGGTGGCCAGTTCGCCGTTGTGGATGTCGATCGTGTTCGCCGCAAGCACGATGGCAGCGATATTGGCATCGCTGAGCGCAGACGCAGCGGCGGGAGCGGCATGCAGCGGGCCGGCCAACACGAGGCTGAGCGCAGCGAGGGCAGCGAGGGCGGGCATTGCAGCGGGCAGAGAACGAAGGAAGAAGCGCGACATGTGAGCCTCCAAACGAGAAGAGCGGACGACAAGGGGATCGCGATGGGTGGGCGTCCCCTGCCCCGTCGCGATCGCGAGTGTCGCATGGTTAGAGATGTAAATCAATGTTTTTCTTGTTTTACTTGTTTTTAAGCTGATGCATGTGCCAAACTGCCGCTCATGAGTCGCTCGAAAGGTCCGCCCAAAGCTATGCGAACGAATGCACTTCGCGGTACGAAGGCCACGCTGCTGTCGCTGCTGCGGGGCAGCGGGCGCACCGTGCTGGAGCTTGCCGGTGCGCTTGGCCTGACCGGCAACGCAGTGCGCGGGCACCTTGCAGCCCTGCAGCGCGACGGCCTTGCTGAAGTGCGCGAGATGCGGCGCAGCGCCGCAAAGCCCTCGGCCATCTATGCACTGACCCCCGCCGGAGAAGCCTTGTTCCCCAAGGGCCACGCGGTGGTGATCGGCGCCATCCTCGAAGAGATGCGCGCACGCTTCTCGGCTGCCGAACGCACCGCTTTTTTGGCCGCCGTGGCCGCACGATTGCCAGTGGAAACCCCTGCCTACGCGGCGCTGGAAGAACGTTTGGACGCCGCGCGCGCTGCGTTCGCCGTGCTAGGCGGCGCCGCAGAAGTAGAGACCCACGACGGCCGAATCACGATCGGCTGCCACGACTGCCCGCTGGGCGACGTGACGCGTGACCACGCCGATGCGTGCGAACTTGCAAGCCGCATGGTGAGCGCCGCTGTAGGCGCCGAAGTGACCACGCGCTGCACGCACGGCGAGCGGCCCGCATGCCGGTTCGAACTGAACACCCGCATCGAGCGTGCCGGCGCATAGCGCTGCGCGGCAGGCAGCGCGCACGCTGCGAGCGACTTGCGAATGCCGCGCGCGCCAGATAAAGTGCCCGCCCGCAGTCGCTTTATGCGTCCCGATCGTCTAGAGGCCTAGGACACTGCCCTTTCACGGCGGCGACACGGGTTCGAATCCCGTTCGGGACGCCACTTTCCGCCGCTCGGCTCGATCGCCGAACTCCTTGCGATCGCTGAGCGTTGCGACGCGCGACGGCTCGCGGCTATGGCCTCGGAATCGGCAAACTGTGTCAGAACTGTGCTAGTCGCGTTGGAGCGCGGCTCGCCGGACGCTGCAAGCCGGCCAGTCGCGGCGGTCGCGCCGTCCAGCGCAGCCACCTTGGCGACCCCGAGCGCAAGATCGGACTCCGACACGATCGCGTAGCGGCGGTAGACGTTCTCGGTCTTGTGCCCGGTCAGCTTCATGGCGACCGACCGCGGCACGCCCGCGCGCTCGAGGCGGCGCACGGCGGTCCTGCGCAGGTCATGGACCAGGCGGCCGGGGACTCCCGCCTTCTTGCACGCCGTGCCCCACGAGTCGCTGTAGTCGCCAACCTGGTGGCCGTTGCGATGGAAGACCCAGCGGACCACCTGCCCTGCCTCGCGCTCGAATGCCGACGTGCGCTCGCGCTGCTCACGAAGGATCGCAGCAAGGCGCGGCAGCCAACCCCCGCAGTCCTCAACCGTCCACGAAATCGGGGCTACTCCACCTCGACCTTGGCCTTGTCACGCGGATGCGCCGGGCGCGCGGGCAGGATCACCGTGCCGTAGTGGCGTGCCAGCTCCTCGTAGCTGCGCTGGATCTCGGGCTCGTAGCGGCATGCACGCGTGCCTCGAAGGAATTCGCAGGCAACTTGGCTCTCGCGGTATAGGCTGGATTCGGATACCACGCGCTGAGGATTCGGAGGCCCGGCGTGCCTTCTTGACTTTGCCCGCCTCGACAGCTTTCCTTCCCTCACGTCTGCCAACTCTGCGCCCTCTGCCGGCCGGCGGAAAGACACTACGAAGCACCGGCGCTTTCGGAGCCAAGCCCAATGGGCATTGAGAAGGACCGCCTGCTTTCGATTATCGATTTCGCGCAGCACTCTGCGCGTCTTCGATCGCGCCCCGCCCTCACGGTCGCTGGGTACCAAGCCTTTGTGCTCTGGGAAGCGCAGGTCCGAACCCTCCCGGGCGTCGCACTGAACGCAGATGCGGATTCAAACTCCGACGAGCGATGGCTTGTTGTCGAGCGCCTACACGAAACCCGCCCTCCCAAGGACGTCGGTCCCGTCTTGAGGCCGTGGCTGGTGCTCCACGCTGGACCCGACAAGCAGCCAGAGCTGTCGGTTTCTATCCTTGGCTCAGACTTGATCGCGGCCGGAACTCATCGGTCTTCTAGGGACAGAAGTCGTTCGGCCCTTCCTAGCGTGACCCCGGACGCCACAGTCCCTATGAATAGCTTCCTGAATGCTCCAGCGGTTCGTGGTCAGTTGACGCAGTACATTGACACGAAGTGGCAGCCGTGGGCACGAGCCGAGCGACTCCGCAGAGAAGCAATCAAGCTCTACTCGCAGCTTTTCAAGGTCCAACAGCAGCAAGCGGGAAATGTCGGTGACACGCCAATGGAGCTTGTCTGGGGTGTCGGGGTGGCCAGTTGGGAGCTGCCCGAAGGAACAGTCATGTACCCTCTCATTACGCGCAGAGTTGAGATCTCGATCGATCGCGATTCCGCCCGACTTGAAGTCCGGCCGCGCGAAGCCGGCGCGCGCCTGGAGCTGGAATGGGCGTCGCACCTCGAGGGCGCCGGCGTAGGGGACCTTGAGCAGGCAGCAAAGACCTTTTTTGGCGCGGCCACAACCACGTTCTCGCCTTTCGACCGAGGCACCTTTGAGCCAGTACTTCGCTCCGCCAGCACGCACTTGCACGACCACGGCGCGTATTGGCCCGAGCATGCTCAACCGGGTGACAGATCTGTTCCGAAGGCCGAGCGGAATCTTCGAGTAACGGACACGTGGGTGCTGTTTGCTCGCCCCCGGACGGCAAGCATACTGATTGAGGATCTGCTCAAGCTGCGATCCAGGACCGAGGAAGCGAGTGACCTCCCCGCAGCAGTGGCGGAACTGGTCACGGAACCTTCGGAAGATGCCTCGGACCCTGAGCTCCCTGCGTTTCGTGGGGCATACTCCAGCAGTCCGAGGGGTTCTACCCCACAGGAGTTGTACTTTCCCAAACCCTACAATGCCGAGCAGATTCGAATTATCCAGCTGCTCGAGAAGTCAGACGGCGTTGTAGTGCAGGGCCCTCCTGGCACCGGGAAAACGCACACAATCGCCAACGTGGTCTGTCACTACCTCGCGCTTGGAAAGCGAGTGCTGGTCACATCGATGAAGGACCCGGCCCTTAAAGAGGTTCAGGAGAAGCTGCCTCCCGACATCCGCCCACTCGCGATCTCACTACTTAGCAGCGAGCACCAGGGACTCCAGCAGTTCGAGCACGCGGTAAACAGGATCGCCGCCGAGGTTCAAAGCCTCGATCGCGTTGCAACGCAGAAGGACATCCGAGACCTCGACGCCCGCATCGAGAGCCTGCATGGCCAGCTATCGGCAATCGATCACCAAGTCACCGATTGGGCAACTCGTAATCTCACCAACATCGAGCTCGATGGTGAGACCATTCGGCCGGAGGAGGCCGCGAGACAAGTCGTAGACAGCCTGGACTACCTCGGCTGGTTGCCTGACTTGATCGGTGTCGGTAGCGAACATTCGCCGCAATTTGGCGATGTCGAGGTGACACGACTTCGAGAAGCAAGGCGCGAGCTCGGCGTGGACATCGGATACCTCGGGGCCTCGCTACCCCTCGGCGCGGATTTCCCCGACCCTCGCACAATGCTGTCAGTGCATCAGGATCTCTCGCAGCACGAGAGGCTGAAGCGCGAGGTTGCTTCGGGCGACGTTCCAGTGCTCGCCGGCGGAGATGATGAGGTCTTCACGCTTGCGCATGAACTCGCCGAGAGGACTCGCCAACTGCGCACAGAACGAGCCGAGCTCTTGACCGGTGAGAGTGACTGGCGCCAAGACGTACGCTCGAAACTGAGGACGGGGGGGCTTGACCAGCTTCTTGGTGAAGTTGACGCACTTCAGGCGGAAGCAAGTCGAGTGGGCGCCCGGCACACCGCACTACTCTCGCGGCCTGTACTCCTCCCCGAAGGGGCCGAATTCGACAGTGATCTTACGGAAGCCATAGGGCGCCTTTCCGAGGGCAAGCGCGCGTTCGGGCTGAGCGGCTTGCTCGGCAAGTCGGAGCAGAAGAACCGGCTGAAGAGCATTAGAGTACTGGGACGTGTGCCCGAGGACGTTGAAGCGTGGGAGCACGTCGAAAGCTACCTCAGTGTGCGTACCGCCCTGTCTGCGATATCGATCCGTTGGAATGCGCTTGCCTCAGAGCTCCCTTTGCAGCGGTTGTCTGGCGAAGGCGCCGACGATGGCCTCGCCGCGATCAGGTCAATCGACTTTCTGCGGCGAATTCGAACACTCGTCGAGCTTGAGTCCTCTTGTCTTGCGGATGCCACCACTCTGTTTCCGTCTGTACAGTTCTCCGCCGAAATACTGGACGGTACGAAAGGGCTCGATTCACTCGCCGCCTACCTAAATCATCACCTAACAAGACGCAGGCTCGAGAGCACTTGGAGCAACAAGGAGAAGTGCCTTGATGTCCTGACCTCGAGACGTGGCGCCATAAGCCAGTCGCTCAGGCAGTTCATTTCCGCGCAGCTTGGTAGTCCCGAGCTGCTCGACACAGACATGCAGACTGCCTGGTCTGAGCTCTTGGCAGAGCTGTCTCGTGTTCACGGCCTCTCCACGCACCTCAACACGGTCGCTGAAGTTACTGAGAGCATTTCGGCCTCCGGCGCTCCCCTGCTCGCAGAGGAGCTTCGCAAACCCATGCTTGGGACGATTGACCCCCTGCTGCCCTCCACTTGGAGGTCGAAGTGGCGACTTCGCCGACTGGCCACTCATCTCGATTCGATTGAGGGCGCCCAACAACTTCGTGAGTTCTCCGCCAAGCGCGAAGTTGCAGCGAGCGACTTGGCGAAGTCCTACGAGATGGTTGTAGTGAAGCGCACATGGCTACGCTTGGCCGAGAACGCTTCCCCGAGCACAAAGGCCGCCCTGGCGGCCTACCTCACCGCGATCCTTAAACTTCGTGGAGGGACCGGCTCTGGCAAACGAGCGATTCGTTACCGCAAGGACGCCCAAGTTGCGGCCGACAAGGCGAGCACGGCCGTGCCCTGCTGGATCATGGCGCACTACCGCGTCTCAGAATCCCTTCCAGCCGAGCTGGGCATCTTTGATCTAGTGATCATCGATGAAGCATCTCAGTCCGATCTGACAGCTTTGCCAGCACTGCTTCGTGCAAAGAAGCTGCTCGTGGTCGGGGACGACAAGCAGGTCTCGCCCGAAGGTATCGGGCTCGAAGAGGCGAAGGTGCGCGCGCTCATGTCCCGCTTCCTTGCCGATCAGGTCTCGACGTATGGGGCTCAACTATCTCCGGAGAGGTCCATCTATGACCTCTGCAAGGTGGTTTTCGCTCGGAGCGCGGTCATGCTGCGCGAACACTTCCGCTGCGTGCCAGCAATCATCGAGTATTCCCGGCGCGAACATTACGAGTACGAGATACGGCCACTTCGCATCCCGCGATCTTCGGAGCGACTGGACCCCCCCCTCGTCGATGTCAGAGTTGATGGCTACCGAGACGGTCACAGAAACCGTGCCGAAGCCGCGTTCATTGTCGAAGAGATAAAGGCGATTGTATCGAACGGCGCGATGAACTCTCGCTCCATCGGCGTTGTTTCGCTACTGGGTGGAGAGCAAGCCGACACCATCTGGGACCAGCTGAAGGAAGAACTTGGCCCCGAAGTCATGCAGCGTCATAACATCACCTGTGGTGACGCGCGCGAGTTCCAGGGCAAGGAACGAAGCATCATGTTCCTGTCCATGGTCATCGCCCCGAACAACTTGGGGATCGCACTGGGGGCCAAGGACACTTTCAGGCAACGCTTCAATGTTGCGGCCTCACGGGCCCAGGATCGCATGTACCTCGTGCGTTCGGTGGATGCCTCCCAATTAAGCAACGCGGACACGCTTCGCAAGGGCCTGCTTGGCCACTTCGACTCTCCATTTCAGCAAGATGAGCAGCGCGCCAGTGACATGCGAGGCAACTGCGAGTCGGAGTTCGAAAAGGACGTCTATGACTGTCTTGTGGAGCGAGGCTTTCGCGTGGTACCTCAGGTAAAAGTCGGCAGGTACCGAATCGACATGGTAGTGGAGGGGCACAACGACACGCGCCTTGCCATCGAGTGTGACGGCGATCGCTACCACGGACCCGATAAGTGGGAAGACGACATGAGTCGTCAACGCGACCTCGAGCGAGCGGGTTGGCGTTTCTGGCGCTGCTTCGCCTCGACCTTCGTGAGGCGCCGAGAAGAAACGATTGCCGACCTCGTGGCCACACTCACACGTCACGGGGTCGAGCCCATAGGAGCGGAAGGCGCTCCACAGAGCATTCACGTTGAACGCCGGCGTGTGCCGGCAGCCACCGGGCAAACCGCCCATGGCGAGTAGGCGCCGATCGGAAACAGGAATCTACGGCAAGCCTAGCGGAAGGAGCAGTCGTCGCCGATGCAGCCTTGTCGAACCGCGGCAGTGTCGCTGCGACGTAGGCGCGCATCTCGGCGGTCTCGGTGATGGACAACCCGACCAGGCGCAATCGATGCCAAGGGCCAGCGAGCCCGCAAACCTGAAAGGCGCGTGAAGGAGCATGCCACAGAAATCACCGGCCCTAGGTCATGGCGTCCCATCGTGGTCGCATCACATTGCTGCGCTTCTCTCCAGAAAGCAGGTTGCCCCTGCGTTGCGCTTTCTGGATCGAATCATCGAGAACGACCTCCCGCTATTCAACGCGCTCGAAGACTTTCAAGCCGACCGCCGTTCTGCGTGGTTGGCGCGAATCGACTTGCTCCGGGAGCGCGGCAGACTCGCAGAGGCATTGGCATGGACCTGCCTTGAGTGCGAACTCAACCCCCTCAACGTGGCCGCGCAGGCGCTGAAGGAGCAACTCAAGAGACACTCTGGGCTCGGAACGCGGCCTGAGGAGCACACGCCGGCCGCGATCCAGGCACCTCGAGTCTCTTGGGATGGAGTCGCAGGGATGCGGGAACTCAAGGCGATTCTTGAGCGTGACATCGTCCTTCCGCTACAGGAGCCTGCTCTCTACAAGCGCTACCGTCTGGATCCACCCAACGGCCTGCTTCTGTACGGCCCTCCTGGCTGTGGCAAGACTTTTATTGCACGGGCCCTCAGTTCGCGTGTGAGCTACAACTTTCGTGAAGTGAAGGCTTCTGAATTGGCAAGCATCTATGTACATGGGTCTCAGGGCATGATCGCCCAACTCTTCAAAGAGGCGCTGGAGAAGGCCCCGATCATCCTGTTTTTCGACGAGATTGATGCAATGATTCCAACTCGTTCGGGCAGTGGCGTCGGCCATAGTTACGGAACAGAGGTGAACGAGTTCCTCGTCCAGCTCAATGACTGTGGGAAGCGCGGCATTCTTGCGATTGGCGCAACCAACATGCTTTCAAAGGTCGACCCTGCTGCTAGGCGACCGGGGCGATTCGACAAGCAGGTGCTCGTTGGCCCTCCAGATGTAGAAGCACGAGTTGAAGCGCTACGCCTTCACATGAATGGACGCCCCCAGGATGCAATTGACTGGGTTGCCCTTGCTGAAGGAATGGCTAACTACTCATTCGCGGAGTTGGAACTCGTGGTGAACGAGGCTGCGCGAATTGCCCTAGCCGAGCGGCGCAACGTTCAGGGGAGTGACCTTGGCGCGGCCGCACGCCATAATCCTGCGCAACCAAAGCATGGATTCGACAGCACATCTTAGTGCTCCAGACAGACCCCGAATCGCTCCGACTTCCGCAGAGTGTCCGAGTCTTGACTCGATTCCTGGATCCTCAGGCAATCATTCCAATTGCCCGCCGAAGTCCGTCCATCCCCCGCAGCCAGCCAATCACTTGGAGGGTGGCCTGCTTGATCGACGCTTTTGTCTCCGGAGATAGAGCGGACTACTGAGCCCACTTGATCTCGGTCATCAGCGCCAAACCATGCTTCCTCTTGATCGCCGCGAGCGCGGCAGCCGTCGCGGAAAGGTCTCGCGGGATCGCGGTCGCGAAGATGATCGCCTTACGCCCGTTGATCTCGATCTACGTCTCGTCCAGAAACGCGTCCAGGTGCCTCGCCGGTCCAACCGTGTTCTCTGTGCGTTCTTCCGCCGTGCGTTCGCTGCGGATTTCGGACCATCGTGAACACTCGGATCGGTCCATCGTGAACAGCCATCCCGGAGCATCGTGAACACCGGGATCGGGATCGTGAACAGCCAGATCGGCATCGTGAACACCTGGATCGGCATCGTGAACAGGTGGTCCGGCCATCGTGAACAGGCCATCCTGCCCCTCTGACCGGGCGGGTGTCCGAGCGGGACGCGGCACTGGGGAGTCCAGGCGCCCATCCGCCCCTCACCGAGGGGCAGGGATGGCGACCGAGCGACTTTCCATGCGGAAGATCCGAGAGATCCTGAGGTACAAGTGGTCGCTGG
>JANYBS010000072.1 GCA_025360715.1 Candidatus Eiseniibacteriota bacterium | reverse complement strand
GACGGCGCTGCCCGAGGAATGGCAGGGCTACTACGACCGGCGCGAGCATGCGCCGGGAACGCACAAGGCGAGGCCGCACAGGCTGAAGAACGCCTACTGAAACCAAAAGCCGGGCGCCCTCGCGGGCCGCCCGGCTTCAGGTCATCCACATTCTTCGCTACACAACCGACTAATTGCCGCCGGAGAGATCCTTGATCGCGGCCGGCGGAACGGTGTCCACGGCCAGGGTCGTCACAAGCGGCACGTTCGACGGGCGCGACCAGTTACCCGCATCGTCACGGGTCCGGATCGCGAACCAATAGTTCGTATTCGCGACCAGGTTCAGGACCGCGTACTGCTGCAGCGTGCCCGGTGATAGCGGCGAGGGCGAGGGCGTGAGCGGTGTCGCGGCATTGAAGCTGTTCAGGTCCGCGATCGGGGACGTGCTTACGCGCAGGTCGTAGACCGACGCGACGCCAGACATACCGTCATCCCCTGGCGCATGCCACTGCAATAGGAGCGACGTGGCGCTGACGTTCGTCGCGGTCAGGTCAGTGACGTCCGCCGGGGCGACGGTGTCGGCCGCCGCGGCGCCGAAAGGGTACGCGCCGGCACCGGCGCCTCCTTCCGCGATGCCTGCAGCATAGGAGCCGGCATTCAGGTGCGGATCGAGCGTCGAGAACGTGGAGTCCACGAACATGGGCGAGCCCCACGCCGTCCGGCCGGCGATGCCGTAGTTACCACCCGAGCCCGGCACGCCTGTGGTCCCGTTGAATCGGATACCATTTCCAGCGCTCCCGCCGACGCTGTAGATGACCCCTGCCGAGTCGAGCAGGCCGGGAGCATTCGGCACTTGTACACTGGCGCTCGAACCGGAACCGTTCGGGCTGCCGCCATAAAACACATTCGAGGCGAACCGTGAGCGGCTCGCGTCAAGTACGGAGGACAGGTTCACGACCACGCCGCCGGCGGTCGTGAACGTGTTATGCCGATAGATGCAGTCGGTGAACGAGCCCTGGTTCAGGAAGAAGGCGGGCGTCGCGGCGCCTGAGGCGATGACGTTGAACTCACACGTGTCACCACGCGCACCGTTCTGGTAGTACCAGACGCCGTTCACTTGCGGGTGAGCGATCTTGATGAAGTTGTTGCCAAAGTACATGTGCCCGGTCGTACCGACATAACTGCCGGCCTGGGACAGCCCCATGCTGATCATCCCCGGCCCCGTCACATTCACGGTATTGCCCACGAAGCGGCAGTAGCTCGACGAGTCGCGATAGCCCCACACGGCTGCGGTTCCGCCGGGAGTCACGTTGAGCTGTACGTTGAAGCGGTTGTTCGTGAAACTGTTGTAGTAGCCCTCGTACATCTCCAGCGGGAAGAAGTAGCCGAAGCACGCGTTCACGGTCACATTGAACGTGTTGTTGATGAAGGTGTTGTAGGCCGTGTGCATCATGCCGAGCACGTGCACGTCGCCCTGCGACGCCGGCGTGTTCGCTGTCACATCGAAGTTGCAGTTGGAGACCACGTTGTTCTTCGCGAAAGTCCCGCTGCCCACCATGAACATGTCGATGAAGTGGTACTGGCCCGTTCCGGTGATGGAGCCGCCGGTCACCGTGAGGCTGTCATACACAGAGCCCTGGTTCTGGAACGCGATGCCGCCGCCGGCATTGGTCGTGACGCAATTGACCAGCGAATCGCCGACGGTCGAGATGCTTGCCACCATGATCGCGCCGCTGATGCTGCCCGGGCAGCGGAACCACTTCACGGTGCAGTAGCTGCCCTTGCTGTAGCCGAACTTGATGTCGGCCACCGTCACGGCGCCGGGTGACCGCGGGAAGCCGTAGTAACGGATGCGGCTGCCCGGCGTGCCGTCATGGGCGGGCTGGATCGGATCGGTGTACGTGCCGCTCTTGAAGCGGCAGATGTCCCCAGCAACAGCGTTGGCGTTGAACCACGCAAGGGTCTTGGCATTCGAACTGGAGTCCGCGCCAGAGGCGCTGGTGCTACCCGTCGGCGAAACCCAGTAGGTCGCCGCGTTCGCCGGGGGCACGAAAGCAGCCGACAGCGTGACCCCGAACAGGACCGCAATGACCCCGGCCGAAGCCCGGCGCAGTGTCGCAGTGAGGGTTATGGACAAGATCGACCTCGAGGAAGATGGCAGATGTCAGTGGGTCACAGGCCGCGTGGGTCTGCAGCTACCGTGCCAGCGGGAGGGCTTCCCGATCACGGCAGTTGCCAAGCGATTCTCTTGGGCAAGTCGCTTGCGCTGCCCTTCTTGGTATCGGTCGGCCAAGCCTTTTGCACGAGGTTCATTGCACCCCGCGAGGGCAGGCCCGAGGCGGCTCAGGTTCTCCCTGACTTCGCCCTGAGAGGCCGAAGTACCACCATATAGACCCGCGAAGTCCGCCGCCAGTTCCCCCCCAGTCAGGCCAAGCGCCGGATTTGTGTCATGGGAGGGCTGGCCCGTAGAGTGCGCGGGCCGCCTCCGGGCAGGCTTGGACGCTCTCGACACGGACGGTGGAGACCCCTTCAGTGAACCCCCTGCTCAATCGGGTGCTCTACTACGCCGCCCAGCGCTATCGCGGTGAGAACGTCGACGGCACCCTGCGCGAATTGGAGGCGAGCCAGTCATGGCCGCCTGAACGCCTGCGCGAGCTCCAGTGGAAACGCGTGCGCGCGCTGGTCGACCGCGCCTACCGTGCGTCGCCCTGGTGGCAGCAGCACTGGAAGTCGCTCGGCTTCGCGCCCGGCGATCTCAAGCACGAGGCCGACTGGCGCGCGTTACCGCCCTTGGCGAAGGCGGCGGTCCAGGAGAGCGCCGACGCCATGCACACGAGCGATGCGCCGTCCGGGCTCAAGGCGGCGACCTCGGGCTCTTCGGGCACTCCGGTCGCGGTGTTGCGAAGTCACCTCTCATGGGCACATGCGCACGCGAACGTTTTCCGCGGCTGGCGCTGGCATGGCGTGGACGTGGGCGATCCCTACGCGTACTTCTGGGGCGTGCCGCTGGCGGCCGACGACCGCGCAACGGCCGAGAGGAAAGATCGATTCTTCAACCGCGTCCGCGTCTCGGCGTTCACACTGGACGCAGCGCTTGCGCGCGCCGCACACACGCGGCTCTCGAGCCAGCGGACGCGCTTCGCATTCGGCTATCCGTCCGCGCTCACCAAGTTCGCGCAGGAACTCGCCGACGCTGGACTCGACGGCCGCGCGCTTGGCTGGCGTTGCGTGATCACCAGCGCCGAGTGCCTGCGCGACGAACAGCGCGAGCGCATCGCCGATGTGTTCGGCTGTGCGGTCGTGGACAGTTACGGCTGCGCCGAGGCCGGCGTGGCGGGCTTCGAGGACGCGGGCGGCCACATGCGCGTGCCCGTGGAATCCGTGCGCGTGGACTATCACCGCAACGAAGATGGCGCGTGGGAGCTGCTCCTCACCGACCTGCACAACTTCAGCCAGCCGCTCATCCGCTACCGCGTCGGTGACCTGGTCGACCCCGTGGGCGATCCTGCGGCGCTCGACTACTGGCCGCGGCCGGACGGTTCCAGCGGCCTGCCCGTGCTGGGGCGCGTCGCCGGCCGCGCGGGCGATACTTTGGAATTGCCCGACGGCCGGCGCATGAATGCCAACCTGCCTTCGTATGTCTTCAAGCGCCATGGCAAGGCGGGCACCGTGCGCGAGTATCAATTCGTACAATTCCCTGCGGGCCGCATCGAGCTGCGCGTGGTGACGGGACCCGCATGGACCGAGGCGGTGCGTGGCGAACTCGTGAGCGAGGTGCAACAGGTGCTCGGACTGCAGGTCGACGTGCAGACGGTGGCGCGCTTCGAGCGCCGCGGCCGCGGTAAGCATCGCGACTTCATCAAGGCGGCCGACCTGGATACCAGCCCCACCGAGGGCGCCGGCGAGTGAGCGTGGCCGCGACCCTGTTGCGCGCGGGCGAGATGCTATTCGGGCTCCTTGCCTTGGTGACGCTCTACCGCGGCGCGAGTGTGTTCGCGCGCCAAGTCGCACGCACTCGCACATGGGATGAAGACGCCCTGGCGATCGGCGCGATCATGACGGCGGTGATCATCGGCACGGCGATGGCACTGGGCAGTGCGGGCGCACTCGTCCTGCCCGCGTGGCTGGCGGCGCTGCTGCTCGCCGGCATCGCGCTGGATCGCGCCGGCGCGGACGCGATCGAAGCACCGCTTGGGCCCTCGGGCGCGGACGCCGCGGGACCGTCCGCATGGTTCACCGCGGCGCTCGGCGGGCTCGCCATCGCGGAGCTTGTCTACGTGACGCGTAATCCGCCCGGTGACCGCGACAGCATCACGTATCACCTGCCCATGGCCGCGCACTGGTTCGCCACGCACGCGCTCGGCGCACCACTGCGATTCCCGCCCGAGAGCGCCACGTACTATCCCGGCAATCTCGAGTTGCTCCAGTTGCTGCCCATGGCGATCGGGCACAACGATATGTACGTGGGCTTGGTGAATGTGGCGTGCCTCTGGCTGCTTGCGCTCGGTGTGCGGCAACTCGGGATCGCGCTGGGCGCCACGTCCGCGGCCGCCGAGGGCAGCGCTGCACTGGTGGCCACCACTCCCGTATGTGCGCTGCTTGTGAAGGGGCTCTCGGCCGACGCCGCGATGGCCGCGTTCGTGGTGGCGGCGCTCGTGTTCCTGTTGCGCTGGCGCCGCGAAGGCCGTGCGGCGCAGCTCACGCTCGCGCTGCTGTCCTTGGGCTTCGTGGCCGGCTGCCGTTTTACGGGACCCGCGTATGCGGCGATCGTGCTGGGCTTGGCCCTGCTCCTGCCCGGACGCGCGCCCGGCGCGCGCCTGGCGCCGTGGTGGGCTTTCGCGATCGCGCTGCTGCTCGGCGGCTTCTGGCTGGCCCGCAACGCGGTGGCCATCGGCAATCCGTTCTACCCGGCCGAAACGCAACTGCTCGGCCACACGCTGCCCGGCACACTGCCTTTGAGCATGCTGCGGCGCACGACGCAGATCGCCGCTTGGCGCGAAGGCTTCGCAGGACACCTCACGCTGGCGAATCTCACCGCACACTACCGCGCGTTGCTCGTCTGGCTGCTTGCCGGCGTTGCCGCGTGCACCGCAGCGCCGGCGCGGCGCGCGCTGCGTGACGCGTGGGTGCCCGCGCTGTTCGCGCTCTTCGCGGCGGGGCTGTATCTCGTCTCGTTCTATGGCGGCGTCAACCTGCCCTCCCAGCATGGCGAACCGCCCATGCTGGCGACTGGGAACGTGCGGTACCTGCTGCCCGCGTTCGCGGCGGCGAGTGCCGTGTGCGCGCCGCTGCTCGGCGCCATGCTTCCGGCCTCGGCCGCGGCGGTGCTGCTGGGCGTGGCGAGTACGGCGCAACTGGCACCGCTCTGGAGCCGCGCCGCGATGGCGCTGCTCGCCGCCGGCGTCCTGCTCTTCGCACTGCGCCGAAGCACGCGCGGACCAGCGCTCGCGCCGCTGGCCGCTGCGCTCATGATCGGCGCCGTACTCATCGCAGCGCCGTCACGCAGCAGACTCGAGGCGCGCATCTGGGATGCCTACCAGACCCGGCTCACGCTGCTGCCCAATGCCCTCGTGGATTCGCTGCGGTACGAAGCGCACGGCCGCGTGATCGCGCTTTGCGGTGTGGAAGGCTCATGGCAGGTGGTGGGCAGCCGCCTGGAGGGCCGCCCGGCCTACGTACCGGTCGTGCGCACCTGGGCGCAGTCGCGGTCCATGTGGGACTTCACGCCCGATGACCGCGCGCGCCCCGACCGCCAGCGCTGGCTCCGGAACCTGCGCGCGGCGGACGCGGCTTTCGTGGCGATCGGCTGGAGCGACACGAGCGCGGCGCCCGTGGAATCGCTGTGGTGCGCGAATGACACCGCGAGTTTCGCATTGCGGGCGGCGCGGCCGGGGCGCGTGGTCTATCGCGTGAAATGACGAAGGCGGCCGTGCGGGCCGCCTTCAGGATCTGCGCGCGTGAGACCCGCGATCAGCTCGGCAGCGACTTGCGCAGGAGCATGATCGAACTCGCCAGCCGCGGATCGCGCGCGAGCGCGTCGAGGTCCGAGTTGATCTTGAACTTGACCATCGCGTCGTCGGGTGTGGCCTCGATCAGGTTGCGGATCCGCGCCACTCGGCCGCGGTTCTCCGGCGTGCTCTTGTGCGAGCTATCCACCAGCGAGAAGACCGCGCGCCCGAGCTTGGAGCGAGTGTCGAGTGGTTTGTGACTCAATGGCCACCTCCGTCATGCGCCTGCCGCTTGCGGCTGTCGCACGGAGAACGTGAAACCACCGTCCGCGACTCCCACCTCCACGGTATCGCCCGGATGGAAGGCCCCCTCCAGCAGTTTCACCGACAGCGGGTTCTGCACCCGGCGCTGGATGGTGCGCTTGAGCGGCCGGGCGCCGAAATGTGGGTCATATCCCTCATCCGCCAGCGTGTCGCGTGCCACGTCGCTCAGGACCAGCTCGAGCTGGCGTTCTTTCAACAATATCCGCAGGTGTTCGACGTGCAGGTCGACGATGTGCCGGATGTCGGTGCGGGTCAGGGAATGGAAAGTGACGATCTCGTCGAGCCGGTTCAGGAACTCGGGCCGGAAGTGCTCGCGCAGTGAACGTTGCACGAGCGCTTCCATCTCGGCGCGGTCGCGCTCGCCGAACTCGAGAATGGCATCGGACCCCAGGTTGCTGGTCATGATCACGATGGTGTTGCGAAAGTCGACCGTGCGGCCCTGGCCATCGGTGAGGCGTCCGTCGTCGAGCAGTTGTAGCAGCACGTTGAGCACTTCGGGATGCGCCTTCTCGACCTCGTCGAGCAGGATCACCGCGTAGGGCCGGCGCCGCACGGCCTCGGTGAGCGCGCCGCCCTCCTCGTAGCCCACGTAGCCCGGCGGCGCGCCGATCATGCGCGCGACCGTGTGCTTTTCCTGGTACTCGCTCATGTCCAAGCGCACCATCGCGCGCTCGTCATCGAACAGGAACTCGGCAAGCGCCCGCGCCAGCTCGGTCTTGCCCACACCGGTCGGCCCCAGGAACAGGAACGAACCCATGGGCCGCTTGGCATCCTGCAGCCCCGCTCGCGCGCGGCGCACGGCCTCGGACACCACGCGCACGGCTTCGTCCTGGCCCACCACACGTCCGTGCAGTCGCGATTCCATCTGCAGAAGCTTCTGTACTTCGCCTTCGAGCAGCCGCGAGACCGGCACGCCGGTCCACTTGGCCACGACCTGCGCCACGTCTTCTTCGTCGACCTCTTCCTTGAGCATGCGCTGCGTCGTCTGCACGACCGCGAGCCGCGCGGACTCCTGATCGAGCTGGCGCTGGAGCATGAGCAGGTCGTTGTTGCGGATGCGGGCGATCTTTTCGAGATCGCCGGCGCGCTCTGCGCGCGCTTCCTCCAGCTTGAGGCGCTCGCGCTCGGCCTTGAGGTCACGGATGCGCGCGACGGACGTCTTCTCTTTCTGCCAATGTTCGTCGAGCTTGGCCATGTCGGCCTTGAGGCTGGCGAGTTCATCGTCGAGCCGGCGCAGGCGCTCTTTCGTGGCGGCATCGGTTTCTTTGTGCAGTCCGATGCGCTCGATCTCGAGCTGGCGGATCCGGCGCGAGATCTCGTCCAGCTCGACCGGCATGGAATCGATCTCCATGCGCAGGCGCGAGGCCGCCTCGTCGATCAGGGCGATGGCCTTGTCCGGCAGTTGCCGGTCGGCGATGTAGCGATTCGAGAGCACCGCTGCGGCGACGAGCGCTGAGTCCTTGATGCGGATACCGTGATGCACCTCGTAGCGCTCCTTGAGACCGCGCAGGATCGCGATCGCGTCCTCCACGCTGGGCTCGCCCACGAACACGGGCTGGAAGCGCCGTTCGAGCGCGGCGTCTTTTTCGATGTACTTGCGGTACTCATCCAGTGTGGTGGCGCCCACACAGTGCAGCTCGCCACGCGCGAGCGCGGGTTTGAGCAGGTTGCTCGCGTCCACCGCGCCCTCGGCGCCACCGGCGCCGACGATCGTGTGCAGTTCATCGATGAACAGCACCACGCGATTCTCGGCGTTGGTGACCTCTTTGAGCACCGCCTTGAGCCGGTCCTCGAACTCGCCACGGAACTTGGCGCCGGCGATGAGCGCGCCCAGGTCGAGCGCGATCACGCGCTTGTCCTTGAGCGACTCGGGCACGTCGCCCGACACGATGCGCTGCGCGAGGCCTTCCACGATCGCCGTCTTGCCCACGCCCGGCTCACCGATCAGCACCGGATTGTTCTTGGTGCGGCGTGCGAGCACCTGCACCACGCGGCGGATCTCATCGTCGCGGCCGATCACGGGATCGAGCTTGCCCGCGCGCGCGGCCGCGGTCAGGTCGCGGCCATACTTGGTCAGCGACTGGTACTTGTCTTCGGGATTCTCGTCGGTCACGCGTTGCCCTCCTCGCACCGTGGCGAGTGCCTTCAAGATCGCCTCGGCCGTGAGCCCTTGCTTGGCGAGCAGGCGCTGCGCGTTGCCCGGGTGAGCGGGATCGGCCATCGCGAGCAGCAGGTGCTCGACCGAGACGAAGTCGTCCTTGAGCCGCTCGGCCTGCATCTGCGCGCGATCGAAGATCGACTTGAGGGCGTCGCTCAGATAGAGCCCGCTCGTGGCGCCGCTCACGCGCGGCAGGCTCTTGAGCGCTTCATCGACTGCGGCGGTGAGCGCGGCGGGCTGCACGCCGAGCTTCTGAAGCACCGCGGTCATGGTGCCTTCGGTCTCTTGGGCGAGCGCGGCGAGCAGGTGTTCGGCTTGGAGTTCCTGATGCGAGCGCTCGCGCGCGATGCGCTGGCTGCGTTCGATGGCTTCGCGAGACTTGAGCGTATAGCGATCGAGATCCATTTGCGTGCCCCCCCCTGTGGAATCGATGCGAACGGTAGCACAGGGATTCACAAGGGGAAGCAGCGCTCAGGCTTTCGTCACACGCGCGTCAGGGAACGGGCGCGGCGTTCATGGAGAGGTCAGGCCGCGCGGTCCAGCCACGGCAGCACGACCGGCAACAGCCGCCGCGCCAGCTCCGGACTCTCCATCGCCTGAGCGACGGCGTCGCGCAGCATCGCCCACTCCAGACTGCCGGCGTCCATGTGGCGCGCCAGTTCGAAGAGCATCGCGCGCATCGAGCCACGCGAGCCTTCGCTCACGCCCAGACGGCCCACATCGCTGGCCAGAGCGGCCACTGCTACCGCATCGGGATCCATGAACGACGTGGCGTCGCTCATGCGCTGCACCGGCTTGCCGGTGAGGCTCATCACGACCGAGGAGCGCATGAACTCATCGGCGGCCGCCGCGAACGTATCGGCGTCGAGAGAGGGGTCTTGCGCAGGCGCAGAAGTCGCAGGCGGCTCGCTCGGCTCGGCGGTCGCTTCCACCTTGGCGGCCGGTAGCGCATCGGGCACTGGCGGCGCCGGCGGCCGCAGCGCGTCGGGCACCAGTGAGTCGAGCGACTCGAGCGGCTTGGGTTTGCGCTTGAGCGGACGCGGCTGCGTCGCGAAGACCGAACTGGCCCGCGGTGCGGGCGCTTCTGCTGCGGGCGCGGCAGGAGCCGGGGCGTCGTCCTGCTGAGCCGCCTTGGCGTCCTCCTTGGCCAATTGCGCTTCGAGCTTGGAGAAGTCGAGCATGTCCTTGAGCCGCGTGACGGCCGAAGCCTTCTTGTTCGTCTTGATATTCTTTGACGCAGGCTGCGTCGCCTTGGGCGCCGCGTGCAGCGTGGGCGGCGCAGGCGCTGCCTCGGAGGCCGCCGCCGCCTCGCGTGCCGCAGGCAACTCGATACGCAGCGTGGGCGGAGCGCTATCGGCATCGGCCGCGCGGCCCTGAGCGGGTTCCAGCGAGCCGGCAGGACCGCCCAGATCGATCACATTATCTTCGTACGCCCTTGACGGCGTCGACATGGCGCGCGACTCGCCATCGTGAAGCTCGACCACCGGGAAATCATCCTCGGCCACACCGCCGTCCGTGCGCGCGGCATCGGGCGTGCGCGCGACCGGCACCGGCGCACCGTGCTCATCGAGGTCCTGAACGAGTTCGGTCAGGTACGCATGCGCCAACTCGCAGCCCAGGCGATGCCATTCGCGGATCTGCTCGGGCTCAGGCCGCGCGCCTGGCGCACGGAAGGCGATGCGGCGAAAACGCTCGACGCGCGCAGGCTCATCGGGCCACACGCGCTGCAGCGTGGTCATGGTCGCCTGGCGCCACGCTTTGAATTCGTTGTCGCGCGGATTCGCATTGCGCATGCCGGCGAGCGAGGCCAACTGCTCCTCGAGCCAGCCGCGGCAGCGCTGCGTGCGCTCGACGTGGCTCATCGCGAGCCTCCGGTGCGCGGACTACCAGTCGGAGAAACGCTCTTCGCGCCAGGGATCGGCTTCATTGTGGTAGCCGTTGCGCTCCCAGAATCCGGGCGCATCGCGATCGCTGAATTCGAGCCGGCGGACCCACTTGGCGCTCTTCCAGAAATATCGTCTGGGCACGACCAGACGAAGCGGCCACCCGTGGTCGGGCGTGAGCGCTTCACCATCGTGCTTGTCGGCGAGAAGGACATCATCCTGAGCCATCTCCGAAAGAGGCAGGTTGGTCGTGAATCCCTGCTCCGCATGGATGATCACGAACCGGGCTTCTGATCGGACGCCCGCGAGCGCCATCACGTCACGAATCGCCACGCCATCCCAGAGATTGTCATACCGGCTCCAGCGCGTGACGCAGTGGATATCGGAATGGACTTTTCGCCGGGGCAGCTTCTGGAACTCTTCCCAATTCCATTTGAATGAGTGTTCCACGAGGCCGTCGACCGTCAGGTCCCAGGTCTTGAGATCCACAGCCGGCACCGAGCCGTAATGCAGCACGGGCCACTTGTCGGTCTTGACCTGTCCCGGGGGAAGCCGGGGTTCCTGCCTCGGACTTTCCACGATATCGGCAGGTTTGGACTCAGGGTTCATCGCGGAGATTCCTCCTCGCGCGACTCCTTGCAGGGCGCGCGGATACGGGTTCGGCGGCAAGGGATACGGACGGCCTGTAGCCTACATTACAGGAGCCGGGCCCGGGATGTGACTGGGGCCGGCCCCGCGTTCCGGGAGCCTCGCCTGGTAGGGATGCTGATTCGGCGGAAGCCCTTCCGCCGAATCAGTCCTCACGCCCCGGGCGTTCGCGGCGCAGGGACTTGATCACCCCTTCACGGCGCTTGCTCTCGAGCCGCTTCACCTTGGCCGAGCGCGTCGGCTTGGTGGCGACGCGGGGCTTCGGCTTGCACTTGCGCGCCTCGAGCGTGTCGAATAGCCGCTGCAGCGCCAGCTCGCGATTGCGCATCTGCGAGCGGTGCTCGGTCGCGATGCGGATCAGCCCGGTCGGCAGATGACGCACGCGCACACTCGACTCCGTCTTGTTCTTCTTCTGGCCGCCGGGGCCGGAAGAGCGATAGACGTCGATCTCGCTCTCGGCGAGCAGCGCGCGCAGATGTTCGGGAAGAGGCATAGCCTGAGTTTATCAGGGCGCCGGGCTCGGGCGAAAGCGCGGCAGGGTCGCGAGTGGACACCGTTCACGCGCAGTCCTAGAGTCCGACACATGGCACATATCCCGGCCTTCTCTCTCTTCTCCGCCATCAGCGAGCTGTTCGTGACTGCTGGCGTGCTCTATGTCGTGCGCACGAACTGGACCCGCAAGCCGTTCCCGTTCGCCGTCTTCCTGGGCGTGGCGCTCTTCGAAGCCACCGTCAATGTCATGTATATGGCCAACCGCGCGGCCGAGGCGTCGGCTCCGGGCGCTGCGGCGGCCGCTGCCTCGATGGCACCATGGATGAAGATCGGCTTCGCGCTGCATGGCATCCTGTCGCTCGTCGCGTACCTTGTGTTCGTGGTACTCGGCGTATTCGCATACCAGGAGCAGAAGCAGAACCGCTGGTTCTTCCCCGAACGGCCGGCGCTCACGTGGGGCTTCCTCGTCATGTGGACGATCAGCATCGTCTCGGGTGAAGTGATTTTCGCGCTGCGCTATCTGGTCTAGCCCGGACTATTCATGAGCCCGTGGCCTGCGGACGCAAGCGGTGGGTGTCTGCTGCGTTGCACGACCGGGGCGCTCCTCAGCGTGTCTCTCGACACGCTTGCGGTGCGGCCCGGTCGTGCGCCTTGCAGCCGCCCACC
>JANYBS010000045.1 GCA_025360715.1 Candidatus Eiseniibacteriota bacterium | reverse complement strand
CACGGCCTCGGCGCGCTAAGACTCCGCAGCCGCGGAATCGATCTGCAGCAATTCGGCCAGCCTGCTGCGAGCGCGCGACTGGCTGCTTCAGCACGCGGACGCGGTCTGTGCGCTCGTGTCCAAGGAGGTCGGGAAGCCGCACGCGGAGGTGCTGTCGGCCGAGGTCTTCCCGGTCGCCCAGCTCATCACGCTTTACGCGAACCGCGCGGCGGACGTGCTGGCGGATCGGGACCTGCCCCTGCACAACCCGCTGCTGCGCATGACGAAGGCGTCGCGGCTGGTGCGCCAACCGTTCGGGGTCGTGTCCGTGGTGTCCTCGTGGAACTACCCGCTGGCGAGCCCGCTGTCGGCCATCGTGTTCGCGCTGCTGGCGGGCAACACGGTCGTGTTCAAGCCGTCGGAGGAAACGCCGGAGATGGGCTGGCACCTGGCCAAGCTCTTCGAAGAAGTGGGTCTGCCCGCGGGCGTCTTCAACGTCGTACATGGCAACGGCCAGAACGTGGGCTGGCCGATCGTGCAGCATCCGGGCGTCGATGTGGTCTCGTTCACGGGCTCGAACGCCGTGGGCGCACAGATCGCGACCGAAGGCGCGCGGCTGGGCAAGCGCGTGTCGCTCGAGATGGGCGGCAAGAACGGCGTGATCGTGATGGACGATGCCGATGTGACGCTTGCTGCCAATGCCATCGCGTGGGGCGCGTTCGGCACCACGGGCCAGCGCTGCACCGCCACCAGCCGCGTGATCGTGCACGAGCGCATCCATGACGAACTGGTGAAGTTGGTCGTGCAGCGTGCCCAGGCGCTCAAGCTGGGGGATGGCCTGAACGACGGCGTCGAGATGGGCCCGGTCGTGAACACCAAGCAGATGACGCGCATCGGCGGCTACATGGACGTCGCCAAGCGGGAAGGTGTCACCATCGCCACCGGGGGCAGCCGCGCCAGCGGCGGCGAGCTGGAAAAGGGCAACTTCTTCCAGCCGACCGTGTTCACGGGCGTGCAGCCCGGCATGCGAGTGGCGCAGGAAGAGATCTTCGGACCCGTCGTCGGCTTCCTCAAGGTGAAGAACCTCGAAGAGGCGATCGAGGTCAACAACGGCACGCCGTTCGGGCTCTCCACGAGCATCTTCACGCAGAACGTGAATGCGGCGTTCACCGCGATGCGCGACCTGACCACGGGCATCGTGTACGTGAACCACGGTACGACCGGCGCCGAGACGCATCTGCCCTTCGGCGGCACGCGCGGCACGGGCAACGGCCACCGCGAAGCCGGCCACACCATGCTGGACGCGTTCACGGAGTGGAAGAGCCTGTATGTGGACTTCTCCGGAAAGCTGCAGCGCGCGCAGATCGACAACTCGTAGTCGTACAGACGCCGGAAGCGGGGGATGAGGCCCGTCCGGTACGAAAACAGGCCGCCCCGCCCGCGCGAGGCGGCCTGCTTTACTTACACGTGGCGCTTCGGTAGTTTTCGCCGTCCTCTGGACTACTACGCTCCACCTCTCCGAGACGCGGCACGGGCATCCCCTCGCGCTTTCGGTGCACGGGAGAACTCATGAATCTCCACGAATATCAGGGCAAGGAACTGTTCGCGCGTTACGGCCTGCCGGTGCTGCCGGGCCAGGTCGCCGAGACGCCGGACGAGGCGCGTCAGATCGCCGCCTCGATCGGCTCGCTCGTGGTCATCAAGGCGCAGGTGCAGGCCGGCGGCCGTGGCAAGGCCGGCGGCGTCAAGCTTGCCGCTTCGCCCGATGAGGCGTACGAGAAGGCCCGCGATATCCTGGCGCTCACGATCAAGGGCCTGCCGGTGCGCAAGGTGCTGGTCGCGCAGGCGGCCGACATCGCCAAGGAATACTACCTCTCGATCGTGATGGATCGTGAGAAGAAGTTGCCGCTGATCATGCTCTCGGCCGAAGGCGGCGTGGAGATCGAAGAGGTCGCCCGCGTCGCGCCGGAGAAGATCCTCAAGCAGCACATCGGCCTCGAGGGCTTGCGTCCATACCAGGCGCGCGAGCTCATGATGAAGGTCTTCACGGACTTCAAGCAGGCCGCGCAGGCTGCGGACATCCTGCTCAAGCTCTACAACGTGTTCATGGACGGCGACTGCTCGCTGGCCGAGATCAATCCTCTGGCGGTCACGCCCGAGGGCCGGGTCATCGCGCTCGACGCCAAGGTCGTCCTCGACGACAACGCCGACTATCGCCACCGCGACTGGGAACACTTCCGCGACCCGGCCGAAGAGACGCCGGGACAGCGACTTGCGCGTGAGCGCGGGCTGTCCTACGTGAAGCTCGATGGTGATATCGGGTGCATCGTGAATGGCGCCGGCCTGGCGATGGCGACGATGGACCTGATCAAGCACTACGGCGGCGAGCCGGCGAACTTTCTGGACATCGGCGGCTCGTCGAATCCCGAGAAGGTCACCGCGGCGCTCAAGATCATCACGACCGATTCGCATGTGCGCGCGATCCTGTTCAACATCTTCGGTGGCATCACACGCTGCGACGACGTGGCCAATGGCATCGTCACGTCCCTCACGGAGTCACCGCTCACGGTGCCGCTCGTGATCCGGCTCACCGGCACCAACGAGGTGAAGGCGCGGCAGATCCTGAGCGACTTCGGCCTGGGCGCCACGACGAGCATGGATGAAGCCGTGCAGATGGTGATCGCCAAGGCCCAGGAGGTGACGGCGTGAGCATCCTGATCGACAAGAACACGCGCCTGATCGTCCAGGGCATCACGGGTCGCGATGGTGGCTTTCACACGCAGCAGATGATCGCGTACGGCACCAAGGTCGTCGCCGGTGTGACGCCGGGCAAGGGCGGCACCACCGCGCACGGCGTGCCGGTCTTCGACAGCGTCCACGAGGCGATCGTCGCGACCAAGGCCAACGCGACGGTCATCTACGTGCCCGCGGCGTTCGCGGCCGACGCGATCCACGAGGCCGCCGATGCCGGCGTGGCGCTGATCGTGTGCATCACCGAAGGCCTGCCGGTGCGCGACACCATGAGCGCGTTCCATAAGGTGCAGAACCTGCGTGGCGCCAACAACCCGCTCGGCAAGCCGCGCCTGATCGGCCCGAATTGCCCCGGTCTGATCACGCCGGGCGTGGCCAAGGTCGGCATCCTCCCGGGTCATATCTGTACGCCCGGCCCCATCGGGGTGGTGTCAAAAAGCGGCACGCTCACCTACGAGGTCGTGAAGCAGCTCACCGACCGCGGCCTGGGCCAGACGACGTGTCTGGGCATCGGTGGCGACCCGATCATCGGCACGGACTTCATCGATGCGCTCACGCTGTTCGAGGCCGACCCGAAGACCGAAGGCATCGTGCTCATGGGCGAGATCGGCGGCAATGCCGAGGAGCAGGCGGCGCTGTTCATCAAGCGCCACGTGACCAAGCCGGTCGTGGCGTTCATCGCCGGCCAGACGGCGCCCCCCGGCAAGCGCATGGGCCACGCCGGTGCGATCATCTCGGGCGGCACGGGAACGGCGGCCGAGAAGATGGCGGCGTTCGAGGCGGCGGGCGTGCCGGTCGCGCGCATCCCGTCCGAGATCCCGGGGCTGATCGCCGAACTGCTGCAGCGTCGCCGCGCACGCAAGAAGAGCGCGCCGGGCAAGGCTGCCAAGGTCGCGAAGGTCGCGAAGGTCGCGAAGGTCGCGAAGGCGGCACCCAAGGCGGCGAAGCGCGCGAAGTCGAAGGCTGCCCCCGCCCGTAAGGCTGCGGCGAAGCCTGCCAAGAAGGCTGCGAAAAGCGCGAAGAAGTCCGCGAGCGCGGCGAAGAAGACCAACACGAAGAAGGCGGCCGCGAAGCGCGGCCGTCGCTAGACCCACGCACGCGATGGGCCGGCGCCATTCGCCGGCCCTAAAAAGGAGTATTCATGGCGCTCGAGCGCACGTTGTTCATCGTCAAGCCGGATGCGACCACCCGGAACATCACGGGCAAGATCCTCGCGCACGTCGAGGAGAAGGGCTTCCGCCTGATCGAGGCCCGCTACACCCGCCTGACCCGCGAGCAGTGCCAGGAGTTCTACGCCGAGCACAACGGCAAGGGCTTCTTCAACGAACTGGTCGATTTCATGACCTCGGCGCCGGTCATGCTCTGCTGTCTGGAGCGTGAGAATGCCGTGGTGACCTTGCGCGAGACGATCGGCGCGACCGATCCCGCCCAGGCGGCCGAAGGCACGATCCGCAAGCTGTTCGCCGAGTCCAAGGGCCGCAACTCGGTCCATGCCTCGGACAGCCTCCCGAGCGCGGAGCGCGAGGTGAAGCTGTTCTTCGGCGTCGCGGCACTCTCGCACTGAGGTAGACTATGGCGGCCGGCGCCCCGAACGGGTGCCGGCCGCCTGCTTTTTCCCCTGGGTCCTGGTCCCGGATGGCCGGTCGGCGTCCGGAAGATCGGCCCCGCGGTGATTCCGGCAGCCTGTATGTGGGCTTGGGATCGACACTTGGCGAGCGGGCCGGCTCTGGCTCGAACGCTGGACGAAAACCGCGCTGCTGTGCTAGCTTACGACCGTTTGGGGGGAGGCCGAGAAGGCCTCTCTAAGCTTAAGATGACCGATCTCATCATCGACCTCGGAACCCTCAAGCCATCCATGGACCGGGTGGAGGTCGACGTCCCGGCGCGCGAAGCCGGATTGCCTGACGCGGATTGGAGTGGAGATATCCACTGTTCCCTGCGCGTCGAGCGGTCCGGAGACCGTGTGTCGATCCGGGGCACTGTGAGCAGCCCCGTCCACCTCGAATGCGTGCGTTGCCTGCGCGAGTTCGACCAGGTCGTGACGGCATCGCTCACCGTGTTCGCGGAGCGATCCGAGAAGAGCCATCGCGCCGAGGAGAACGAGCTCCAGCGCGATCACATCATGTTGTTCCACGACGGGCGGCGGCTGGACCTGCGCGAAACGGTGCGGGAGGAGTTGCTGCTCGAGTTGCCCATCACTCCCTATTGCCGGGAGGATTGCCCGGGTCTCTGCCTCAAGTGTGGTGCTGACCTGAATCAAGGTCCGTGCGGTTGCACGCAGTAGCGCGACGCTCAAGGCAGGTCCTTATCTTGCAGGAGGATGCACCATGGCGGTTCCGAAGCGACGTCACTCGGCCACGCGTGGCCGCAAGCGCCGGACGGGCTGGAAGCTTCTCAAGCCCGTGATCAACATCTGCAGCCATTGCGGCTCGCCGCGTCAGCCGCACCGTATCTGTGCGAGCTGCGGTTTCTACGATGGTGAGAAGGTCGCGACGCCGCGCGAAGCATAGCGGCCAGCGACTTCTTGTCCGACACCATGTCAGCCATCCCGCGCATCGGGATTGATGCGATGGGAGGTGACTTCGGCCCGGTTCCCGTGGTCGAAGGAGCGGCGCTCGCCTTCCGCGAGTCGCCGGGACGCTTCCACCTCACCCTCGTCGGAGACGAGACCGAGATCCGGTCGGCGATGCGCCGTGCGCATGCCGAGGATCTCCCGGTCGAGATCGTCCACGCGCCCGAGAAGATCGATATGGGCGCGAAGGCGGCAGCCGCCGCGCGCAAGAGCGGTTCGTCGCTCGGCGTGCTCACGACCCTCCACAAGGAACGCAAGGTCGACGCGATCTTCAGCGCGGGCAACACCGGCGCAGTGGTCGCGACGGCGCTGCTGGGCTTGGGTCGCCTCGAAGGCGTCTCGCGCCCTGCGCTGGCGGCGTTCTTCCCGAACGTGGGTCATGGCGCCATCGTGCTCGACGTGGGCGCGAACGCCGAGGTGAAGCCGAACATGCTCGTGCAGTTCGCGCACATGGGCTCGGTGTACGCGCGCTACCAGTTGGGCCGGACCGAACCGCGCGTGGGCCTGCTGTCGATCGGAGAAGAGGACAGCAAGGGCAACCAGTTGGTGCAAGAGGCGCTGCCGCTGCTGCGCGCCGCCAAGCACCTGAACTTCATCGGCAACGTCGAGGGTCGCGATATCTTCAAGGGCACCTGCGACGTGGTGGTGACCGACGGCTTCACGGGCAACGTGGTGCTCAAGACCGCCGAGAGCGCCGCATCGTTCCTGACGAACGCCGTTCGCAAAGAGATCAAGGCCGATCCGTTCGCCATGTTCGGCGCGTTGTTCATGCGCGGCGCTTTCAAGCGACTGCGCGGCCAGCTCGACTGGGAAGAGTACGGCGGTGTCCCACTCCTGGGCGTGGACGGCGTGTGCTTCGTCGGCCATGGCTCGAGTGGCAAGAAGGCCTTCTGCAGCGCGATCCGCACGCTGACCACGTTCGTGGACAAGCGCGTGAACGAACACATCCGCGAGGAGATCCAGAGCGACCATGTCACTGCAGCCTGATGCCATCCGAGGCGTGACGATCACCGGCACGGGCATGTACGTGCCGGAGCGCATCATGACCAACGACGACCTGGCCAAACTGGTCGAGACGTCTGACGAGTGGATCGCCGAACGCACCGGCATCCGCGCGCGCCGAATCGCTGCGCCGGAACAGGCGTCGAGCGACCTTGCGCTCATCGCGTGCCAGCGCGCGCTGGAGATGGCAAAGGTCGATCCCAAAGACGTGGACCAGATCATCCTGGCGACCACCACGCCCGACCGCATCCTGCCCTCGTGCGCATGCACGCTGCAGCAGAAGCTGGGCGCCACGCGCGCCGCGGCTTACGACATGTTCGCCGCCTGCACGGGATTCGTGTTCGGCATGGCGACCGCGCGCGCACTGATCGGCGCGGGCGTGGCCGACACCGTGCTGGTCGTGGGCGTCGAGACGCTCTCGCGCATCGTCGACTACACCGACCGCAACACGTGCGTACTCTTCGGGGACGGCGCGGGCGCGGCGGTATTCCAGGCCTGCGCGCCCGGCGAAGGCTTGCACGGTGTGGATATGCACAGCGACGGCGCACTGGGCGAAGTGCTCGAGGTGCCCGCGGGCATCTCGCGTAATCCCGCGAGCGAAGGCACCGTCGCTGTGCATATCCACACCGTGCAAGCCTTCGCCGGGCGCGCAGGCCTGGAATACCGCCGCGCCCGCGCCGTCCCCGAAG
>JANYBS010000094.1 GCA_025360715.1 Candidatus Eiseniibacteriota bacterium | reverse complement strand
CTCGCCGCGCCGGCGGCCACCGCGAGCGCCGCTGCGCCCGCCATCGCCGCGCCCGCTGCCGGCGGGCCCCCTGCGGGCGCTCGCATCGAGGTCACGCCCGCCGTCCGCGCGCTCGCCAAGGAACTCGGCGTGGCGCTCGAGAGCCTCAAGGGCACCGGCCCCGACGGCCGCATCACCGCCGACGATGTGAAGGGCGCCGCCACGGGCGCTGGGGCGAGCACGGGTTCGAGCGCGGCGGGAACCGCGCCGACGCCGGCGGCGTCGAACTCAGACGAGACGCGCGTCCCGCTGCGCGGCCTGCGCCGCAAGATCGCCGACGCGATGCGGCGCAGCCTCTCGACCACCGCGCAGTTCACGTTCGTGGCCGAGTGTGATTTCACGAACCTGGTCGCGCATCGCACCAGGCTCAAGCCCCAGGCCGAGGCAGCGGGCGTCAAGCTCACCTACCTTGCCTATGTGTTCCGCGCGCTGCCCGCAGTGCTCACGCGCTTCCCGCTGCTGAACAGCTCGCTCGATGACGCCACGCAGGAAGTCATCCTCAAGCACAAGCATCACCTGGGCGTGGCGACCAATACGGACGACGGCCTGACCGTGCCGATCCTGCACGACGCCGGCTCGCTGGGCCTCTTCGCGATCGCGCGCGAGATCGACCGCCTGGCGACCGCCGCGCGCGAGCACAAGCTCAAGCTCGAAGAGTTGCAGAGCGGCACGTTCAGCGTGACGAGCACCGGCACACACGGCGGGCTGCTCGCGACGCCGATCCTGCATCACCCACAGGTCGCGATCCTGGGCGTGCATGCGATCACGCCCAAGCCTGCGGTGGTGCACGGGCAGATCGTGGTGCGCGACCTGGGCAACCTGTCCTTGAGCATGGATCACCGAGTCGTCGATGGCGCGGTGGGCGCGGACTTCCTGTATGCGCTCATCGAGAGCCTGCAGACGCCGGAGTCGTGGCTGAACGAAGGAGACCTGCGATGAACTTCGACGAGACGCTGCGCCAGGTGCTCGATGAGCACGCCAACGTGGTCGGCACCGTGCCCGAGGTGCCCTTGGCGGACCGCCGCGCGATCTACCGCGCCATGCTGCGCAGCCGCGCCATGGACACTCGAATGCTCAGCCTGCAGCGCCAGGGACGCATCGGCTTCTTCGGGCTCACCACGGGCCAGGAGGCGTCGGTCGTGGGCACCGCGTATCCGATGCTGCCGACCGACTGGGTCTTCCCCGCGCTGCGCGAGACCGGGGTGTCGATGTGGCGCGGCACCACCGTGCGGCAAGTCATCTGCCAACTCATGGGCAACACGGGCGACGTGCTGATCGGCAGGCAGATGCCCATGCATTTCAGCGATCGCGCCGTGAACTCGGTCGCGTGGTCGAGCGTGATCGGCACCCAGCTCGTGCACGCGATGGGCGCCGCGTGGGCGGCCAAGCTCATGAAGACCAGCGACGTCATGATCGGCTACATCGGCGACGGCGGTACGTCCTCGAGCGACTTCCACGCCGCGATGAACTTCGCCGCGGTCAAGCAGGTGCCGGTCGTGTTCGTGTGCCAGAACAACCAGTGGGCCATCTCGGTGCCGCTCGCCGCGCAGACGGTCTCGAGCAGCATCGCCATCAAGGCGGCTGCGTACGGCATGCCCGGCATCCGCGTGGACGGCAACGACGTGCTCGCGGTGATTGCCGCCATGCGCGAGGCGCTCGACCGCGCGCGCTCGGGAGGCGGGCCCACCTTTGTGGAGTGCGTCACGTTCCGCATGGGAGGACACTCGTCCAGCGACGACCCCACGCGCTACCGCGATCCCGAGCTGGTCAAGGCCTGGGAGCAGCGCGATCCGCTGCCGCGCTTTGCCAACTGGCTCGAGGCGCAGGGCGAGCTCACGGCCGAGGACACCGAGAAGTGGACGGTGGAACTCAACGATGAGATCTCGGCCGCCATCAACGATGCCGAAGCGCTGCCCGCGCCCGGCATCGAGACGATCTTCACCGATGTCTACGCGAAGATGCCCGCGCATCTGGAAGAGCAGATGAAGTACGCGCAGGCGATCGGCCTGGGCACGAAGTTCGAGGGTGCGTTCCCGCTGTGAAACCCGTCCTGCTCGTGGCGGCGGGCGGCGCGCTTGGCAGCATGATGCGTTGGCTGACGAGTTCGCTCGTGCAGAAGCTGCTCCCCCACGCGAACTTCCCGTGGGGCACGCTCGCGGTAAACGCGGTGGGCAGCTTTGCGATCGGCGCGATCATGACGCTGGCGCTCGAGCGCTCCAGCGTCTCAGCCGATGCGCGGCTCTTCTTGGTGACCGGCGTGCTCGGCGGCTTCAC
>JANYBS010000241.1 GCA_025360715.1 Candidatus Eiseniibacteriota bacterium | reverse complement strand
GTGGAGAGCCAGGTGACCTATCCGCTCGTGACCGCCCTTCGCGCAGCGGCGGGGGTGCGCTACGTCCGCGGGCTCTCCATGAGCGGCGACTCGTTCGTGTACGTGGTCTTCAAGGACCAGGTGCCCTCCGACGCTGCGAGGGCGCGCGTGAGCCAGCTCCTGAGCTCCGAACGCAGCCATCTGCCCGAGGCCGCCATGCCCACCCTGGGCCCCGATGCCTCGAGCGTCGGCTGGGTGCTCGAGTACGCGCTCGTGGACACGACCGGGCGGCTCGGGGTCGACGACCTGCGCGCAGTGCAGGACTGGCAGCTGCGCTTCTGGCTCCAGAGCGTCGACGGTGTCGCCGAGGTGGCGCCGTTGGGCGGGCACGTGCAACGGTTCGAGGTGGCGCTCGACCCTCAGGCGCTCGCGGCCTATCGCATCCCGCTTTCGGCGGTGACCGATGCTATCCGCCGCTCGAACGGCGACTCGGGCGCCGGCGTCGTGGAGCAGGGGGGATTCGAGTACGCGGTCAGCGCACGCGGGGCCATCCGTACTCTCGATGACCTGCGCGGCATCGCTATCCGCAGCGCCGCCAATGGGTCTAGCGTCACTCTGGCCGATGTCGCCCAGGTCCGCGTCGGGCAGGCCCCGCGCCGCGGCATCGCCGAGTTGGACGGCCACGGCGAAGTGGCAGGCGGCATCGTGGTCATGCGCCAGCATGAGAACGCCCTGCAGGTGGTCCAGGCGGTCAAGCGCCGGCTCGACTCGGTGAGGCGCTCACTGCCGCCCGGCGTCAAGGTGGTCATCACCTATGACCGCTCCCAGATCATCGAGCGCGCCCTGTCGACGCTCCGGCATGAGCTGCTCTACGAGCTGCTGATCGTGGCACTGGTGATCGTGATCTTCCTGGGCAGTGCGCGCAGCGCGTTCATACCCGTCCTTTCGCTGCCCATCGCCCTGGCGCTGGCGTTCGTGCCGCTCAACGCCCAGCACGTGACCGCGAACATCATGTCGCTCGGCGGACTCGCCATCGCGATCGGCGTCATGGTCGACGCCTCCATCATCATGGTCGAGCACGCCCACAGCCGCCTCGAGCGCCAGCCTGCGGGAAGTAGCCCCGCCTCGCGCCTCGAGACCATCGCCAAGGCCATGTCCGAGGTGGGACGCCCGATCTTCTTCGCGCTTGCGGTGATCACGGTCTCGTTCCTGCCCATCTTCGCGCTCGATGGCGAAGAGGGCCGGCTCTTCCGCCCGCTCGCGCTCACCAAGACGTACGCCATGGGCTTCGCCGCATTGCTCGCGATCACGCTCACGCCCGCTCTGGCGAGGTGGCTGATCCGTGCAGGAGCGAAGCCCGCGGCGGGCGCCAGGGTGATGAGCGCACTGGAGGAGAGCTACGCGGCAGTGGTGCGCGCGACGCTGCGCCACCCATGGCGCGTACTCGCCGCCGTGCTGGTACTGCTGGCCACGGCGCTGCCCATGGCGCTATCGCTGGGCCACGAGTTCATGCCGCCGCTCGACGAGGGGCAGCTGCTCTTCATGCCCACCGCCCCGCCGGGATTGGGCGCCGCCGAGGCCGCGCGCATCCTGCAGCGCCAGGATGCGCTGCTGCGAGAGTCGCCGGAGGTGGCCTCGGTCTTCGGCAAGATCGGCCGCGCCGGCACCGCCACGGACCCCGCGCCGCTCTCGATGGTGGAGACCATCGTCACGCTCAAGAGCGAGCGCCAATGGCGCCGTGGCATGACGTGGGAGAATTTGATCGCCGACCTGGATGCGCGCGTGCGCTTCCCGGGATTCTCGAACACGTGGTGGATGCCCATCCAGACACGCAACGAGATGCTGGCGACCGGTGTGCGCACCCCTGTGGGGCTCAAGATATTCGGCCCCACGCCCGGCGGCATCGATAGCGTCGCGGCCTCGGTGGAGCGCGCCCTGCGCGGGCTGCCGGGCCTGCGAGGCGCCTATTCGGAGCGCCCGAGCCAGGGTCACTTCCTGGACTTCGCCATCGACCGATCCCACCTGGCGCAGCGCGGCATGATGGTAGAGGACTTCCACGAGGCGCTGGCCGCGGCCACGAGCGGCGCTGTGGTGGGCCAGGCGCTCGATGGGCGGCGCCGGATCGACATCGTGGTCACTCTCGGCCCCTCACCGCCGGAGAATCCCGCCGCACTCGCGGACGTGAGCGTGATCGCGCCCTCGGGAGCGCTCACGTCGCTGGGCGAGGTGGCGCAGGCTCGCTGGCGCGTGGGCCCGGCCATGCTGCAGGAGGAGGACGGCGAGCTGTTCGGCCTGGTGTCGCTCGATATCGCGGGGCGCTCTCCAGTCGAGGTGGCGGCCGCGGCGCGCCAGCGCGTGGAGCAGTCCGTGGTGCTGCCGGCCGGCTATCACCTGGAATGGACAGGCGTGCTTGAGAACTACGTGCGCACCCAGAAGCGCCTGGCGCTTGTGGTACCGATGGTGCTGGTCGTGGTGCTGCTGCTTCTCTACATGACGCTGCGCTCACTACGCGAGACCGCCCTGGTGATGCTCGCTGTGCCTTTCTCGAGTATCGGCGCCATCGCCTTGATGGCGCTGCTGCACCAGAACGTGAGCGTGGCGTCGTGGGTGGGCCTGATCGCGCTGGCCGGCCTGGACGCGGAGACCGGCACGGTGATGCTGCTGTACCTGAAGCTCGCGCTTGCTCGCCGGCGCGAGGCGGGTGCGGCGCTCGGTGCGGGAGATCTGGACGCCGCGATCGTGGAGGGCTCCGCGCGACGGCTGCGGCCCAAGCTGATGACCGTGTGCTGCATCCTGTTCGGCCTGATCCCCGTGCTGTTCAGCCACGGCACCGGCGCAGACGTGCTCAAGCGCATCGCCGCCCCGATGGCCGGCGGCGTGGTGAGCTCGTTCGCGCTCGAGCTGCTCGTGTATCCGGTGGCGTTCGGGGTGCTGGCGCGAGGGCGAGGACGCCGCACCGCTTCGTGATGGTGCCGGAGGTGGGGGTCGAACCCACACGCTGCTTGCGCAACTCCGGATTTTGAGTGCGTCGGACCCATCGGGACTATCGGACACCATTGGCTACAACCGGCCACCATTGGCCACCATAGCCGAATCCCATGGTGTCACTTCCAGCACTTGGAAACACATGGCGACCGATGGTTCGAGCACAATTCGAGCACAGTCGGCGCTGCGGTGAACGGTGCGAGGTCGGGCGGTGGGCGCGAAGCAGCACTTCGCGGCCGCTCGGCGGTGCGTGAGCAGTCCTACCGGATCTTGCGTCACCTGCGTCACCTGCGTCACCTGCGTCACGGCCGTCATGCGGCGCGTGAGCC
>JANYBS010000081.1 GCA_025360715.1 Candidatus Eiseniibacteriota bacterium | reverse complement strand
TATCTGATGACCCGCGCGGCGGCCGAGTCGTTGCAGCGGCAGCAGGGCGCGATCGTGAACGTGTCGTCGGTCACGAGCATCCGCCCGTACTCGGGGCTGGCCAGCTATTGCGTGAGCAAGGCCGCGGTCGACATGTTCACGCGCTGCGCGGCGCTCGACTTCGCGCCGCACGGCGTGCGCGTGAACGCCGTGAATCCGGGCGTGGTCGTGACCGAACTTCACACCGTCACGAACTCGGTCGCCGACTACCCGGCGTTCCTCGAGCGCAGCAAGGGCACGCACCCGCTGGGCCGCGTGGGCAAGCCGGAGGAGATCGCGGCGCTGATCGCGTTCCTGCTGAGCGACGAGGCCGGGTGGATCACCGGCGACTGCGTGAGCATCGATGGCGGAAGGGCGCTGACCAGCGCGAGGTAAGAGGCCTCGGCCTCCGGCCTCGGCGGGTCCCGCGCTTTTGTGAGGGCTGGCGCGTCCCTCGGCGGGTCCCGCGCTACATTTGACCGTAAACCCCGCGCCTATGTGAGTTGCGCGCGGCGGGCACTGCGAATTCGCGCTCATCTTGCCCGCGCCGCAGGCCGATAACCCTGCGGTATGGCTCCCTCTTTCCAGATTCCCGTTTCCGTGGGCGGATTGCTCGCGGCCATCGCTTGTGTCGTGGGCGGTGGTCCGCTCTTCGCCTTTGGGCTTCGCGCGCTGCGGGTGCGGCGCGCGCTCTCGCGTCTGCGCGAAGAAGCGCTGAGCATGGACGCGCGTGGACTCGTGTACGTGCAGGGAAAGGTGGCGCTCGAGAGCCCGCTGTTCTCACCGCTCTCCAACCAGCCGTGCGCCGGCTATGCGCTGCACGTGAACGCCGAAGGCACCCGCATCGGCGGCCACGTGCGCCAGCAGCGCGCATTTCGACTGGAAAGCGCGCAGGCGTCGGCGCGCGTCGAGGCATTGCACCAGCCGTGGGCGAGCGTCACCACCGCCGAGCGCACCATCGAGCCGGGTGAAGTGCTGAGCCAACGCTTGGCGGGCTTGTTCGAGAGCAACGCCGAGCTGCGCTGGCTGCGCCGCTCGGGTCAGCGGCTGGTGTTGCGTGAGAAGGCGCTGTTGCCGGGCGCGCATGTGCATGTGCTCGCCTTCGCGCATGTGGCCGAGAGCGACGCGGTGGTGGGCGAGCTCGAGTACGCCCGCACCGGTACCGACGACGCGGCGGTGAGCCATGCCGTCGGCGTCACTCGTAGCACCGAACTTGTGCTGGGCGGTGACGATCCTCATATGCCGTGCGTGGTCAGCGCACTCGTACCGTCGCTTTCGGCGATCCGTCCCTCGCGGCTGGCGAGCACCGGCGCGATCGCGGGCCCGCTGCTCACCATGGCCGGATTGCTCTATCTGGCGCAGGCGGCCGAGTCCTTGCTGGGGGCGACGTCATGAGCGGCGGCGTGATGGAATCCCTCATCGCGCTCGGCATGTGCTTTGGCGGACTGTTCGTATTCGCGATCGGCTTTCGCATGCTGCGCGCACAGCGGCTCCTGGAAGACACGCCCGCGTCGCACATCGGCTCCATGGCCATGGGTTTCGTCGAGGTGCAGGGAAGCGTCGCGCCGCGCAGCCGCGTGGCGGCGCCGTTCACGGGCCGGCCTTGCGCGTACTGGGAGGTCGAGATCTCGACGCGCTCCGAGAACGAGCGCAAGTCCGGCGGGCTGCGCCAGTGGACGCCGGTGCACACCGAGCGCTCGGGGCATCCGTTCTTCCTGCAGGACGACTCGGGCGTGGCGCTTGTCTACCCGCAGGGCGCCGATGTGCGCACGCCGTGGTCGGCGGACGAAGAGACGATGGGCTTTGGCGTGCCCGAGATGTACATGGATTACATGAAGGAGAAGAACCTGCACCTGCGCGCGCTGTGGGCCGTGGGCCCGATGCGCTTTCGCGAGCGTGTGCTCGAGAACGGTCTGGCCATGTACGTGATCGGCCGCGCGCACCCCAAGGCGATGGCGCAGAGCATCAGCGACGACGAAGTGAGCATGGCCGCCACCGGCACCGATGGCCGCGGCGTGAGCGCCGTGCGCACGCTGGACCAGCGCACGAATGCGGTGATCCGCAAGGCGCAGGGCGACGCGCTCTTCGTGATCAGCGGGCAGAGCGAGAAGCAGATGGCCTCGGAGTTCGGCCTCAAGGCATTCGCTGCACTTGTGGGCGGGCCGCTGCTGACGCTGGGCGGCGCGTGGTTCTTGATGTTGCTGGTGCAGTCGGGGCAGTTCTTCCGAAACGTGAATTGAAACGTGAATTGAAGCAAAGGCAGCACGGCGGGTGGGACGACCCGCTGCCACGTCGTAACGCGAGGAGGGCAGATGCATCCCGGTGAGATCCTGTGGACGGTGGTGATCGGATTCCTGTTGGTGGGTTCGGTGGGTTACTTCCTGTCGATCTACAACAGCCTGATCGAGATGAAGAACAACGTGGGACGCTCGTGGGCCAACATCGATGTGCTGCTCAAGCAGCGCCACGACGAGCTGCCGAAGCTGGTGCGCACGTGCGAGGCTTACATGCAGCACGAGCGCGCGATCTTCGACAAGCTCAGCGACGCGCGTGGCGCGCTCGCGGCGGCCAAGTCGGTGGCGCAGCGCGCGGACGCCGAGAACCAACTCACGCGCGCTCTTGGCGGCTTCTTCGCCGTGGCCGAGAACTATCCGGACCTGAAAGCCAACACGTCGTTCCAGGGTCTGCAGACGCGCATCAGCGAGCTCGAGAACGCCATCGCCGACCGCCGCGAGTTCTACAACGACACGGTGACGATGTTCAATACGCGCATCGAGCAGATCCCCGATCTCTGGGTTGCCGGCGGCATGGCACTGCAGCGCGCCGAGTTGTTCCATATCGATGAGCGCGAGCGCCAGGACGTGGCGATCGACTTCAACCAGAAGTCGGCCTGATCGCAGCGCACCTCTTTGCATCGTCCCCGCACGGCCCTCGCCTTTTCGGCGAGGGCCGTCGCGTTTGCGCAAGGCACGCGCGCACCTTAGGGTCGCTGTTCACCGTGACGCTCACGGCCGAACCCCCCATGCCTACCCACGATCCTTCGCTCACACCCGACCTCCCGGAAGCCGCTGCGCCCGTGCGGCGCATCGTCATCCAGGGCCTTGGTCGCGCTGGCCTGGCTTACGCCGCGGCCGTCGCGCAGCATCCGGCGTGCGTGCTGTCGGGCTTCGTGGAGCCGCGCGCGGATCTGCGATCGTTCGCCAAGGCGGTGGGCTTCGCCGTGCCGTCGGCGGCCACGTTGCCGAAGCTGCTGGCGCAGTCGCCGGCCGACACGGTCATCGTGAGCGTGCCGCTCGCTGAGCGCGTGGTGGCAGCCGAAGCCGCGATCGCTGAAGGCCTGGCGCTGCTCATCGACGGCGCGCCCGCATCGCACGCCGAGGGCGCCGCGCGGTTGGCGGCGAGCGCGGCGACCGCGCGCGCCCCCATCGCGTGCGCGACGCCGGTTCTCTTCCACCCGCTCTTCGCGCGCGCGGCGCGGCTGCTCAAGCAGGGCGCTTTGGGCGGCACCGGCCGTGTGCGGGCGTCGGTGTACGTCTCGCGCGTGTTCGCGCCCGGCGCTCCGCCTGCCGAAGGCGACGTGCTCGATGTGGTGGGCGGTGAGCTTTTGCAGTTGCTCGATGGCCTCTTCGGTGCGCCCGCGCGCCTGACTGCGTCGGGCCAGCGCTTGTATGGCGACCGGCTCGACGAGTTCCATGCCGAGCTCACCCTTGGCGACGGCATCGTGGCGGGCGTGGACGGCTCGTGGAGCGTGCCCGGATATCCGCACGCCGCATACGTGATCGAGGCCGAAGGCGAACAGGGCCGCATCCTGGTCTCGGACGACGCGCTCGAGGTCGACCTGCTGCGGCCTTGCGATGACTTTCCGGCAGGCACCACGCGTCAAGTGCTGGCGGATATGGCCGATCCGGTCGTCTTCGACATGGGCGATCCCTCGCGCGTGCTCGACGCGTTGCTGGCGCGACTCGCCGCTGGCGCCGTGGCCGGCGATGCGCTCGACTCGTTGCGCGCGCTGCGTGTGGTTCGCGCGATCGCGGCGCTGCGCCGCTCGATCACCGCACACAGTGCAGCCCAGGAGCTGAGCGTATGAGTCCGCGCGTCAGGGCCAAGGCACAGGCGCCGCGCTTGCTGCTGGGCGCGTCGTCGCTCGAGCTCCCGGCGCGCACCACGCGCGATCGCGCGCTCGAAGTGGCCGGGCGTTTCCGCGAGCCCGAGTCGCTGGCGGTGACGCTGGTGAAGGCGCTCGACGCGGGCGCCGAGGCCGTCTACAGCGGCCCGTCGTCCACGCTGCGCGCGGCGCTCGCCGAGCTGCGACGCCCGGTGCCGGTGCTGGCGCGCCTGCCGCACACGCCGCCGAGCGAGGACCTGTTCCACGAGCCGTGGCTCACGCGCGATCCCGGCGACGACAGCGCCGCGTGGAACAGCATGCGCGCATCGCTCGCGGGCTTGAGCATGCCGGTCGCGGCCATGCGTGGTGATCTTGCGGCCCGCATCGCCGGCCGCATGGAGCAGGAGCGCGACACGCTTGGTGCCAAGAGCATCGCGGGGTTGGCGGTCTCGTCGCCGCTCACCGACCTGGCGCTGGCTGCGGGCAATGCGAAATTCTTCGACCAGGTGCTGCGCTTTGGCCGCGCACGCTTTGGTGGGCTCGCGGGATTCGAGACGCGCAACCTGGGGTATCTGCTCAGCCAGCTCGAGGCCTGGGGCATCGAGCCGGACTTCGTGATCGGCCCCGTGAACCCGCGCGGCTTCGGCATGGTGCCCGGCCCCGCGCAGGTGATCGCTGCGGTGAAGCGTCTGGGCATTCCTGTCGTGGCGTCGGAGCTGCGCGCGGGCGGCACTGTCTTGTTGGCCGACGGCGCGCGCTACGCGCTCGAGAACGGCGTCACGGGACTATTGCCTGAACTGGTCGACCTGGACGACGTCGCCGGCGAGCTGCGCGGCCTGAGCGCGCTGGCGCGTTAGGCCACGACTTCAGCGCCCGCCACGCACCCGTTCTGTACTCGTGAGGTGGCCGGAGGCCACGACTCTCAGAGGCTCTGGGTCCAATTGTGGACGGTTTTCACAATCGTCAGATTGGCCTTACGGCAGGCTTCCGCGTACACGCCGCTGTTCGGCCACGAGTGCTTGCCGCACTCGCACACGAGCTTACCGTTGGGCTGCTCGTTCACCTTACAGGGCTTGTCCTTGCAGTCAGGGCACATCGATCGCTCCTTATAGGATGGGTCGGATCAGGCGCAGGCGATACTACGCTACTGCGCTCGCGGCGGCATCCCGCACCGCGTCCGTGAGCGCGTTGGCCTGCGCGAGCCTTGAGAGCACCTCGGCGCTGCGCCGTCTTGTGCGTGGCCGCGCGGGGTCGCCGAAGTCCACGGCATAGAGCCCGAAGCAGCCGTGGTAGCCCTCGGCCCATTCGAAGTTATCCAGCAACGACCAGTGCAGATAGCCGCGCACGTCCACGCCCGCGGCACGCGCGCGCAGCATGGCCTGGGCGGCGGCCACGATCGCGTGCGGGCGCAGGGCGTCGGTGGCATCGGCGACGCCGTTCTCGGTGATCACGACGGGCTTGCCGAAGCGGCCCGCAGCACGCAACGCCGCTTCGAGGCCCTCCGGCCAGAGCTCCCAGCCGAGGTCGTTCAAGACTGCGCCTGGCAGTGCCACATGCGGCTCGCTGGCGAAGGCCTTCACACCCCAGCGCGTGTACCAATTGAGTCCGTAGAAGTCGAGCGCGCCGCGCAACTCCGGCACCTGGCGCTTCACGCGTTTCGCGCCCGGTACGCTCAAGTCGATCACGCCCTCGCAGTGCGCTTGCTCGACGGCTTCGTTGAACACTCGATTCTCGAAATGGCACTGCAAGCGGTCGAGCGGATGCCACGCGCGCAGCGGCACCAAGCCCACACGATGCTTGGCGAACGACACGTGCGTCGTGCGACCCGGCGCCGCTCGCGCGCATTCTTCATGAATGGCGCGATACGCGTGACCGTGCGCTTCGAGCTGGTTCGCGATCACGGCAAGAGCGCGGCTGTTGTCGCGCAAGCCCGGCGGCCAGATGCCCTCGGACCAGCCGCGGAACGCGAACACCTCGGGCTCGTTGACCGTGCACCACCACGCCACCTGCGCGCCATACTCGCGCGCGCAGAACCGTGCGAACTCCACGAAGCGCGCGATCGTCCCGGGCGCCTCCCAGCCGCCAGCATCGGCGATCCACAGCGGATTCGTGAAGTGATGAAGCGTCACCACGGGCGCGAGCCCGTGCCGCGCGAGCGAGTCGAGCACGGCGTGGTAGTGCGCGATCGCCGCGGCGTCGTAGCGTCCGCGCTCGGGCTCGATGCGGCTCCACTCGAACGACAGCCGGTGCGCGTTGTGATGATCGGCGGCCGCGAGGGCGAAGTCGGAGTCGAAGCGTGTGTAGTGATCGCACGCTACGGCACTGGAGTCGCAGTGACGGATGGCGCCTGGCATCTGCTCGAAGCGCCACCAGTCGTTGGCGCGATTACCGCCTTCGACCTGGTGCGCCGAGCCGCCCGCGCCCCAGAGGAAGGGCGTCGGGAACTGCATCGCGGGATCGAGAGTCGCGTCCATGCCCACGCGACGCTACGCGCAGAGCCGCTCCGGCGCCAATGGGCCGCAATCCCTTCGGTTGTGTAGCGAAGAATGTGGATGGCATGAGTACTGCGGTGGCACTCGGTCATGTCCGAGACCGCCGCAGCCTTCTGCCCGCCCTTCTGCCCGCGAAAGCGGTGCAAGCAGCACACTTCCAAGACCGGCTTCCGCTGGGTG
>JANYBS010000199.1 GCA_025360715.1 Candidatus Eiseniibacteriota bacterium | reverse complement strand
GCGGCGGCCGATCAGTCGGCGGCGCGGTTCGATTCGTCCGCGGCTTCGCACCAGAACCGGCCGGCGTATTCGCTCTTCGGTGGCGCCACGATCGCGCCGCGACATTTCTACGACCCCGCAGTGACGAACCTGGGCCAATATACCGCCAAGGTGGGCGCTGCGTGGACGTGGTTCGATGGCGGCGCGCAGGATCGCGATGCCGATCGCGCGGCGCTGGGCGCGCGGCGCGCAGCGGTCGCGCGTGTGGTCACGGAGCGTGACGCGGCGCTTGCTGCAGGCGCACTGGCGTTGACGAACGCGCGGCTGGGCGAAGCGCAGCAGGCACAGGGCGCGGCGGTGTCGTGGCTCGAGCGCCTGGCGAGCGAGATGACCGCCGGCGTGCGCGGTGGCGCCTACGGCCAGAGCGATGCACTGCGTGTGACGCTGGAGCGTGACGCCGCGGCGACCGCGCTGCGAGCCTCGCAGCGCGAAGCGCAGAGTGCGGCGCGCGAACTGGCGCGTTGGATCGGGCGCGAGGCTGGCGCGGCGTTCGGCGTGAAACCGCCAGAGCGGCCAGCGGCCGCACCATCCCTACAGGACTCGCTGCGCGTGGTCGCGGCCTTCACGCGTGGCGGAGAAGGCGCGCTCTCGCAACTTGACGAAGCCGCCGCCCGCATCGAACTCGAGGGCGCCGAGCGCAAGAACGCTTGGCACGTGGACCTTGCCGCGGACGCGGGCCTGGCCGGTACCGATCTTACGCGCGCCGTGCCCGATGACCTACGTGCCGAGAAGGCCAACGCCACGTTCGCCGACCGGCTGCGCCGCGACCTTGGCGCATCGGCGACCATCACGTTCACAGCGCCGCTTGCCGACATCACGCAGCCGCTGTCGGTGGTGGCGCGCCGGGCATCGCTCGATGCCGCGCGCCTGCGCCGCGATGACGCACTCACGCGGCAACGGCAGGGCGCCGACGAGCTGCTCGCGCGCTGGCGCGCTGCCGCGCTTGAGCACGACGCGGTGAGCGCGAGCATGCATCGCGCCGAGGAACATCTGCTGCGCCTGCGCAGCCTCTACGCCGCGGGCGCGACGACGCTCTTGGAACTACTCGATGCGCGGCGGCTCTATGACGATGCGCGTGGCCAGGAAGCCGACGCGCGCTATCAGGTGCTGCAGGCGCGGCTGGAATCGGAGGTGCGATGAAGGACATGACGCGCGCGGCGGCGATCGCCGCGCTGATGACGCTTGCGTTGTGGTCGGCCGGCTGCGGCCGCAAGGGCGACGCGGGTGATTCGCCGGAAGCCAAGGTCGTCGCGCCCACAGTCCCCGTGCGCGTGAGCGAAGCCGCGCTGCGCACGTTCCGCGATGTGATCTCGGCGCCGGGCCAGTGGCACTCGGCGGGCGAGGTGGTGGTGCCCGCACCGTTCGCGGCCAGTGTCGAAGCGCTCGAGCCGCGAGTCGGGGACCATGTGAAGGCCGGCCAGCAGCTGGGTATGCTGGTCACGCATGAGTCGCGCGCCACACTGCGCGGCGCCGAGTTGCTCGCGCGCGAAGCTACCGATGCCGCCTCGCAGCAGGAAGCCGAACGCGCGCTCGCGCTGGCCAAGCGCGGGCTCATCCGCGTGCCGGTGGTGGCACCGCGAGCCGGGATCATCACGCGCCGCGCCGCGGAACCCGGCGCCGAAGTCGCCGATGGCGCCGAGCTTCTGGCGTTGACCCCCGAGGACGCGCTGGTGTTCGAAGCGCGTGTGCCCGCGGCGGCCATGACGCATGTGCACGCGGGTCTTGGTGCGCGAGTCATCGAAGACGGCTCAGCGCCGCGTGTGGCGCATGTGCAACGCATCCTGCCGGCAGCGAGCAGCACCGATCAGGCCGTGCTCGTGTGGCTGCTGCCCGCGGCCGGCGGCCCCACGCCGACGCTGGAGCATTTCGGTACCGCCGAGTTGGAGCTGGGCTCGGCGCGCAAGGCGCTCGCAGTGCCTGCTGCCGCCGTGGCGGAGAATGATCTTGATGGCACCACGCGCGTGGCTGTGGTCGGCGCCGATGGCGAGGCCACGTGGGTCACCGTGAAGGTGGGCCCGAGCATCGACGGGTGGCGGGAATTGCTCGACGCCGGCGGTCTTACCGCCGGTGCCAAGCTCATCATCGAAGGCCAGCACGGCCTGCCGGATCACACGAAGGTCGCGGTCGCGCCGTGAACGATCGTTTCGCCGCTTTCTTCCGTGGCGTGCTTGCGCAGCGCCGAGCGCTCTTGCTGGCGTTCGTGATCCT
>JANYBS010000191.1 GCA_025360715.1 Candidatus Eiseniibacteriota bacterium | reverse complement strand
CCACTCGTGCGCACCTGCGGTGAGCGCGCCCAACTTCTCGTGATGCAAGCGGCGGCCTGCGATGTCGAGCACGTCCATCTCGGCGGCGCCTTCGCTCGCCAGCACGAAGCGCAGCGCGAACGCGCCTCGTGAGGGATTGGGCGAGACGGTCGCGAGTGCCAGCGCGAGGGGCACGGCATCTTCCACGCCCGTCACCGGCGCGACCGGTGAGAGCCGCGAAGCGTAAGGCGCGCTCACGCCCGAGCGCGTGTCGCTGAAGACGACGATCGCCTGACCAGATCCCAGCGTGGCCAGCTGCGGCGCCGTGCGCTCGCCGGCGGCGATGCACACGGGCGTTCCGTTCGCGGGCCACGCGGCCACAGGCGCGGCGTTGGCATCGAGCCGCGTCGCGTACACGTCGTGGAGTGCCGCGCGCTTATCCTGCCACGCCACGAACGCGCCGCCCAGGCTGTCGGCGATCGCGACTGGCAGCGTCTGCGCGCCGGCCGCGGCGCACACGGTGCGGCCTGCGCTCACCGCGCCGCTCGCGAGCGCGCCGCCCGAGAGCACCTGCGCCACGATGTCGCCGCCATCGCCGCTGTCATTCACGAGCACCACGATCGCATTGCCGTTGGCAAGCACCACGAGCCGCGCGCTGACCTGCGCGCCCGCGCGATCGCTCACCGCGATGGCGCTCGCCGCGCCCAGCACGACGCCCGCCGAATCCATATGCTGCGCGAACACGCGCGGCGTGCCGCTTCGGCTGTCGCTCCAGAGCGCCCACACACCGCCGCGGCCATCGCCCGCCATGTCGAGCACATGGCGATCGGTGAGGCCGCCCGCCAGTAGCACGCCTGTGGCCGGCCAGCCTGCCGCCGCGCCTCCCGTGCGCGTGACGCGCGAGAGCAGCACGCGCACGCCGGGCACCGCGGGATCGGCCGATCGCCAGCACTGATACGCGCCTTGGCCCGCATCGGCGATCACGATGGGCTCACTGCGCGGCGTCGCGGGCGTGCCCACAGGAAGACCGGCATCGCCGGGCGTCCAAAGCGAATCGCGGTTGCCGGCAAAGTGCTGCGCGCGCGCATCGTCGCCGGCACCACTCACCCATGCCTGCGTCCAGCCGCGATGACCGTCCTCGCGTATATCAAAAGTTCCCGCCAGCGCCTTTCCGGTCGCACGGCCCGCGAAGCCGAATTGCGTCCACCATGCGGGCACGCGGCCGTCGCTCTGCACCTTCGCGCCATAGATGCCTCGGCCCGCAGCGGGCGCTTCATCCCAGAACACCCACGCGCCTCCACCGCCGTCGTTCACCACCTGCGGCGACGTCGCGGCGCTCGCACGCGGAAGCACGACCACGCCGCCGTCCGTGAACCTGGGATCGCGCTGACCGCTGGGCAGCACGTGCTGCACCACCACGTGAGCGGGCGCCGTGCCGCCATCGCTCCATGTGACGAATGCGCCACCGTGCGAATCACTCGCCACGCGCGGCGCGCATTTGGCGCCGGGGCTCACCGAGAGCGCCACAGCGCCCGCGTTCCAGCCATTCCCGGCACTCTGCAGCGGCGCGAGCGATGGGCAGCGCGAGAGCAACACCGAGAACATGCTGGTGTCGCGGCACACTGCGATCGCATCGTCGACACCATCGCCGTCCAGATCGGCACAGGCCGCCGCGACCGTGGCACCGAATGTGATCTGGCGAGTGCCCAGTGCATCGAACGCGAACTTCACCGGTGACTCCACCGCCTCCAGACGCAGCGTGCTCTCCCCGGGATCCGCGATCACCAGGCTCTTGCGGCCATCATGCAACCAGTCAGCTTCGCCGAAAGGCGCCTTCACGTGCGCATCGCCGAGCAGGCTATCCACATGGAACGTGAATCCCTTGCCACCCAACAGCACCGTCGACAATCCGTTGTAGGTGGCGCACACCACATCGCGCCAACCGTCACCATCGATGTCCACCAGGCGCACGTACGTGGGCTGATCGTGAAGCGCGAAGCGAACGGGCGCGGCCCAATCGCCATTCCAGATACCGTTCGAGCCCAGGCCGCGGAAGAGCGCGACCGTGCGACTGTTCTGCTCTTCTACCGCGATATCCGGGATCAAGTCGCCATCCAGATCGGCGACGCTGAGCGAGACGGGGTGCAGGCCCGTGTACGGCCCCGGGCGCGAGATGAACGTGCCATCGGCCACCCCATGCACACCGTGGCCCATGAGCAACTGCGTCGACGTGCCGCCGTTGGCGATGAGCAGATCGGTGATGCCGTCGCCGTCCACGTCGCCGCTGGCCAGACCCACCGGATCATCCTCGGTGCTGTAGAACGTGGCCGCGGCGAACGTGCCGTTGCCCAAGCCGCGCATCACGCGGATCTGATGCGCCGTGTGATCGAGCATCGCGATATCGGCGTTGCCGTCCTGGTCGAAGTCGGCGGTCACCACCTCGAGTAGGTCACCGGTCGCAAAGCGGACCGGCGCTGCGAGCGAATAGCCATTCGTATGCGTGCCGCGCAGGAACACCGCGCCGCCATTGCCAAAGGGCACGTTCGGTTGCACCGCGACCACGTCGAGCACGCCATCGTGATCGAAGTCCGCGAGCACGAAGCGCTCGGCATGCAGGCCGGCGGGAAAACCGCTCAGCTCGAGCGGGCACTCGGGAAGCGCCATCGCGGGTACTGCCCCGACGAGCGCCGCGAAGGCCGCAGTGACGCTGCAGACCACAAGGGTGCGAATGCGCAGACCGAACATGGATGCGGGTTCTCCAAGGCTGAGGATGGCCCACAATGGTCGCTGTTGCCGCGGTGGGCTGCAACCTTTTCGCCATCGGGTGCGATGCCCCAGCGTTGGGCGACATCGCTCGCACCCGCATGGATAAAGGCGAGAGCGCATTTCGTACTTGCGCGCACCGGCCGGCCCGACCGTATGCTTGTCTCCCCCGCAGCACGCCGCCCGCAACGTCCCGCATCTCGCCGTCGCTTCGAGGGGAGCGTTCATGGGCCGGCTCACCACCGCACACCGTGCGGTCGAACTGCTGTTCCCCGTGCTGTTGCTGGGGCTGGTCTGCGCACCACAGGCGCGCGCCACCACCTGCGCGGGGCTCACGAACAGCGGCGGCGTGGCTGGCGGCGGCGCGCCGCAGATGGTCGCGCTCGGCGACTTCAATGGCGACGGCCGGCTCGATGCGGCGATCGCGAACGGCAGCGGCACGGGCAACACGCTCAGCATCTGCCTTGCTCTTGCCGGCGGCGGCTTCGCGGCGCCCTTGGGCTACACGGGCGGCGCTAAGGCGCGCGCGCTGGCGCTGGGCGACCTCGACGGCGACGGCCGCACCGACATCGTGCTCGGCGTGAACGCGGGCGTGATGCTGTGGCTGGGCAATGGCGATGGCACGTTCCGCGGCGGCAATCTTGTGAGCGTGGGCTCGTCGCCGCGCGGCATCGTGTGCGCGGATCTCGACGGCGACGGCATCACCGACCTCGTCGTGGCCAGCAGCAACACCAACAACGTGCTGGTGCTGCGCGGCAATGGCACGAACGGCGTGTGGGACGGCACGTACGCGGCGCCGGTCGCATACGCGGCGGGGACGTCGCCCGCGCGACTTGTGGCGGGCGACTGGAACGGTGACGGCGTGCTCGACCTGGCATGTACGAACGACGGCAGCCACACGTTGAGTATCTTCGTGGGCCACGGTGTTAATGGCCGCGGCGACGGCACGTTCGCAAACTCGCAGACGCTCGCTATGACGGGTTCGCCCTTCGGGCTCGCGCGCGGCGACTTCGACCGCGACGGCATCGCCGACCTCGCCGTGAGCGATGCTGCGGGCAGCGCGATCACGATCCTGCGCGGCAAGGGCGACGGCACATTCAGCGTGAGCGGCACGGTCGCCTGTGCGTTCGGCGCCGAGGACATCGCTTGGGCCGACGTGGACGGCGATGGCTTCGCGGACCTCATGGTCGCATGCGCGGGCCCCGGCCAGCTTTCGTTGCTGCGCGGCAAAGGCGATGGGACTTTCGTCGCGCCGGCCAACCTCGCCTCCGGCTCAGGGTGCTTCGGCGTCGCAACGGGCGACCTGAACAATGACGGCATCGCCGATGCCGTGAGCGTGAACGCGGGCGCAGCTTCACTCGTGCGCTTCATGGGAACATGCGCGCCTGGCGTGGCGACGGATCTGACGCTGCTCGCGCCCGATGGCGGCGATGCGTGGTGGCCTGGGCAGCCGCAGCTCGTGCGCTGGCACAAAGGCGCCGGCGTGTTGGCGGTCGATGTGGACCTTTCGCGCGATGGCGGCGCCACGTGGACGCCGCTCGCACGCGGCGCGCTCGGCACGCAGATCACCGCCTACACGATGGGCGCGACATCCGCGAGCATGCGCGTGCGTATTCGCGACAGCGCGGTGCCCGCGCGCGCCGCGGCGAGCGCGGGCGATTTTCGCCTGTGCGGGCGCTTCGTCGCGGTGCGCTCGCAGACCTTCGGCGCCGAAGCGGCGACACTGCTCGCCACGGGCGACGTGGATGGCGATGGCGTCGAGGACGTGGTCACCGCGGGCGCCACACAGTTGAGCGTACTGCGCGGCGACGGCAACGGCGGCTTCGCGATGCTCTCGAACACGCCGGTCGCGGCACCCACGAGACTTCGCTTAGTGGACGCCGACGCCGACGGACGCTTGGACGTGATGCTGGTGCAGGGCGCAAGCGTGATCGTGATGCGCGGCGACGGTGCAGGCCACTTCGCGGCGCCGCTCGTGCTGGCGATGCCCGCTGCCGTGAGTGATGTCACCTGCGCGGATCTGGATGAAGATGGCATTCCCGACTTGATCGCGGCCACAGGCGGTGCGACGCCGCAGTTGCTCACGCAGCGCGGCCTGGGCGTCGACACGGGCGGAGTGCTCGCATTCGCTCCGGCCGTGGCGCATGCGCTGGGCGAGACGCCGCTGCGGTTGGTGTGCGCCGACATGGACGGCGACGGCATCACCGACGTGGTCACGTCGGCGCCAAGCGGTTTGCAGGTCTGGTACGGCCAGGGCACCGGCGGCCATGGCGATGGTTCGCTGGTGGGCGGCGTGCTGCGCGAGCTGCCCGCGCCGCTGGGCGACATCGCGATCGCCGACCTCGACGGAGATGGCCGCGCTGACGTTCTGGCGTGCGTGCCCTCGACGGGCGATCTGTGGCTGCTCGCGGGCGCCGGCGCTGCGGCATCGCCACGCACAGGCGCCATGGCGAGCGCATTCGCATCGCCGCTCGCACTCGCGGGGGGCGTTCAGCCACAGTGTCCGAGCATCGCCGATTTCGATGGTGATGGCATGCCGGATGTGGCGGTGGCGCTCGCGGGCGAGAGCGCGATCGCGCTGCTGCCCGGCACGGCGAGCGGCCTGGGCGGCGCGCTGCGCTATGCGCTGCCCGCCGGCGCGCGCGCGCTGGCCGTGGGCGACTACACGCACGCGGGCGCGCCGGGGCTGCTGGCGCTGGGCGCCGACAGCCTGCGCGTGAGCGTGCTGCCCGCACAGTGCCCGCCGCAGATCCCCGCGACGATCGCGCTTGGACCGCTCGCGGCGCCCGGCGTGTGGAGCGAGGGCCACGAGCTGGCGCTGCACTGGAGCCGCGCGGCGTCGATCGCGCTCACGCGCGTGCAGGTCTCCCGTGATGACGGCCGCACGTGGGTGACTCTTGCCGATGGCACGAGCGGCAGCGCGTTCACGTGGAGCGTGACCGGGCCGGCCACAGATTCACTGCGCGTGCGTGTGAGCGACGCGAGCGTCGCCGAGCGTTGCGACATCTCGCCGCGCATGCGCGTGCGGCCTTTGCTGGCGGCGCTCGCCACGAACACCACCTCGGCGGCGCTCCCCTTGCCCGCCGCCGGGGCCTTCACGTTGGCTCGGCGCGATGGCCGCGCGCAGGTCGCGCTCATCGACGGCGCGTCTGTGCAGGTGCTGCTCGGCGATGCCACCGGCGCGTTCACACCCGCCGCAGCCGCAAGCGCTGCGGGTGCCACGCGTGTGATGCTCGCCGACTTCGATCGCGATGGCCGCGAGGACCTGATCGCCGTGACGCCCACAGCGATCCTGCTGCGCCGCCGGCTCGCGACTGGCGCACTCGATTCCATGTTCGTACTGCCGGTCGCGGGCGCGAGCGACGTGCTGTGCCGCGACGTGGACGGCGACGGCATCCCGGACCTGCTGGTGGCAAGCGGGAGCGGCGCGAGCAGCCGCGTGCAGACGTATCACGGCGCCAGCGATGGCGGTTTCACGCTCACGCACCAGGTCGCGCTGCCGGCGGCGCCGGCGCGTATCACCGCAGGCGATGTCGATGGCGATGGCGTCTGCGATCTTGTGGTTGCGCACGCGGCCGGCGTGAGCGTGCTGCTGGGTCACGCGGGCGATGGCCTATTCACGCTGGCAAGTACACGCAGCATGGGCACCGGTGCGCCGCGCGAGACGCGCATGTTCGACATGGACGGCGACGGCAAGCTCGACCTGGTCGCGCTCGATGGCGGCAGCGCCGCACTGCTCATCGCGAAGGGCGACGGCGCGGGTCACTTCGCGGACCCCGTGCGCGTGCCGCTGCCGTTCGCCGGCGCCGGGCGTACGATCGCGATCGCGGACCTGGACGGCGATGGCCGCGCCGATATCGCGGCCACCGGCGACAGCCTGCTCACGCTCGTGCTGTCGCAGGCCACGGGCATCGTGAGCGGCGGCTTTGTGCCCGTGCGAAGCATCCTGCTTGGCGCCGGCGCGCGCGTGCTCGGCTCGTACGATGTCGATGGTGATGGCGCGATCGACCTGGTCACCACGAACGCGCAGGGCGCCGTGCGCGTGCTGCGCGGCGGGAGCGCGGCGCTGGGGTTGGCCATGCTGCATCTCGACTCGCCCACGAGCGGCAGCCTCACGTTGGGCCACGTCGCGACGCTCACCTGGAGCGCGGGCGCCAGCGTGCTGGCCGTGGACGTGGATCTCTCGCGCGACGGCGGCCTCACGTGGGAAGCGCTTGCGCAGGGCATGCAGGCGAGCTCATTCGCATGGCTGGTGACCGGCCCGCCCACAGGCGCGGCGGTGCTGCGCGTGCGCGATGCGTTCCATCCGGCACTCGCGTCGATGACGCTGCTGCCACTCACGCTCGAGCCCGCGGCGCTCGCCGTAGGCGATGCGCTGCCTCTGCGCGCGGCGCTCAGCCCCGCGTGGCCCTGTCCGGCGCACGGCGCGACTTCCGTACGGTTGTCGCTGCCACAGTCGGCGACTGCGCGCGTGACCGTGTGCGACCTGAGCGGCCGGCTCGTGGCCACGCTCGCGCAGGGCGTGCTGCCCGCAGGCCGCCACGCGCTGCAGTGGGACGGCCGCGACGCGAGCGGCGACATGGCGGCGCCGGGCCTTTACTTCGTGCGTGCCGACGCGGGCTTGTTCCACGCGCAGCAACGCGTGGTGGAGATCCGCTGACGCCGGCGGGCGACCTACAGCTCGAACCGGTACGACGCCTTGAGGAACACCTGCCGCGCGGTCTCGATCGTGCGCGTGCGCAACTTGTCGAAGCCGCCGTTCACACCCAGGTACAAGACAGTCCCCGGGTGCAGCACATAGCCCGCGAGCGCATTGCCCGCTAGGTGCTTTGACGCACTGTCGTACTGCGGGTAGAGCCTCACGCTCAGATGGTGCGTGAACTGCGCGGTGAGCTTGACGCCCGTGAGCCACTGCTCGATCACCGGCGCACCGAATGCTTCGTGCGCAAGGCGGAAATGCTTCACGTTCGCCTCGGCGGTGATCCACTCACGCGGACGCACATTCGCCGTGATGTCCTCGCTCTCGCTCCATGCCGCGTACGAGTCCGCATCAGTGCCGCCGTAGGCGATCGCATCGCCGATGGAGCTCATGACCGTGAAGTCAACGGCGCGCCAAAGAAAGCATTCGGTGTAAAGATCCTCGCGCATCTGGGGATACTGCCGTCCGAGCCAGTTCTCCGAGATCACCTCGAAGCCCGGCGAGACGGCGGCGTTGCGGCGGAAGCTGAACGTGACCCACGGATTCACGTCGGACCAAGTGAGTACGCCGTGCGTGTCGTGCACGACGAACATATCATCGTTGAACTTGATGCGCTGCAGAGCGCCCGACTTGAAGCGCATGTTCGCCGTGGTCACCAGGTGCACCATGCGTGCGTCGAAGCGGTCCTGAAAGCCCAGTTCGTCGCGGTAACGCGGGCCGATCTCGCGCAGGCCCAGGTGGGCGTAGTACGTGCCGTCGTCGTAGTACAACCGCGAAACAGCGATGCCGTCACCGAAGCTCGTGCGCTCGACGCGCGCAGGCGAGCTCACGAGCGTATCCCAACGCGTCTGCGTCCAGCCGGCCTGTCCCGTCCACGACCAGCGCTTGCCGAAGTGCACCGACGCGTCGCCCGCGAAGAAGCCGTTCACCGTGCCGCTCGCGGCCGTGTGCCGCTGGGTGTCGGCGGCGAACGCGACACCTTCGGGAGCGTCTTGCGTATGCACGCCGGCCAGGAAGCCAACGGCGTCGCCGTCGTGAACGGGGCGCGCGCCGCGCACCACGCCGAACCAGCCTGGGCGCGAGTCGGCATCGCCGCCATAGCCCGAGCCAGCCAACGAAGCGCCGCCATCGTCGCGCACGAGCAGCGCGCCGGAGTCCCAGCCCAGCGCGCGGCCCGTGATCTTGGCACCTGCGCGCGGCGCCGCGATGCGCCGCGTGTAGAGCAGATCCAGCGGCGTGGAAAGATATTCGCCGCCCTCTAAAAAGAACGGGCGCTTCTCGCTGTACTGCAGCGGATAGCGTTGGTTCTGGTCGATGAGCAGCGCGTCGGACTCGATCTGCGAGAAGTCGGGGCGCACGGTGGCGTTGAGCGTGAGGCGGCTCGTGAGCGCGGTCTGCACGTCGACGCCCGCATCGCGGCGCGTCTGGCGTTCCCACGGCGTGAGCGCGTCGCTCCCCACGAAGCTCTCCGCGGGCCCGCGCGTCTCGGTGATCGAACCGAACACGTAGGGCTCGATATAGCTCGCGTGGCCGCTGCGCACACCGCTGATGCCGGTAAGGTCGGCGGCCTGCAGCATGATCGCGCCGGCCTTGCCGGCCTCGTACGGCGGCCAGCTCGTGGCCTCGTTCCACGCCACGTTCTCGCGCCGCACCCACACGCGCCACGGCCGCGGCGACTGGCTCGGGAACCGCAATGCGCGAAAGGGAACCGCGATCTCGGCGGACCACGACGAGCTATCGCGATGCGCCTCGCCGTACCACACCGCGTCCCAGCGGAAGTCGGGATCGCCGCCGGTGAGGATGCCGTCGACCTGCACGCCCTGGGGGTTCAGGCCGAAGACGTACGCGCGCTGCCCATCGCCCTCGGTGTCCAGGTGCACGATCACGTTGTCGCCATCGAGCATGCCGTCGCGTGCGGTCAGGCTGGAGCGCGGCGACTTACGCGCCCCACACCAGATGCCGAAGATCACGCGCGTGTCGTCGTAGAGCACACGCACCACGGTGGACTCCGCCGGCGCCTCGCCCTCGCGCGGCGCGAGCACGCGGAAAGCCGTGGCGACCGGAGCGCGCTGCCAGTCGGCGTCATCGAGCACACCATCCACGCGCACCGGGTGTTCGGCGCGCACGGCGGCCAGGCTCTGGCGCTCGGCGCGCACCGAAGCGGGCGCAAGTGCGCAGGCGACAAGGACAAGAAGCAAGCACAGCACGCGCGGCAGGCGGCGCATCGAGGGGCTCCTGGGCGGGGGTTGCGAACGGATGGACAGAGAGCCTTACCATCCCGTCGCCCGATATCGAATAGGAATGTTGCGAACGCGGCTTCGGAGCTGAAGAGCGGCTGCAAAGAGCAGCCTGCACGCGGCCATGAGCACGCGGCCATGACCATCGCCCCAGGGCCGCGTCTTGCGTTAGAGTCCGCGCGTCGCCGCAGCCACTCACCTGCCACGGAGGGTTCCCCATGCGCGCATCTCTCGCACTCGCGCTGCTGCTGTTCGCCGCGCCTGCTTTCGCCGCCGTCGATCTCACGGGCCACGCCGATCCCATCGCGCATACGTTCTCGATCGTCGCGCGCGATCCGGACACGGGTGAGCTGGGCGTTGCGGTTCAGTCGCACTACTTCTCGGTCGGGCCGGTGGTGCCGTGGGCCGAAGCGGGCGTGGGTGCGATCGCCACGCAGAGCCTCGTGCTGGTGGACTACGGGCCCTACGGGCTCGACCTGTTGCGCAAGGGCTTCACCGCGAAGCAGGCGCTCGACAGCCTGCTCAAGGCCGATCCGCACAACGAGGGCCGGCAGGTCGCGATCGTCGACGCCAAGGGCAACGTGGCGGCGTACACGGGCAAGAACGCGATCCCGCCTGCGGGCGATGTGCAGGGCGCGCAATTCTCGTGTCAGGCAAATCTGATGAGCAACGCGAACATCTGGCCCGCGATGAAGGCCGCATTCGAAGCGGCCAAGGGCGACCTGGCCGAACGCATGATGCAGGCGCTCGAAGCGGCCGAGAAGGCCGGCGGCGACGTGCGCGGCCGGCAGAGCGCGGCGATGCTGATCGTGAAGGCGCAGAGCTCGGGCAAGCCGTGGAACGACAACGTGATCAACCTGCGCGTTGAAGACAGCACCGATCCGCTCAAGGAACTGCGCCGGCTGATCCGCCTGCGCCGCGCGTACAACCTGGAGGATGCGGGCGACAACTTCACGTCGGAGAAGAAGCCAGCCGAGGCCGCCAAGGCCTACGCCGAGGCGATGAAGCTGGCGCCCGACGTGGTGGAGCTGCAGTTCTGGGCGGCATGCACCATGTACACGAATGGCCAGAAGAGCGAAGCGCTCAAGCTCTTCCGCACGGTGTTCTCACGCGAGTCGCGCTGGGTGCAGCTGGTGCCGAACCTCGCCAAGGCGGGATTGTTCCCCGACGACCCCAAGCAGATCGCCGAAGTGCAGAACCAGGCACCGCACGGACGCTTGACCGCGCATTAGAGCGAGAAGAATGGTGCCTCCGGCACCGGGCTCGCGCGGGTCCGGCGCGGGCTACCTCGAAGAAACTCGCTGCATGGGCTCCTCGTGTCCACCGCTGGTGCGAGCGGGGAGCTCTTTCGCGAAGCGCACGGCGCGCTCGGCGAGCGCGTCCCATGTGTGCTCGCGCTCCACGGTGCGGCGGCCCTCGGCGCCCAACTTGGGCCCGAGTGTGCCGTCCTGCGCCAGGCGCATGAGCGCCGCACGCAGCATCTCGGCGTTCTCGCCCACGGAGTCGATCAGGATCGCATCGCGGCCATCGCGTACCACGCTCGCGATCGCCGGCGTCTGCAGCGCCACGACGGGACGCGAGAGCGCGAGCGATTCATGCAACGAGAGCGGCGCGCGGTAGGCATCGCCGCGATCGCCGGGGATCGCAATCGCGTGGCACGCCGCCACGTGCGCCGGCACGCGCTCGTGCGGCACGCGGCCGCAGAGCACGATCGGCGTGCCCTGCTCGAACGCCTCGCGCAGCACGGCGTTGCGCAGCGGGCCATCGCCCATGAGCACCAGGCGCGCCGGACGCTCCTTGTGAATCGCTCCCACTGCGCGCACGAGTTCGAGCACGCCGGATTCGGCGGTGAACGCGCCCAGGAAGCCCACGCGGAACTCGCCCGCGCCCAGACGCAGGCGCTGCTCCACACCCCGGATCGCCGACGGCGAGACGGGACGCATGAAGTGCGCGCCAGCCGCACCGGGCAGCACGGTGACGGGTACCAGCGTATTCACGAACGTGCCCACCCAGCGCGCGGCGGAGCTGGAACCCGCGAGCACACCCGAGGTGAACTGCAGCGCACGCGACGTCGCAGCGTGCAGGTCGCGCGGATCGTGCGCGTCGGCCACGAGCGGCGTCGAGACATCGTAGACGTGGGCGATCCCCGCTTCGGCAGCGGCCTGCGCGCCTTCGTGCGAGAAGGGCAGCATGCGCTCGATCACCAGCTCGGGCTGGATGCGCGAGAAGTGCCAGTCGATCTCGCGCACCGTGACGGGCAGGCGCAGCGGGCGGATCTCGAGGCCGGCCATGTCACTGGGCGGTGTGTCCGAATCGGCGCTGGCGCTGATCGCCGAGACCGTGTGGCCGGCGCGCACGAGCGCCTCGGCCAAGGAGCGCAGGCGCACCGAGCAGCCGACACTCTCGGCCGACCCGGCCAAGGGGTCACAGCAAAGCAGGGCGATGCGCATGGTGTTCTCCGGGGCAAGGAATCGAGACATCGGACGGCCCGAGGGGGCCCGGGCGGAGCGCCTGGCCGGTGCATCCGAAGCCGAACGCGTGTTTCCACACGTTTCACTGAACAGCTTCACAGACTTCGGACGTCCGGACCGTGTTCGCTCCGTGACAGGTACGCGCAAGGTTGATTAGTGTGAACACATGCGACTGCCCTCGAGACCCGGGACCCTGGACCCGGAACTGGACGCCCGGCTGGTCCAGCGCTGCCTCGATGGCGACCCGCAGGCCTGGGGAGCGCTGGTCCGGCGCCACGAACGGCTGGTCTATGCCGTGGCCCGCTCATGGCGGCTGGGCGACGAGGACCTGGGCGATGTGTTCCAAGACGTCTTCGCCGCGCTGGTCAAGGGCCTGCCGCGCATGCGCGACGGCCGCACGCTGGTGCGCTGGCTCTCGAGCACGACCGACCGGATCGCCCGCACGACGGCGCTCAAGCGCCGCAAGGAACAGGCCCTGCGCGGCGGCGACGACGAGACCCTGACCGGCATGAGCAACGACGATGAGCCGATCGGCGCCGACTTGGAGCAACTCGAGCGCCAGGCGACCGTGAGACTTGCCTTCGGCGGGCTCTCGGACCGCTGCAAGCGACTGCTCCAGGCGCTGTACTACGAGGATCCGGTACCGCCCTATGGGCTTCTGGCGGAGCGACTTGGCGTACCCGTGGGCTCGCTGGGGCCGACCCGGGCCCGGTGCATGGACAAGTTGCGAACGATCCTGACCAGCGAGACGGACGCTGCGAGCGCAGGTATCAGCGGCGACCCAGCCCCCACCTTTGGAGATGGAACCGGAGGACCGCCGGAGACGAAGCGCCGACGGCAGGGTACGACACGCCCCTCGACCTCCGGACCCTCATCTCAAGAGGAGAAGTCCGAATGACCTCCCCCCGCTCCGGGACTCGCCATCTCGACATGCAGACCGTGCTCGACCACCTCGAGGACAAACTCGATGCGGGCGCACGGCGTGCCGCCGAGGAACATCTGGGCCGTCCCTGTTCTTCCTGTCGCGAGCGGGTCCGCGAGATGGGCGCACTACTCGAGACGATGCGTCTCGACACCACGGGTGAGGTGCCGGCGTGGCTGCATCAGCGGGCCTTGGATGTCTTCCATCCTCGCGCGCAGGTGTCCCCCGCCCGCCGGCTCCTCGAATCTTTGGCTGAGTTGGTCTTCGATTCCCTTTCGCAGCCGCTCCCCATGGCCGCGCGGCGTTCGATCGGCGAGGCGCGCCGGCTGCGCTTCCAGGCCGACACGCTTGTGATCGACCTGGAGCTCGAGCGTGAGAGCACCAGCAGCGTGACGCTGCGTGGCTGGCTGCAGGCACCCGATCCCGCGCTCTGGCGCATCCAAGTGCAGGCGGCAGGCGAAGAGCGCAACGCGCATCCGGACTCCAGCGGCGCGTTCTTGCTCGAAGCAGTGCCGGCGAGCGAACTGCAGATCCATCTCATCGGCCCGCACGGAAGCTACCGGCTGCCTTCGGTCACCCCGTGACCACCCGGGCACCGGCGCCTGGCGCCGAGTCGCGCGCCGAGTCACGCGCCGGGTCACGCGCCACAGAGCTGCTCAGGCGCGTCGAAGCGCTGCGCAGGCAGCAGCCCGCGGCTGCGCTCGCCGAGCTCGACGCCGGCTTCGCCGCAGCGCAGCGCGGCGCGGACGATGCGACGCGCGGGCTGCTCTGGCGCACGCGCGCGCATGTGCTGCGCGGTGTGCGGCGCACGCGCGAGGCCGCGGCCGCCTACGCTCGCGCGGCCGCGTGGTATGCGCGCGCGAAGAACGTGCTCGAAGAAGGCCGCTGCGCGATCGGACGCGTGGATGCGCTCATGTACCTGGGCCGCTACGACGAAGCGCGCCGCGCAGCCGCGCGTGGCCGGCGGCTGCTCACGCAGACCGGTGACCGTGCCGCGCTCGCCCGGCTGCTCAACAACGAAGGCAACCTGTGGCACCGCCTCGACCTGCCGCAGCGCGCGCTCGAATGCTATCGAGGCGCCGTGCGGCAGTTGGAACGCGCCGGCGATGCGAACAGCGCGCGGATGATCGGCACCAATGTAGGCAACTGTCTCTCGCTGCTGGGCCGCTGCAGCGAAGCGCGCGCGCACTACACCGCGGCGCGCGCGGCGCACGAGGCGGCCGGCGCGGGCAACGAAGCCCTGTCGGCCGAGTACAACCTGGCGTATCTCGACTTCCTGGAGCACCGCGACGAGGCAGCGCTCGAAGGCTTGGCGCATGTGCGCGATGCGGCGGCTGCGCGCGGCTACCCGTCGCTCGCGGCACTCGCGCGGCTCGATCGCGCGGAGATCTTCCTGCGTCTGGGCGCGCACGAAGAAGCATTGGCGCAGGCGCACGAGGCGGTACGCGCGTGCCATGCGATCGGATTGTTGTACGAGACTGCCAAAGCCGAGGTCTTCGCAGCGCTCGCGCAATTCCGCCTGGGCCAGCCGGCCGCGGCGCGGCGCGGCATCGAACGCGCGCTCGAGCGCTTTGACGAAGAAGGCAACCAGGTCTGGACAGGCGAGGCGCTGCTGGGACTCGCGACCGTGTGGTGGAAGGACGGCAATGCGCGCGCCGCGGTGGCGCTGCTCTCGGCGGCACGCCGGCGCTTCGCCGCTGCGGGCGACCGCGAGCGCGAGGCCTGCGCCGCCACGCTCGAGGCGCGCGCGTGCCTGGCGTGTGGCGATGCGCGCGGCGCCAAGCGCAGGCTGGACGCCAGCAGCGCCAAGCGCTCGCGCCTCTCGCCGCGGCTGCAGCACCTGCGCATGGCCGCAGGCGCGGCGATCGCGCGGCACGATGGCGACATCGCGGGCGCGCGGCGCCTGCTTGCCCGCGCGGCGGTGAGCGCGGAACGCCTGGCGGCGCGCATCCTCGACGAACAATGGCGCTCCACGTTCTGGGGCGAGTGGGGCTGGCCGCATCGCGAACTCGCGGCGCTCGAACTGAGCGAAGGCCGCTTCGCCGCGGCGTTCGAAGCGCTCGAGGCCGGCCGTGGTCGCGCGTTACTCGGACGCTCGAGTGCGCGCCGCGTGCAGGGCGGCGCGTTACCCGCCGGCGTGCGGCGCTGGGCGGCTTCGCGACTCTCGCGCGAGCGCGTGCGCCGCGCGGGCGAAGCCATCAGCAGCGCCGTGAGCGAGCGCGAGACGCCGGCGCTGCGCCACGCGCTGGCCGCGCGGCCGCCGCGCGCGATCCGCGCCGCGCAGCTGCAGCGCTCGCTGCCCGCGGGCGCGCTGTTCCTGGACTATCTCGCGCACGACGGCCGCATCGGCGCGCTCGCGCTCGGGCGCGACGCGATCGGCGGCCGCGCGGCGCTCATCTCCGAAGCCCATCTGGCCCAACGTGCGCACGCGCTACTTTTCGCGCTGCGCGGCGCGGCGTTCCTGCCGGCCGCTGCGCGAGGCAGTGACGCGGGCCTCGCGCACCAGCTCGACGAATTCGCCGGCCTCGCGCTGTGGCCGTTGCTCGGGGGCGGCGCGCCGACCGCACTCGCGATCGCGCCCACCGGGCCGCTGGCGCGATTGCCGTGGGCCGCGCTGCCGCTGCCCGATGGCCGCGCGCTGTGTGAAGCGGGTCCGCTCGTCATGGTGCCGGGACTGCGCTTGGGACTATCGCGCCATGCGATTGCGCCGCCGAGCGGTGCCGCACCGCTCGTGGTCGCCGTCGATGCGGGCAACCTGGCCGCGGTCGAGCGCGAAACCGACGCGGTGATCGCCGCGTTCCCCGGCGCGCAGTTGCTCACGGGCGCCGACGCCACCGCTGAGCGATTCTTGCAACTGGCCGAACACGCACCGTGGATCCACTTCGCCGGGCATGGCGGCTGGCGCGCCGACGCGCCCCAGGAATCCGGTCTGCGCCTGGCCGACCGCTGGCTGCTCGCCGGGGAGCTGGCCGGTCACTCCTTGGCCGCGCGCTGGGTCACATTGTCGGCTTGCCACACCGCGCGCGCCCTCGTGCGTCCAGGGGAAGAATGGTTCGGCCTGGCGCGCAGCTTCCTGCTCGCCGGCGCCGGCGCCGTGGTGGCCGCGCAGTGGGATGTCGAGGACGAAGCGACCGCGCTGCTCATGAGCGACTTGTACGCGCGCCTCGCGAGCGGGCGGCCCATCGCTGCGGCGCTGGCCGAGGCGCAGGCATTCCGGCGACACGAGGGCGCCCATCCGCTGGAATGGGCCGGATTCGTGGTACTGGGCGGTCCCGCCCTACTGGTACCCGACAAAGATGGGCAGGTGGCCCGGCTGACCGCGGCCCCCTCGATGGAATTCCGACGATTCACTGCATGAGACATGTCGCCCGGGGCACCCCCTGAGGTACAATTCCCGACGACCGAAGGAGGTCGACCAATGAAGCCAGCGCGAATCCGTCCTCAGCAACTCATGCTTTCGATCGCAACGGTGATCGCGCTCGTCGCGCTCGCCGGCTGCTCGCGTGAGCTGCCGACGTCCATGCCGGCCAACGCGCGCGCGGCGAGCCGCTTGAGTGGCGGCGGTGGCGCCGACGACGCGACATCTTATGTGACCGTCACGCTCGCCGCGGGCGCGGATCCGCAGGCGGTCGCCGCAGACTACCAATGCACGATCGTCGACTACGAGCCCGAAGAGCAACTGCTCACGCTGCGCCCGTCCGCAGGGACGCTACCTGCCGACCTCGCGGCGCAGATGGCGCTTGATGCGCGGCTACAGACCGCGGAGCAGGATGGCTATCTGCAGACGGCGGAATCGCGTCAGCAGAGCTTCGCGTTCGATGACGGCCGGAATGACCCGAGCGACGTTCCCGAGCAACCCGCAGCGCTGGCGCTCCATCTGGCCGAGGCGCACACCATCGGCCAGGGCGATCATGTCCGCGTCGCGATCCTCGACACGGGTATCGATCCGACGCACCCGATGTTCGCGGGCCGCATCGTGGGCTCGTGGAACTTCACCAACAACACCGGTGATGCGACCGACGTCAAGACCGGCGTCGACGCGAACAACAACGGCTACGTCGATGAAGCCTGGGGCCACGGCACACACGTTGCGGGCATCGTGCTCATGACCGCGCCTAACGCCGACCTGCTGATCGGCCGCGTCCTGGACTCCGAAGGCCGTGGCGACGTGAGCAATGTCGCCGCCGGTATCCGCTGGGCCGTCGCGCGCGGCGCGCGGGTGATCAACATGAGCCTGGGCACGCTTTCGCACAGTGCCGCCATCCAGAACGCGCTCGACCTGGCGCAGGCACATGGCGTCATGGTCGTGGCCTCGGCGGGCAACTGGGGCGCCGACCATCCGCAGGAGTATCCGGCGAGCTCGGGCGACGCGACGGCAATCGCTGCCACCGACGCAAGCGCCACCCCGGCCGCGTGGACGAGCTTTGCCAGCTTCGTCGCACTCACGGCTCCGGGCGTCAGCATCCGCAGCGCGTATCCCGGCGGCACGTACCGGCTGTGGAGCGGTACGTCGATGTCGACGCCGTTCGTGGCCGGCACAGCCGCGCTGCTGATCGCGCTTCATCCGGCCTGGACGCCGAGCCAGGTGCTCGAGCGAATGAACCGCACCTCGCGCGACCTGCACGCCGTGCCCGCCGCGATGTACGGCAAACTCGGCGAGGGCATGCTCGACACGGGCGCGGCGTTGCGGCCCGACCGGATCGATAGCGTGGACCTGACGCCCTTCCCGAACGACCTGCCGGTGCAGCGGCTGGGTTCGCGCTAGCGCCGAACGTCACAGCAGCGTCCACGAAGGCCCGGCGGACTCGCTCCGCCGGGCCTTCGTGCGTCCGCGCCCCGAGCCTGAGCGGGCGGCCGCGCGGGCGGCTTCACGAGGCGCGCCGCGGCGGTTATCCTGCGCCCTCCACTCACGGCACCCACCCACGCTCCGAGGGTTCGCATGTCCGACCACGGCAAGAGCCAGCAGCAGTACCTGCGCGGCCAGCGCATCAATCCCACCGCCATCACAGGCAAGGAATCCGCGGCCGACCTGATCGACCAGTCGTTCCTGGCCTACAACGGCGCGCGCCTGCGTGAAGGCGCGCGGCTGCTGGTGGAGCGCATGCTCGAGGATGACGTGACCGTGGCCATGTCGGTCACCGGCGCACTCACGCCGGCGGGTCTGGGCATGAGCGCGCTCATCCCACTGATGGAGGCGGGGTTCGTCGACTGGATGGTCTCGACGGGCGCGAATCTCTACCACGACACGCATTTCGGATTGGGCCTGGCGATGCACCAGGGCACCTTCCAGGTGGACGACGTGGAGCTGCGCGAAGAAGGCGTGGTGCGCATCTACGACATTTTTTTTGATTACAAAGTGCTGCTGGATACCGACGCGTTCTTCCGCGAGATCATCTCGGGCCCCGAGTTCCAGCGCACCATGAGCACGGCCGAGTTCCACTATCTGTGTGGCAAGTACATCAAGGCGCGCGAGGAGAAGCTGGGGCTCACGCGGCGGTCCCTCTTGGCAGCCGCGTACGATTGCGGCGTGCCGATCTACACCAGCTCGCCGGGCGATTCGTCGATTGGCATGAACATCGCGGCCAAGGCGCTCGAGGGCAACGAGCTGCTGCTCGACGTGAACGCCGACGTCAACGAGACCGCGGCGATCGTGTGGGACGCCAAGGCCGCAGGCGGTAAGAGCGGCGTGTGGATCTTAGGCGGCGGCAGCCCCAAGAACTTCCTGCTGCAGACCGAGCCGCAGATCCAGGAAGTGCTGGGCATCGCCGAGAAGGGCCACGACTACTTCCTGGCGGTGACCGATGCGCGCCCCGACACCGGCGGTCTGTCGGGCGCCACGCCGGCCGAGGCCGTGAGCTGGGGCAAGATCGATCCCGAGCAGCTGCCCGGTACCGTCATCTGCTACACCGACTCCACGATCGGCCTACCGCTGCTCACCGCGTACGCGCTGGCCCGGCACGCGCCGCGCCCGCTCAAGCGGCTTTACGACCGCCGCGACGACCTGATGAAGCGCCTGCGCGAGGCCTATCACACGCACGGCCGCGCGAACGAAGGCGCTGCGAAGGGCTGACGGCGGTCGCGGCACGATGTTTGATTGGGCCGCCCGCGCCTCTGTGCAGGCGGCTCGTTCGCTTGCACCGCTCGCGCATCGGCGCGATGCTCCTGCGTGGACTCGGCCATGCGCCGCGGACGCGGCGTACGGACAGACGCTTGCGTTCCCGCGTCCACGAGGGCGGCACGCCTCTCGCCGCCGGAGGACTCCCGCCATGCCTCCCCGCGCCACCGCTGAGCGCAGCACTCGCCGAACGCGTAGCAGCAGCGCCACCGCATCGCCGCGCCACGCGCGTGCTGCGAAGCAGCCACCGGGCTCGATCGCCTTCCGCGCCACGATCGAGAGCTCCGGTCCCACAGGAACGTGGCCGCATCTGTTCCTGCCGCCCAAGGCGAGCGCGTACCTTGGAAGACGCACTGCGGTGCGCGTGATCGTGCGCGTGGGCGCGATGAGTTTTCGCCGCGCGGCGAAGAGCGATGGTAACGGCGGGCACTTCATATTGTTCAACTCCGACATGCGTGAACGCACAGGCAAGGAAGCGGGCGACCACGTGATGGTCGGCCTCGAGTTCGACCGCACCCCGCAGGAACTCGAGGTCCCGCGCGAGTTCGCGCAACTCATGCACGCCGACGGCGACGCCGAAGTGGCGTTCAAGACCATGCCGCCATCGCACCGGCGCGGCTACCTGGAGTTCATCGAAGACGCCAAGCGCCCCGAGGCACGGGCGCGGCGCATGGTGCAGGCACTGCGCATGATGCGGCAGTGGGCGATCGAGAAGCGCGCGACGTTGCAAGCGGCCAAGGCGCCGGCGCGCAAGCTGGCGCGCACGCGCTGACGCGCGACTTCGCGCCAGACATACAACGGCCGCCCGGAGCGAAGGAACCCGGGCGGCCGCGTGTTGCGTACGTCTGTTCGAGCGTGGCTATCGCAAGAGCGCGACTCGCCGTGTGAGCACCTGCTCGCCCACCATCACACGAGCCAGGTACACGCCCACCGGCGCGCGTGCGCCTGTGGCGGTGGCGCCGCTCCACGCGAGCGTGTGCGTGCCGGCCGCGTACGCGCGGTCGCCATCGCTGAACACCTGGCGGCCTTCCAGGTCGTATACCGCGAAGCCCACGCGCGCATCGTGCGGCATGGCGAGCGTGAACTGAACGCGGCCCGCGCTGGGGTTCGGCCACGCGCCGGAGAGCGCCAGCGTCGCAGGCAGCGCGTGCGTGTCGCCTTGCGCCGGTTTGAGATTCGCCTGCTGCGCCGCGACCGCGGAGTTGCCCGCTCCGAAGTCATCTATGATCGTCCCCGTGGTGCCGGTCAGCGTCATGCCCACGTGGCCGCCGAGGCCCGCATACGTCCAACCGGCGACCGACGCGGTGCCCATGAGCGTGGCGTTTCGATAGACTTCCACCGTGTTGTCAGCACGGACGCGCACACCGAAGCGATCGCCGGCGGCGTAGGCCACGTTCACCGTGCCGCGCGAGATCCAGCCCTGCGCGCCAGAGTAAGACGTGATGAACACGCTCGACGTGGGACCTTCGTAGCGCACCTCGATGTGACCGGTGTCCCACGACAGGCCCTGTACGCACATCATGAAGTCGTGTTCGGGCGCCGCGTTGTTGAGCGCGGCGAAGGTCACGTAGGCCTCTTGGCTGGCGCCGAAGACCGCACCGTTCCACACCATGGTCACGTCCTGCGAGCCCTGCACCATGGCGTTCGAGGCAATGGTCATGCCGGTGGTGGCGCCCACCCAGCTGCCACCCAACGCGCCGTTCGCGCGATTGAAGTTGTCGACCACCGGAGTCGTGGGGAACGGGGGCGGCGTGTTCGTGACCGCGATCACCACAGAGGCGCTCGCCGTGCCGCCGCGGCCATCGTTCGCGGTCACGGTCGCGGTGTAGCTGCCCACCGCCGTGTAGGTGTGCGACACGCTCGCGCCGGCGCCCGTGGTGCCATCACCGAACGCCCACGTGAACGTGAGCGGATCGTTGTCGGGATCGCTCGAGCCCGCGCTCGATAGCGTGGTCGTGAACGGCGCCACGCCGGTGCTCGGCGACGCCGAGGCCGCCGCCACCGGCGGCGAATCCGGCGAGTTCGCCATGGTGCCGCCGCCGAAGTCGTCGGCACGCGCAGTGGACGCACCCACGAACGCCATGCCGATGCGGCCGCCGTTCGCGATGAACGGCCAGCCCACAGCCGAGACCGTGCCGAGCTTCACGCCATTGCGCCACACTTCCACGGTGCCGTCGGGCGTCGCTCGCGCGCCCAGCTTGTCGCCGTTCACCATCGTCACGGTGATCGGCGCGCCACGCGTGACGTAACCCTGCGCGGTCGTGTACGTCTGCACGATCACCTGCTTGGTGCTCGAGTTGTAGCGCACACGGATATGGCCCGTGTCGAAAGTCGTGCCCTGGATCTTGAGCATCAGGTCCTGGTCGGTCGACGTGCTGCTGAGCGTGGTGAGCGTCATGAACGCTTCCTGGTACGGACCGAACGGACCGCCATTCCACACCGCGTTCGACGCCGAGGTGCCGGGCGAAGCCAGGTTGCTCGCGACGCGGATGCTGCCGGCGTTGAGCCAGTTCGCACCCAGCACGCCGTTCGAACGGTTGAAGTTGTCGAGCACCGCGGCCGTGGGGAACGTGCCCGGCAGCGTGCTCACGCTGATCGCCACGTTCGCGCTGGCCGTGCCGCCGCGGCCGTCACTCACCGTGACCGTGGCGGTGTACGAGCCGGGCGCCGTGTAAGAGTGCGTGGTCGTGGTGCCCGTGGCGGTGCCGCCATCACCGAACGTCCACGCGCTGGTGAGCGGATCACCGTCGGGGTCCGTGGACGCCGCGCTCGTGAAGTTAACGAACAGCGGCGCCGAGCCGCTCAACGGCGTACCGCTCGCCGCCGCGATCGGCGGATGGTTGACCGGCGAGGGCAGAATCGTGATCGCACTCATCGCCGAGTTGTTCGCCTCGTTGGTCTCGGTCACTTTCAGGGTCGTATCGGCGACCACGCGCAGCGCGTAGCTGGCGCGCAGCAGCGACGGCGGCACCTTGGCGCTGATCGTCACGCTGTCGAGCGCGGCCACCAGCGTGTCGCCCTGCGCGAGTACGCCCGCGCTCGTGAGGATCGCCCAATGCGAGATGTTCGCGGGCATGCGGCCATAGTTCCGCAGGCGGAACGAGTACGTGATGCTGTCGACGGTCGTGGGCGCCGCCGGCAGGAACGTGACAGGCGTCGGCGACAGATCGATCTCGGGGTAGATGTCGACGGAGTCTTTCGCCGAGAGCCCGCCGGTGTCGGTGACCGTGAGACGGATGCGGTCGAACACGCCGGTGCCGTCATCATGGTTCACGCCGATATAACTGGTGGACACGCTGTCGAACGCGAGCACGAAATGGATATGCGTGTTGTGGTGCAGCTCCACGTCCCAGTGGTACTTGAGCTTGTTCGCGGCATCCTGCGCATCGCTCGCGGTACCCGTGAGTGGCAGCACCTGGCCTGTCACGAAGAACGCCTTGTTCACGGGCGAGGTGACCTTGCAGACCGGCGGCGTATTCGAGTTGAAGTTGATGTCGCCGCCACCGAAGTCATCGATGATCGTGCTGCCCAGGCCAACGAGCGTCATGCCCACATGGCCGCCCTGCGCCGAGAACGCCCAGTCCGGCGCGTACACCGAACCGAGCATGCCGCTGTTGCGGAACACTTGGATCGTGCCGTCGGCCAGCGCTCGGGCGCCGAAGCGATCGCCCGCTGCGAACGTGACCGGCATCGGCGTACCACGCTGCTGCCAGCCGGACACCGGAGCATAGGTGGACACGACCACCGCCTGGCTGGCGCCGTCGTAACGCACCTCGATCTCGCCGGTGTCCCAGGTGAAGCCCTGCACCTTGAGCATCAGGTCATGCTCGGGGGCGTTGATGTTGACGTTGGTGAACGTGAAGTAGGCTTCCTGGTTCGGGCCGAACAGATTGGAATTCCACACCGCCACATTGTCGCTGGCGCTCTGCGTAAGGGCATTGCCCGACACGTTCAAACCGGCCTTGTCGACCGTCCAATTCGCGCCGATACCGCCGTTCGCACGGTTGAAGTTGTCGAGCACCGCAGCGCTCGGGAACGCGGAGTTGCCCGTGACCGTCACGACGAGCGTGTCGCGGCCGATGCCGCCCTTGTTGTCGTACACGCTCAGGATCGGGTGGTACGTGCCCGGCGTCGCGTACTGATGCACGGGGTTCGGATCGGTCGAGCCCACCGAGCCGTCACCGAAGGTCCACCCATAAGTGATCGGATCGGCGTCGGGATCATACGTGCCGCTGCTGGAGAAGCTCACGGTGAGCGGCGAGGCGCCGAAGTCGGGACTGGCGACCGCGACCGCGATGGGGTTCGCGTTACCCGTGACGCCGGTGTAGCGGATGCGACGCACCTGACCGGTGGTGATCGACACGTAGAACACGTCGCCCGAGACCGGGTCGGTCGAGAAGTTGACCGGCGAGTCCATGGCGGTGCCGAAGTCGGCGACGCTCAGCATGTTGCTGTTCGCGTCCACGGTCATGACGCGCACCCAGCTCTGGCCATAGTCGCCGAAGAAGTATTGCTGGCGATAGGCGCCTGGGTAGTTCGCACCGCGATAGAACGTTCCGCCGATCGCGGTGTTGCCCCATAGGCCCGTGAAGTTCGGGACACTGCTCACGGATGAGCTGTGATTGTAGGTGAGCGTGGGCGCCGTCTGGAACACCGGGTCATCGGAGATGGTGCCCAGCGTGCTGCAGCCGTTATGCGCCGGGTTACCGGCCTGATATGACGACTGGCCGCTCGGGCCTTCGTAGCACGGCCAGCCGAAGTTCTTGCCACCCGTCGTGGTGATGTTCTGCTCTTCCCATGTGTTCCAACCCACATCACCGACGAACAGTGTGCCCGGGTTGCCCGTGGCGGGATTGGTCACGCCGGTGCCCGGGCGGACCGTGAAGCGGAATGGGTTGCGCAGTCCGTAGCACCAGATGCGCGAGCGGATGGACGACAGATTGCCGTCGTACCACGGATTGCTCGCATAGCCCTGCCCGGTGGCCGGATTCAGGCGCAGGATCTTGCCATTGAGGCTGCTCAACGACTGCGCGCGGAAAGCGCCGATGTCCTGGCTTGGGTCGGTCTTGCCCGCGCCGAAGCTGCCGGGTTCAAGGCCACCCTGGTCCATCTGGTTGAAGTCCGCGCCGTCGCCATTGGACACCATCAGGCTGCCATCGGCGCCCCAATTGAGATCGCCGATCGTGTGCGAGGGCGACGCCGAGACGATGCCATTGGTCCAGGTGTCGCCGAACAGGATCGCGCGCGAAGACGCGATCACGCTCGCGGAGTCTGTGAAATTGACCGTGTAGCGGCACAGCCGAGAATACGCATCGGTGTTGGTCTCGACGTTGTCCGAGTCCGGGTCCACCGTGTACATGACGTAGATGTAGTGATTCACGAAGTAGTTCGGGTCCACCGTCAGCCCCAGGAGCCCACGATCATTCGCGTCGAGCACCTGCGCATCGATGGCCAGCATGGGCGTCGCGGCCTTCACACCGTTCTGCACGGCCCACACACGGCCCCGCTTCTCGGCCACGAGCGCACGGCCGTCCGGGAGCCACGCCACCTTCGTGGGCACGACGAAACCCACACCAGGGAACGCATTCTCGACCACGAAGTTCGCGGGAACGACCGGAACGGCCTGGGCCGTGCGCGGCGTTGTGCCGATCAGGAGCAACGCAAGAAGTGACAAGGCAGTGACGGCACGGCGGAACAAGGGCGCCTCCGAAACGGTCGCGGGGAGAGAGACGAGCGTGGGGAAAGAGACGAGCGTGGGGGTCACGAACCGTCAATTGTGCCTGAGCGCGCCGCGCGCCGCCACCGAAATTCCGGCCGGGACGTGCGAATTCGCGGGCCATTCGACCCATCGGCGGCCCTCGCGGAACGGCTTGGGCTGCAGCAGCATGGGCGGACGGCGCTGCAGCCACCTGATACATTGCCGCCATGGATCCCTATCGTTTCACCACGCTCGCCCACGCCGATCGCCTGATCCTGGGTCCCATCTCGGAGCCCTCGCTGGCCGCGATCCTCGATAGCATCACGTGCGCACCGCCGCATGGGCTGCGCGCCAACGTGCTCGATGTGGGCTGCGGCAAAGGCGCGTGGCTGCTCGCCGCCATGGAGCGCTTCGCCGCCACGGGCACGGCGATCGAACCCAATCCCACCTTCGCCACGATGCTGCGCACCTACGCCATGCAACGCGGCCTCATGCGCGACCTGCGCATCGAGATGTTCCCGGCGGCACAGGTGCCGCTCATGCCGCATTCGTTCGATCTGGGGCTGTGTGTGGGCTCGCTGCATGCGTTCGGAGGCTATCGCGAGACGCTCGCGGCGCTGGGCAACCTGGTCAAACCCATGGGCACGGCGATCGTGGGCGAAGGATTCTGGCGCCGCACGCCCGACCCCGAGTATCTCGCATTTTTCGGCGCCGACGAATCGATGATGATGACACTCGAGAACACGCTCGAGACCGCGCGCGAGTGCGGCTGGCAGGTGGCGGGACATCATGTGAGTACGCAGGAGGAGTTCGACGCCTACGAGCACACGTACGCCGCGAGCCTGCGCCGCGCACTGCAGGCGCGCCCCGATGACCCCGACACCGAGGCATTCCACGCGCGCATCGAGGCGCACGCGGATGCCTTTGCACGCTGGGGCCACGACACATTCGGATTCGTCACGATGGTGCTGCGCCGTTAGGCGCGGCGTCGCACAGGAGGCTGCATGATCAAGCACTTCGCCAAGGCCACATTCGCTACGCTGGTGGCCGCGCTGCTCGTTGGACCGCTCATGACGTCTGCGTCCGCCGCGCGTGCGGCGAACGCTGCCGCACCTGCGCCGGCCGCAGCCGAACTCACGCGCATGCTCACCACGTTCCTCGACGGCGCGGGCCGCAACGACGCCGCGATCCAGGCTGCGACCCATGAGCGCTTCTGGGCGGACGACCTGATCTACACGGGCTCCAGCGGCCGCCGCATCGGCAAGGCCGACATCATGAAAGACGTGAAGTCTGCGCCCGCGCCGCAGCCGGGCGATCCCAAGGTCAGCTACGGCGCCGAGGACGTGCGCATCCAGCAGTACGGCGATGCGGCACTGCTCGCGTTCCGCTTGGTGGCGACGACGGTGCATGGCGACACCACAACCGTGGCCAAGTACCTGAACTCGGGCTTCTTCATCCACCGCAGGGGCGAGTGGCGCGCGGTGGGCTGGCAGGCGACGAAGCTGCCGCAGTAGCGCCGCAGTGGCCGCGTTGCAGCCGCGCGTCAGTCCTTGCCGGCGAGCACGCGCGTCAGCTGCTCACGATCCAGTTCGCCTTCCCAGCGCGAGACGACGATCGTCGCGACGGCGTTGCCCACGAAGTTCGTGAGCGCGCGGCACTCGCTCATGAAGCGGTCGATGCCCAGCACGAGCGCCATGCCCGCCACGGGCAGAGCGGGCACCACGGCGAGCGTCGCGGCGAGCGTCACGAAGCCCGCGCCGGTGATGCCACTGGCACCCTTCGACGTGAGCATGGCCACGCCGAGAATCGTGAGTTGCTGCGTGAGCGTGAGTGGCGTGTTGGTGGCCTGCGCGATGAACAGCGCGGCCATCGTCATATAGATGTTCGTGCCATCCAGATTGAACGAATAGCCCGTTGGCACGACGAGCCCCACCACCGACTTGGAGCATCCCAGACACTCGAGTTTTTCCATGAGCCGCGGCAGCGCGCTCTCGGATGAACTGGTGCCCAGCACCAGCAGCAACTCGTCGCGCAGGAACACGAGCAATCGCCACAGGCTGAAACCGGCGGCGCGCGCAATCAAGCCCAACACCACCAGTACGAATAGCGCGCTCGTCAGGTAGACGCTGCCGATCAGGCGCGCCATGGGCAGCAGCGACGCCAGGCCGTACCTGCCCACCGTGAACGCCATCGCGCCGAAAGCGCCCAGCGGCGCCAAGCGCATGACGATGTTCACGGCCGCGAACACCACCTTGCCTGCCAGCTCGATGCCATGCGCCACGCGCTCGCCCCTGTCGCCGAGCGCCGAGATCGCGAAACCGAACAGGATGCCCAGGAGCAGCACTTGCAGGATGTCGCCGTGCGCGAACGGGTCGAGCACCGTGGCGGGGATCAGGTCGAGCACGTAGTTCGTAAGGCTGGTGGCATGAGCGCGCTGCGTGTACTCGGCCACCTTGCCGGGATCGAGCGTGCGCGGATCCACATTGAAGCCGGCGCCGGGCTTGAGCGTGTTCGCGACGATCAAGCCGATCGCCAACGCCGCGGTGGAGACCACCTCGAAATACAGAAGCGCCTTGCCGCCCACGCGACCGACCTTCTTGAGGTCCCGCATGCCGGCGATGCCATGCACGATGGTGCAGAACACGATCGGCGCCACGAGCATCTTGATGAGCTTGATGAAGCCATCGCCGATGGGCTTGAGCGCCACGGCCGTACCAGGCCAGAAATGCCCGACCACGACGCCGGCGACGATCGCCGCGACGACCTGCACGTACAAGATGCGATGCAATGATCGGTGCGAGTACTGCCGCGACATGGGGATCCTTTCGGGAAGGCTGCGCGTCGCACTGTAGCGGGAGTCGCTTGCGCTGGCGCGGAGAAAATGCGGGCGCCTGCTGCGGCGCGGCGCTGGCGGTCCGGCGGATGCGCGACTAACGTAACCGCGCCATGGCCCACTCCCCATCCGAAGGCGTCATCCGTTTCGAAGTCGCGCATCGCCAGATGCCGCTCGATGCGCGCATGCACGACGAGACCATTCGCGTGCTTGCTGCGTGGCGCGGGATCCTCGCGCACCTGCGACTCCTGGGGCAGGACCCGGCGCGCTATGACGGCCTGGGCTATGGCAATGTGAGCGCGCGCATCGGGCCTTTTGGCGATATCGCGCGCGGCAAGCGGCGCTTCCTCGTGACGGGCACGCAGACGGCGGGCATCGCGCAGGTGAGCGCGCGCGAGTTCTGCGTGGTCGAGGACTGGGACATCACCCGCAATCATGTGAGCAGCTGCGGCCTGGTGGCGCCAAGCTCGGAGTCGCTCACGCACGCCGCGCTGTACGACGCCTCGCCCGCGATCCGCGTGGTGCTGCACGCGCACTGCCCCGAGGTCTGGCGTCATGCGCGCGCACTGGGCTTGCCGGTCACGCACGCGAGCGCCGCCAACGGCACACCCGCCATGGCGCAAGAGGTGCAGCGGATGTATCGCGAAGGCACGTTCGCATCGACGCGCATCGCCGCGATGGGCGGCCACGAGGACGGCGTGCTGGCCTTTGGTGCCACCGCCGCCGAAGCCGGCGAGACGCTCGTACGCCAGCTCGCGCGCGCGTTGGCGCTGCGATGAAGCGCGATACGCGAGGCGCCGCATGCGCGTGAACGGACGCGAGACGCGCGCCGCGTGGTGGGCCGACGACGCGCTGCACTTCTTCGACCAGCGCGAGTTGCCCGGCCGCGTCGTTGTCGCGAGCGCGCGCGACCTGGAGAGCGCCGCACGTGCCATCGAGGACATGACCATCCGCGGCGCGCCGCTGATCGGCGTGGTCGCGGCGTACGCGCTGGCCATGGCGGTGCGAACGGGCGTCGAGGTAGGCGAAGCCTACGACCGCCTCGCGCGCACGCGCCC